>NZ_CP084580.1:2802039-3113377 GCF_021869765.1 Chryseobacterium sp. MEBOG06 | reverse complement strand
TGGAGTTTGGAATACGCGTAATCTATGTCCTCTTTAAGCTGCTCCGGGGGAATACATGAAGCCCGCTGTTCGTTATGTTTTCTGATAGATGCACATGACGACAGTATAACGAGAAGAAATATTACCGAATAATTTTTCAATATACTTTGAGTTTTTAAGCTGCTAAAATATAAAGTTTTAGGCTAATCATCATCTAAATGAATGATAAATTTTATGAAATACATGATAAAATTAGTTAAAAAGTGAGTTGTGGTACAAAGCAGTAAGAGCTTTATGTCTTTTGCTGTTTATCTTTAAAAAGTTCCCCCGGATTTTTTATTTAAAAACAAAAGTCAATACATTTGATACTTATTTTTGCAGATGATTTACTGGATTATTACAAGTGTGGTTATACTGACTATTACCTTTTTTATTGTGATCAATATGAGGGTCTTCGGTGCAGTACCAAAAGGAAAACGGTTGAAACGGATTCAGCAGTCACGGCTTTATAAAAAAAAGCAGTTTCAGAATATCAGTCATACCCCTTCTATCACTGAAGGGTATAGTATGGCCAAAGTTACTTATGATTTCATTTTAGGTAAAAAAGATCCTTTGTTAAAACCCCTGAAAGACATTCCTTCTATCCATACAGACTTAAAAAGTATCGATAAGAGCACAGATGTATTTATCTGGCTGGGACATTCTTCTTATTACCTTCAGACTAATGGGATTTCATTTCTGATAGATCCGGTTTTAAGTGTATATGGCTCTCCGTTTAAATATTTTAATAAAGCATTCAAAGGTTCAGACATCTTTAAACCTGAAGATATTCCGGAATTGGATTATCTGGTGATTACCCACGACCATTTTGACCATTTGGATTATCCTACAGTCAGATCAATCAGAGAAAGGGTGGGGAACGTCATCCTGCCATTGGGAGTCGGTGCCCACTTTGAAAGATGGGGTTATCATGAAAGTCAGCTTATTGAGGAAGAATGGGGCACTGAAGTTGAATTAAAAAATAATATAAAACTGGTTTTCACTCCTGCCAGGCATTTTTCGGGCAGAAGGATAAAGCAGAATGATACCCTTTGGTCTTCTTATGTTTTGATAGCACCCTCAAAGAAAATATTTCTGGGAGGCGACAGTGGATACGACGCTCATTTTAAAATGATCGGTGATAAATATGGCCCTTTTGACTATGCTATTCTTGAAAACGGACAGTATGGAGAAGCCTGGAGGTATATTCATATGCTTCCTGAAGATGTAATTCAGGCAGCAGTTGATATTCAGGCCAGAAAGATTATTCCTGTTCATGCAGCAAAATTTGCGCTTGCCCTTCACCCCTGGAATGAGCCTTTACAAAAGGTTACAGCCCTCGGAAAAGCACAAAACCTTGATATTCTTACTCCAATGATTGGAGAAGTGGTGGATCTTGACCGGTCAGATCAGCAATTTAGAATCTGGTGGGAAGACTGATCAGGCATGCCAGATATCTTTATATCTTGCCGGATGATTTTCAAACTGTTGTCTTACAAAATCACATTCCGGATCTACAAGCAAATCTTTTTCTTCTGCATAGCGAACCAGCTCATCCAGTAATAATTTGGCATATCCTTTCCCTTCGCGTTCTTCATCAAGCTTGGTATAGTATACTATGAGTAGCCTCCCATCAACCTTTATGGACATATAACCTGCTTTCTGATCATCAATAAGTAGCTGCAATTCATCCTGATATGGAGATACTTTAAATTTTATATTTTCCATAATTACTGAGATTTGATTGATTTAAAAAAATAGACTGGAGAATTTCCAAAAACATTCTCTCCTTTAAAATTACAAAATTAATTGATATGGAATAATAGTTTTCGGGAATCTTAACGAATTTTATAATTGTAAAGATTAAAGATTACGGATAACAGATAACAGATAACAGATAACAGATTTATTTTGGTAAATATCAATATCACCCATTCATCAGAAATTTTTTGTACCTAAAAACAGATAGAGCAATTTTTTTATTCCCAGTGTTTAAGAAAATAAACAGCCTGAAAAACAGTGGCTTTTGAAATAATAAACAACCTTCAATAGTATATGATTGTATAGAATATTTCAAAGATAATCAGTTATTTATAGCTTTTTTTAACAAACCTTTGGGTTTTAATTTAATTCTTGGCACTCTAATTGACTATATTATAATGCTTAATTTAAAAGAGGAATGAAATGAAAAAGTTATTATTAACCGCATTTTTGATCGGGACATTCAGTTTTAGCTTTGCCCAGTCAGAGTATTATAATGATTACAGGAGGAGTATTTCGGATGTTAACTGGCAGACGGTAGTTGCTGATCTGTTACTTTCTACAACGCAGGCTAATCAGGTTTATGCATTAAATGATAGATACCGTGATTATAATTCATGGAACAGGGTATATGTAGTAGATCCGGGAAGATGGAGAGGTGAGCGATACAACGAGCTGGAAAGAATTCTGGGGAGAGAAAAATATATAGCCTTTAAAAAAAGATATTATAGAGGACAAAATCCTGTAATGGTCTACGGAAGAAATAAAAACGATTATAAAAAATACCGCAAGCAGCAGCAGAAATATTATAAAAACCAGGAGAAATACTACAAAAAACAAAACAAACATCATGGTCATGGTCATGGACATGGTGATTGGGATTAAACCATTATCAACTATATATTCACTTTACGTGGCTGGCATTGCTGTCAGCCGCTTTTTTTTTGAAAATTAATTTATAGTTTAATTTGTTTGAATTTTATAATTTTGATCTATGGAATCAAACGAATCATTAAATGGCTTTTACGAGCGCAATGCTTTTAATCTAGGTAAACCTTACGCTGGAGTAAGTAAGCTTGGACATTTCAATGTGTTTTCAAGAGAGTACTGCTCTCCGTTGACTCCTTACAGCAGGCGGGATTACTATAAAATATCTTTGATTATTGGAAAGGGGAAGCTTCACTATGCCGATAAATGGATTAAAGTAGATCGTCCGGCATTACTGTTTTCAAATCCTATTGTTCCTTATTCATGGGAAGCTGATGATGATGATCAGCAAGGCTGGTTTTGCCTTTTTACAGAACAGTTTTTACAGAATGGAAGCCGTTTGGGAAATCTTCAGGATTCTCCGCTTTTTAAAATTGGCGGAACTCCGGTTTTCTTTGTGGATGAAGATCAGCAGGGTATACTTTCGGATCTATATACAAAAATGATGACTGAGATTCAATCGGAATATATTCACAAGTATGATATACTCAGAGCCTATCTTCACGTGATGATTCATGAAACCATGAGAATGCAGCCGGCAGAAGATTTTGAGCCTTATCAGAACGCATCACAGAAAGTAGCCTCTTTATTTATGGAACTGCTTGAAAGACAGTTTCCAATTGACAGCCCTGAAGCTTTCTTAAAGCTAAAGACGCCCAATGATTATGCACAGAGCCTGTCTATTCATGTCAACTCCCTCAACCGTTCTGTGAAAGAAATTACAGGAAAAACGACCAGCCAGCAGATCACAGGCCGAATCATTCAGGAAGCTAACGCTTTATTAAAACATACAGACTGGAATATTGCCGAAATTGCCTATGGGTTAGGTTTTGAAGAACCTTCTTATTTTACCAATTATTTTAAGAAACAAACCGGACTTACTCCAAATGCACTTAGAGCGAATTCTGTTTGAATTTTATAATTATTAGTTTGAATTCTATATCGGTGATATCTGATTCATGATCTAATTTTGTCTTATTAAAATCAAACCATCATGAAATTTAAAAAATTAGGAAACACCGGAGAGCAGTTATCTGCAATTGGTTTAGGATGTATGGGAATGAGCTTTGCTTATGGCCCAGCAGATGAGCAGGAAAGTATCAATACCCTGCATAGAGCATTAGATTTAGGAGTTAATTTTTGGGATACGGCAGATATGTATGCTAACGGAGAAAATGAAAGGCTTATTTCTAAAGTTCTTGTACCCAACAGAGATAAAATTTTTATCGCTACCAAATTTGGATTTAGGTTCAAAGATGGTACTGCAAGCCATAGCGGAGCTCCGGGAACTTACTTTGACGGTTCTCCTGAATGGATCAGACAGGCGGTAGATTTAAGCCTTCAAAGATTAAAAATAGATACCATTGATCTGTATTATGCACACAGAGTAGATCCGAATATCCCTGTTGAAGAAACAGTAGGAGCAATGGCAGAACTTGTAAAAGCTGGAAAAGTGAAGTATATCGGGTTATCTGAAGCGTCACCAGAATCTATCAGAAAAGCTAATAAAATTCACCCAATTGCAGCCTTACAGTCAGAATATTCTATCCTTACCAAAGATGTTGAAAAAGAAATTCTGCCAACGATCAGAGAATTGGGTATTTCATTAGTTCCTTATTCTCCGCTTGCAAGAGGACTTTTTGCCAATATCAATGAAGTGCAGAATCTGGGAGATGACGATTTCAGAAAATCATTACCACGCTATCAGCAGGAATATCTTGAAAACAATACAAAACTGGCTAAAGAAATCAACGAATTTGCTGCTTCAAAAGGGGTGAAAGGCACCCAGTTGGCCTTGGCATGGGTATTGAACCAAGGGGATGATATCATTCCGATTCCTGGTACTAAACGTATTAAGTATCTGGAAGAAAATATTGCAGCAGTCAATATAGAACTTTCCCAATCAGATCTGGATACCATTGATGCTATCCTGAAAAAATATCCCAATGTAGGAGAAAGATACAGCGAAGGTTCAATGAAATTGGTCAACAACTAAACACATTCACCAAATTGAGATTGAGTTCCTGAATAACAGCAGGAACTCAATCTTATATAATAGCTAATGCAGTTCCTCCATAAACGGAGGTATTTTAAATACAACATCACAAATTGAAATATGAATAGAAGAGAACTTTTAAAGAGCGGTTTATTAGCCGGAACATTAAGCTTTATCCCATTTTCCAATGTGTTTGCAGAAATGAAAACAACACCGGAAAAAGAGAGAGAGGATTTATCAGGTTTTAAAAAGATTGAATTGGGGGATCTTGAATTGTTTATTCTTACCGACGGATATATTCACGAAACCAATCTGGATTCATTTGCACCAAGAGGGAATGTTTCGGAACTGAAAACGATCTTAAAAGACAATTTCAGACCTGAGAATTACATCGATATGGCAATCAACGTTCTGCTTATCAAAACAAAAGACAGGCTGGTTTTACTGGATGCGGGAATGGGAATATTTGCAGATGAAAGAACAGGATTTCTGGTAAAAAGTCTTCAAAAGGCCGGGTTCTCTGCGAACGATGTGACAGATGTTTTTCTTTCTCATGCCCATCCTGATCATTTCGGAGGAGTAGTGGACAAGCAGAATAATCTAGTATTTCCAAATGCAGCTCTTTTTATGTCTAAAATAGAATATGATTTTTGGATGAAAGCTTCCGTTAAAGATTTTGGAAACAGTGCTCTGAAAGCTCACCCGGAATTTCTTACCAAGACTATTGTGGCAATACAAAATATACTGAAAACCATCCAGCCAAAAGTGAAATTCTATGACATGAACACTCCGTTATATGAATATTTTAGTTTTCAACTGGCTCCCGGGCATACACCTGGTTTAACCATAACTACTGTTTCTTCAGGGGATGAAAAACTTATATATATTGCAGACCTTATTCATTCTGATGTCATTCTTTTTCCTCATCCGGATTGGGGCTTTTCAGGAGACACGGACCTGGATATTGCGACAGCTTCAAGGAAAAAACTTCTGGAACAGCTGTCACATACCAAAACCAGAGCATTCGCCTGCCACTTACCATGGCCGGGACTAGGTTTTACAAAGAAGAAAACAAGCGGATTTCAGTGGTTTCCGGAAAGTTTTATAAACTAAAAGGGAAGAAACAGATATTAGAAAGATTACTTATGAAGGACTTCGATGATTCCTTTTATTTGAAATATGACTATAAAATCAAAAGGAGCGGGCTTTAGCCCGCTCTCATTATAAATATCCATTCTACTGGCTTTAGCCAAAACCTGATTTCAGAATTAAAAATATTTTTCATTTGCAAATACACAGATTTCATAACGCTAAATTCGTGTACTCGTAGCCTTATAATTCAATAGTGCTTTTGTAGCTCCAGAGATTTCACCTGTTTTTGTATTCTGAATAAAGGCAATTATTTCCCAGTTTTCCGGAGAAAAATGTTCAGGAAGACTGAAGGCAACAGTTCCTTTTTGTGGTTTATTTAATGAGATTATATTCTGCTTGTGGACGATTTGCCAGTGCTGCAAATGACGGCCTTCATTTTCACCTTTATCCACCTGAGTGGAAGACTGTTTTTCAATCAGGCTTATAAGAAGTACTTTTTTAGGATCAGCTGAAGAGGCATTGTACTCGATATTAATTTGATTTTGAGAGATCTTTGCCGAAAGATCAATGCTGTTGTTTTTTGAATTGAAGAAAGCTTTCTGAATAGCATTTTCTACTGCATTGCTGTCAGAACCTACAAATTCAGCTCTCCCGTTAACTACTAGTTGAGGAGTATAAACCTGTGAATTTAGCATGTGGCTGTACTGCTGCTGCCGTTGTGAATTTTCAGCAGAACTGAAACGGTCTTTCCATCCCAGGCGGTTCCAGTAGTCAACATGATAGGAAAGGATGTATACCGGTTGGTCTTTATATTCTTTTACAACTTTTCCGATCAGTTCATCAGCCGGAGGACAGCTTGAGCAGCCTTCTGATGTGAACAGTTCCAATATAGCAAAACCATTGTTTCCGGAGTCAGTATTCTGTGAGGTTTTTTGTACTTTATCTTTTTGTACAAATGCGAAAGCTGCAAATAATAATAAGGTGAAAGCACCTACTGAGATTAAGTTTCTTAATACCATGTCTTTTAATTTGGTTCAAAAGTAGATACTCCGCAATTCCCGGAGAATATGAAACTGGTTTAACCGGACAAATGGAGAGGCGAATCAGGAAAATAAAAGGGATGATTTTTTTAAGAATAGATAGTGGAGGATAGAAGCCGGAAGTCATTGTAAACCATATTCATTGTGTCATTTGAAATATAAATTCCTATAAAAGGAAAACGTTTCTCTTTTTGACTTCTATCCTTCTGTATATGCTTTGTTATCTGTTTTCCAGCCAGTTGAAAAAACTATGCGTTTTTTCCTTATTAATCAGGAGTTGTTCAGGAGTTTCAATCACCAGTTTAACGAGAATCTTGCGTTGAAAATAATGTTCCATTTCTTTTATAGCTTTAAAATTAACGAGATACTGTCTGTTGATTCTGAAAAACTGCTTATCAGAAACCTGTTCAGCTATTTGGCTAAGCGGGGGAGTAAGCTGAAACTGTTCTTTGGTAAAGGTCACCAGATGGGTGATTTCATTATGAATATAAAAATAAGCAATATCTTCCGTAGGAATTGTGGTGTATTTTTGATTTTTAAAGACCAGAAAACTGTTTTTACCTGAAGGCTGATTGATTTTTTGTAAAAGAGATTCAAGGTCCGGCAGTTCATTCTTCTGAAAAAATATCTTTAATCCGTCAACTTTTTTCAATGCTTCTTCAATGTCCTTTCGGGAAAAGGGTTTTAAAACATAGTCTACGCCTTTACTTTTAAAGGCATCCAACATATATTGATCGAAAGCAGTACAGAAAATAACCGGGCAGGTAATTTCTATGGTTTTGAAAATTTCAAATGAAAGCCCGTCTGAAAGCTGAATATCCATAAAGATAAGATCAGGCTGTATATCTTTAGACAAGGCTTCAATGCTGGTTTCAATACTGTCGTAGGTTCCCAGTATTTTTGAATCGGGTTTTAAGTCTGAAATTAAACTCTGAAGAGCTTTTGCAGCTCTGAATTCGTCTTCAATGATGATGATATTCATGAATTATCGGTAGTTTTATCTGAAAAGTTTTTTCGTCTGAATGAATGGTAATATCCTGTTCCAAAAGATGTTTATAACGCATTTTGATATTGTCAAGGCCTACGCCTAGAGAGTCTTCTATGGCGACTTTCCGTTGAATAGGATTTTCTATGACCATGGTATCAGGAGCATTATAAATTTTAATATGTAAAGGCTTACTGTATGAAACGATATTGTGTTTTATGCAGTTTTCAACCAGAAGCTGAAGAGTAAAAGGTGGAATAAGGGTTTGCAGCGTTTCACCTTCAAGCTGGTTGGTAAATGTAATCCCATCCCCAAACCGGGCTTTCTGGAGGAAGAGATAAGCTTCCACTATTTTCATTTCTTCCTGAACACTGATCAGATCCAGTTTTCTGCTTTCCAGGGTAAACCGGTAAAAATCAGAAAGCTTTACAATGAAATCTACCGTTTCGTAGTCGTTGGTCTCTGCCATTAGTTTTAAAGTATTAAGGCTGTTGAATAGAAAATGAGGATTGATCTGCTGTTTTAAGAGCTCGTACTGAGCCCCAAGATTATCACTTTTTACTTTCTCAAGTTCAAGCTGAACCTGCTGACTGGCATAATTGTTCTGCAGCAAGGTTAAAAACATATAACATACTAGATTGATTAAAATCCCTCTCACTTCGATCATCAGCATTACCGGGCCAAAGTTGATATGCGAAAGGATCAGCTGCTGAATCCATGCCAGCCCAAACATAATGACCATCCCAAATGCTAAAATGACGAGTAACCTTGAGTAAGAAATATGCTGTCTGCGCTGTCTGGCCGAACGATTCAGCATATAAATGTTAATATACCACATAATAACGGAGAATGCAGCTGTTATCGATGAGTTGACGAGAGCTTCCTTCCAGTTGAACTCATGATAGGCAAGCTGCGGCACAGAGGATAGAATTCCGAGAAAAAGGGAACTTATCCAGATGGTTGCTTGTGAAATTTTTATTTTTTGCTGTTGCATAGAACTGCGGATTTCAAAAGTTAAATTTATACTTTTTATTGAATATATGATAAAAGGAGCTGATGAATAAAGAATATGTGGTACTTTCTAAATCAGTAAGAATCCGGCACTATTCTATATTTGCAAAAAGCAACCTTTGAGGCTGCTTTTGATTAGGGTCTGCTTACAGGACGATAACTCATGAAATACTGTATTTTTTCCGTTTGATCAGAGTGATTATTTTTTGTCTGGGTATTTTGACTGTCGTAGGTAATATTTCCTCTGTCATCAGTTTTCACTGTTTCAATACTTATCAGTTCACCGGTGATTTTACCGCCAAAGTATTGAGGGTTATCATGATAGCGCCAGGTAACCAATTTCATAAGGGAGCCTCCTTCCGGTTTGAGAGCTTCTTTTGATAAAGATTCGAGGGCTTTTCCGTTTCCATACAGGGCAGACATCGTTTCCTTCTTCGGATTCAGTGATGTAGAGATGAATTTCAGATTGCCGGGATCAAAAACCAGCCTTATCAGTCCCTTATCATTATCCTGATTTTCTTTGCTGCAGGAATTAAGTGAAATAAAACTTGCGAATAAGATCAATAGTGTATGTTTCATTGTTGCTGTAGGTTTTTAATAAGTCTCTGTGTGTTAATTTTCATGGGCACATCGAAAAGATATCCTGTTTTCTCTGCAAGCTGTCTGTGGCAGGCAATACATGATTCTCTAGCAAATGATGCTGTTTTCCCCGTTGGATGAAGTTCATTTCCTGAAAATTTGGCAAATCCCCATCCTTCTGTATCTCCATATTTGTCGGAATCTTTTACCATAAACTGTGCATTCACAAATTCTCCGGCTCTGATTTCTCCATCAGGCAATTCCTGTTGTTTCCATACTGATTTTACTACAATGCTGCCGTCCGGCCATGGGTGAAAGTTTTCAGTTTCAACGGCTTTTACAGCAATGTCATTTCCATAAATAACTCTTATCGAATGATCAAAGAGTGTACTCATGCTGATGACTTTCCAGTTTTTAAAATCATCAGTATACTGAACTCCATTAGGCGAAACGGGAAATTTTGAAAGGTTGAGGTTAGGAGTGGCGTAAGATTCGTGCGTTTCAACCTTCTTTTTGGCAGACTGGCCTGCTGCAGATAATGAAAGAGTGTATTTTTTAATTGTTTCAACATCTTTGTCGGTAATCTTAGCAGAAGGATGCAGAAGGGTATACTCATGAAGAGGCATTTTTCCGTTTTGCATCATATTGAGAATAGCATACATTTTTCCCTGATGCTCACCGGGGGAATACTTTTCCCATTCTGAGAAATTAAGAACTTCCCTTGCTCTTTTTATATCCTTATTCACGGCCCATGAAATGGGAGCTATTTTATCATACCAGCTTAAGTTTTGCTGATTGGAATGGCAGCTGAAACATGAGTTTTCAAGAATGGCAAGGACTTCTTTAGGGGCTTCAACCTTCCCTGTAACAGGTTTTCCTTCCAAAGGCCTGCTGAACAGTTGCAGTCCTCCGAAAATCCCCAATATTGCCAAAAAGACAATCGCAATAGGGTTTCTTTTTTTCTTTACAGTATCCATAACATATTTGTTTTATTTTTCTGGTCCAAAAGTAGGCTGATAAACTTTGATCAGAAATGTAAAACAGGCCGAAGCAGACAAAAGAAAAGGCGAAACAGGAAAATTTTATGCCGGAAAATTAAATGAAAAATCCCGGTGATTCTGCGGTCGGGATTTGAGGGAAATATTCAAGAGGAGCGGGCTTTATCTCACTCACAATTTAAATAAAATAAAAAAGCCCCTTTAAAAAAAAGGAGCTTTTCATTTATATTAAATCAAAGATTAGATTGCATCAATGATTTCATTTAAAACAGTACTAGGTCTCATAGCTGAATACGTTTTATAAGTATCAGTTTTGTAATACCCTTCAATATTTTGAGGCTTACCTTGAGCACCAATTAATTCTGCATTGATTACTTCTTCGTTTTCCTGCATAGCCTGTGCAATCGGAGCAAATTGTTTTGCCAGTTCAGCATCAGCAGTCTGGTTAGCTAAAGCTTCAGCCCAGTACATTGCCAGATAGAAGTGAGAACCTCTGTTATCAATTTGTCCTACTTTTCTTGCAGGAGACTTATCAGTAGCTAAGAATTTAGCATTAGCTTCGTCTAACGCATCAGCTAAAACCTGAGATTTTGTATTTCCCTGAGTTTGAGCTAAATGCTCTAAAGAAGCCTGAAGTGCAAGGAATTCACCTAGAGAATCCCATCTTAAATAACCTTCCTCTAAGAACTGCTCAACGTGTTTAGGAGCAGAACCTCCTGCACCTGTTTCAAATAGGCCACCTCCGTTCATCAATGGAACGATAGAAAGCATTTTCGCAGAAGTTCCAAGCTCAAGGATTGGGAAAAGGTCAGTTAAGTAATCTCTTAATACATTTCCTGAAACAGAGATTGTATCTTTACCTTCTCTTGCTCTCTTAAGAGTTTCAGTCATGGCATCTTTTACATCAAGGATTCTGATGTCAAGACCTGTTGTATCATGATCAGCAAGATATTTTTCTACTTTTTTGATGATTTCTCTGTCGTGAGCTCTTCCTTTGTCTAACCAGAAAATAGCAGGAGTATCAGATAATCTTGATCTGTTTACAGCAAGTTTTACCCAGTCCTGGATCGGAGCATCTTTCGTCTGGCACATTCTGAAGATATCATCTTTTTCTACTTTTTGAGATAGAAGAACATTTCCAGCCTCGTCCTGAACCTCTACAGTTCCGTCAGCAGATAATTGGAAAGTTTTGTCATGAGAACCGTATTCTTCAGCTTTCTGAGCCATTAATCCAACATTAGGAACAGATCCCATAGTTGTGGGGTCTAGTTTTCCATGCGCTTTCATATCATCAATTACAGACTGATAGAAACCTGCATAAGAACGGTCAGGAATGATACATACCGTATCTTCTTCATTTCCTTCCTTGTTCCACATTTTACCTCCGCCTCTTACAAGAGCAGCCATAGATGCGTCAACGATGATGTCTGAAGGTACGTGGAAGTTGGTGATTCCTTTATCAGAATTTACCATAGCCACTCTTGGTCCTGCAGCAAGTGCTTTTTCAATATCAGCTCTGATGTCAGCTTCCTGAGCATTTCCTTTTATTTTTTCAAAAAGATCAGCAAGACCGTTATTTGGATTGATATCTAAAGATTTGAAAGTCTCAGCATATTTAGTGAAAACCTCTTTGAAGAAAGTCTCTACAATAGCCCCGAAAATAATAGGGTCAGAGATTTTCATCATCGTAGCTTTAAGGTGTGCAGAAAGAAGTACATTTCTGTTCTTAGCTTCCTCTATTGCTTCCTGAACGAAAGATCTCAATGCATTTAGGTTCATTACGGAAGAATCGATTACCTCTCCGGCCTGAAGACCTGCGAAATCTTTTAGTACAGATTCAGATCCATCATTTCCTTTGAATACGATTTTGTATTTTGTAGC
This sequence comes from Chryseobacterium sp. MEBOG06, assembly GCF_021869765.1. Taxonomy (NCBI): domain Bacteria; kingdom Pseudomonadati; phylum Bacteroidota; class Flavobacteriia; order Flavobacteriales; family Weeksellaceae; genus Chryseobacterium; species Chryseobacterium sp. MEBOG06. The sequence continues at coordinate 3,101,029 of NZ_CP084580.1, read as the reverse complement.
GTTTTCTAATGTCGTAGAATTTTCTGTTCCATAGAAATCACCATTGTTCATGTGAGCTACATCAGTTTTGCTGTCAGAAGCCCAGTTGCCCATTCTGTGAGGGTTAGCTTTTGCGTAGTTTTTAACAGCTTTTGGAGCACGTCTGTCAGAATTTCCTTCTCTTAATACAGGGTTTACAGCACTTCCTAAAACTTTGGCATATTTAGCTTTGATTGCTTTTTCTTCGTCATTTTTAGGCTCTGCAGGATAATTCGGAACTGCGAAGCCTTTACCTTGTAATTCAGCAATAGCTGCATCCAACTGAGGAACAGAAGCAGAAATATTAGGTAACTTAATGATATTAGCTTCAGGTTTTGTTGCCAATTCTCCAAGTTCAGCTAAAGCATCAACAATTTTCTGGTTATCGTTTAAAAACTCAGGGAAATTAGCTAAAATTCTTCCTGCTAAAGAAATATCCGGAACAGCAATTTCAATATTTGCCGATTTCGTAAAAGCTTTTACAATAGGTAAAAATGAGTGAGTAGCAAGCATTGGAGCTTCATCAGTAAGTGTGTAATAGATTTTTGATTTTTCTGACATTATACTGTAATTTTTTATTTGAAATTTTAAGTCCCACAAATTTACTAAATATGATTGTTTTATTTGAGGTTTTTACATAAAAAAAGAGACCTAATTCTCTTTAAATTAATATCAGGGTAATGGATTACATTCCATTTTTGCTAAAGTGAATGTTAAATCCTGCTTTTAAGTTTTTTTGAAACCAGTATTGAGGCTTCAGGGCGTTAAAATACACGAAAGACTTTTTATTTTCACTTTAAGATTAATTTAACCTTAATCAGGCAGGAAAAAAAATCTTTTTTGATTAAATTTGGAAAACTAAAAAAAATAAATAGTATGTCAACGACAATCACTTTAAAAGGAAACGAAGTACACACAATAGGAACATTACCATCAGTAGGAAGCACAGTAAAAGATTTTGCTTTAGTAGACTCAGGATTAAATGTGAAAAACCTTGAAAGCTTTGAAGGAAAGAGAAAAGTATTCAATATTTTCCCAAGTATTGATACTCCTACCTGCGCTGCTTCCAGCAGAAAATTCAATGAAGAGGCTTCAAAACTGGATAATGCAGTGGTAATCAATGTTTCAAAAGATCTACCATTTGCATTGGGTAGATTCTGTGCAGCAGAAGGACTGAACAATGTAGAAACACTTTCAGACTTCAGAAGCAGCTTTGGTGATGATTACGAAGTGACTATTACGGATTCTCCTTTGAAAGGACTTTTAAGCCGCGCTGTGATTGTTACAGATGAAAATAACAAAGTACTTTACACAGAACAGGTTTCAGAAATAGCTGACGAACCTAATTACGATGCTGCACTTGCTGCACTGAACCAATAGAATAAATAATTTTTGTAAAAGAGCCTTGTAGAATTAATTTTTGCAAGGCTTTTTTTATTTAAAACACAATATATAAACAGAAAACAAATGATGTCCGATCATTACAAGATGGCTGATGAATATTTTGAGAAGCTTTAAGAAGCAGAATTGTTAATTAACTTAAGTTAACACCGGTTTACATTTTTAGATTGTAGCTTTACGTTATCAAAACCTAACACACTTTATTATGGAACAAAAAGACCTAACCATTATTTTGGTACATGGAGCCTGGGGAGATGGCTCTCACTGGCAATATGTTATCCCTTCTCTTGTAAAAGCGGGATACAAAGTAAGAAGCGTTCAGAATCCTTTAACTTCACTTCAGGACGATATTGATAAAACTAAAGATCTTATTGATGCCCAGGAAGGGAAAGTGCTTTTAGTAGGACATTCTTATGGTGGAGCTGTTATTTCAGGCGCTGGAAATCATGATAAAGTAGCAGGGCTGGTTTATATCGCAGCTTTTGCTCCGGATGCAGGAGATAGTTTGGGCTCTCTCTTAGGTAGAAGAGAATCTCCGGGTGGTGCTAGTATCTACCCTGATGATAAAGGATTTTTATGGATCAAATATGATGAATTCCATTCTGCTTTCTCTCAGGACCTTGATGAAGAAAAATCACTTGTAATGGCATTATCCCAAAAACCTATTCATGGACAGTGTTTTGGCGATACAGCGGGCGAACCTGCATGGAAAACGAAGCCAAGCTGGTATCAGATCTCTTTAAAGGACCGTATGATCCCTGCAGAAACAGAAAAGGAGATGGCAGAACGCCTTCAGCCTAAGAAGATTATATCTTTAGATGCGGGACATGCTTCATTAGCTTCACACCCTGAAGAAGTTGCACAGCTGATTTTAGAAGCGGCCTCTTCGCTGTAAACATTAAATAATACTCAATAACTTATCTGTGCCTTGTAAATTTTTGTAATTTCACAAGGCTTTTTTATGATATAATTAAAATCAATATGGTAAAAAGAATTGTTGCGAATATAAAGACAAATGATCTGTCAAAGGCTGATCGCTTTTATCAGGATATCTTGGAACTTGATATCCTGATGGATCATAGCTGGATCAAAACGCTGGGAAATGATGAGGATGCAAAAGTTCAGATCAGCTTTGCCGAACAGGGAGGGAATAATACTGAAGTTCCTTATCTTTCTATTGAAGTGGATAACGTAGATGAAATATACAATAAAATGAAAGATGCCGGTTTTGAAATTATTTATGATTTGACTAACGAAGAATGGGGAGTCCGCAGGTTTTTCGTTAAAGATCCTTTTGGACATACAATCAATATATTGGCGCATTTGTAATGTGGATGAATTATTTTTTTACTATTAAATAACATACGATGAGAGCGGAAAAAATTATACCTATTCTTAGAATTTTCGATAAGCAGAAAACAAAAGAATTTTATGTTGACTGGCTGGGGTTTGAGATAGTCTGGGAACATTATTTTGACGAAAATACCCCTGTTTATATGGAGGTGAAAAGAGAAAACATGATTTTCCATTTAAGTGAACATCACGGTGACGGAACTCCGGGAACTCATGTTGCCATCTGGGGAGAAGGTGTACCGCAATATCATAAAGAACTGATTGACAAAAAATACAAATACAACCGTCCCGGACTTGAAAAAACGTTTTATGGAGCTGTGTCTTTTACCGTTATTGATCCGTTCGGAAATAAAATTTCTTTCGAGGAAGAATATGATGAAGCAAAACATAAAGATCTGGAATTTGCCTTAATTCATTGATTTTACAATTTATAATAATCAAGGACGGTTTTTATGGCCGTTTTTAATGCTGTCTAATTTGTGTGTTTTAAAAAATAAAAAATACAAAAAAATAGAATTGAACAGTTTTCATTTGAATTAAAAGTTGATTGAAATCAGTATTATTTCCGAATATTACAATTAACTTTGTTATCATCAATATGAAACGTTCAGGAACAGCAGATTTACCGTTACACTATGGCAAAGTACCCCCTTGGCTTTATGAACGTATGTCTGTACTGGGTCTCTCCATTATTGAAGTCATTCTGATGGATTACGGTAAAGATGAGGTGCTGCGCCGTTTGGCTGATCCATTTTGGTTTCAGAGCTTTGGAGCGGTAATGGGTATGGACTGGCATTCTTCAGGAATTACCACTTCTGTGATGGGGGCTTTGAAGCGTTCTGTTAATCCTAATTCAGCTTCCCTGGGGCTTTATATTTGTGGCGGAAAAGGCAAACTCTCCAGAGAAACACCCTCAGAACTCATTAGAATTGCAGATCAGACCGGCTTAAACGGGACAGAATTGGTAAGAGCTAGTAAACTTTCTGCTAAAGTAGATAATACAGCCATTCAGGATGGCTATCAGTTATACCTTCATAACTTTATTCTTTCAGATAATGGTAACTGGAGTGTTATTCAGCAGGGTATGCATGAGTCAGACGGAACAGCAAGGCGTTACCACTGGCATTCTGAAAATATAACGTCCTTTGTAGAAGAACCTCATACTGGAATTAATGGAATTTCAAGAGGTAAAATACTTAATCTTACCGATGCCGAAGCTTCAGGAAACAGAAAAGGAATTTTAGATATTTCCCATACCGATTCTGTAGAGGTGATGAGAGATTTTTCTAGATTGATTCTGCCTGCCCATCATGATGTACAGGCGTCTGATGTTGATTTGAAACGGTTGGGAGCGCTTTTATATGTTACCAGAGAGCAACAGCCGCAGAATTTTGAAGATCTGCTGATGCTGGAAGGAGTAGGGCCAAGAACAATGCAGTCTTTAGCTTTAGTGAGTGAAATTATTCACGGGGCACCTTCAAGGTTTGCAGACCCTGCCAGATTTTCCTTCGCCCATGGAGGTAAAGATGGTCATCCTTTTCCTGTGCCTACCCATACCTATGATGAGAGCATCAGTATTCTTAGAAAAGGAATTGAAAAATCAAAACTTGGAAATTCTGACAAACTGAATTCACTGAACAAGCTTCATCAAATCGTAGCAAAGGCTGAGCAAGACTTTACTCCTGATTTTGATATACAGGATATCATTGAAGAAGAAAGGCAAAATTCTTGGCGTTTTGGAGGTAAAACTGTGTTTGGAGATGCCCGGAAACCTAATCCTCCCAAATCTATTCAGCTATCCCTATTTTAAAGAGGTCAAATACTTTGTCTTCTGATTATAAAAATTGATAGTTTTACCCAAAATGTATTCTTACTTCGGAGGAGTGGCAGAATTGTAGATTTGATGGGGGAAATTTATCATATTCAGACCTGTTTTTGGATTGTTGTTTAAGTTTTAGATATTATGAAATATCTTTTATTCCAATATTATATGTGGTGTTTTTCAGGTGTTGAAATTAGTATGTTTAATATTTGTTGTCTTTAATTCAATTAAAAATTTTATTTTTAAAGACTTAAAAAAATGACACCAATGACCAATAGAGCCTTAGAAATATGCTATGATTTCCCTTTTTTTCTACATGAAGAGCTTGATGAGATATTCAAAGCCCATGAGAAAACATCATTCCAAAAAGGCGAATTTATTCTGGAAGAAGGAAAAACAGCCAATGAATACTATATTCTGGACAGCGGCCTGGCCCGCTCATTTGTTAATGACTTTAACGGCAATGAGGTAACCACTCATTTTTTCGTGGAAAATGAAGTGATTATTGAAGTCTTATCCATGTTTCAGAGAATTCCCTCTCAGGAAAATATAGTCTGCATTACAGACTGTGAATGCTGGAAGCTGGATTATGATACCTTTCAGGAATTATTCCATAAAATCCCCAACCTCAGAGAATGGGGAAGGTCCTGGATGTCTAAGGAACTTTTCGACTATAAACAGCGTTCTGTAGAGATGTTTACCCTTTCTGCCACCAAAAGATATCTTAATCTGCTTGAGCAGAAATCTAAAGTAATCCAGTTTGCTCCCTTAAAGCAGATTGCTTCTTATCTGGGAGTTACAGATACTTCTTTGAGCAGGATTCGTAAAGAACTGGTTTCCCATCCCAAGAAAAATTAAATCTTGCCTTATGACAAGTTGATTTTCATCCTGCCTTGGTAATTTTGAATAAAAGTTTAACACTAAAAATTACAAAATGAAAGTCAATCAAATTTACGTCAACCTTCCGGTAAAAGATGTGCAGAGAACAAAAGAATTCTGGACCAAACTTGGTTTTGAAATCAATGAACAGTTTTCAGATGAAAAAGCAATCTGTGTGGTACTGAATGACATCATCTATGTCATGTTTTTGCAGGAAGAGTATTTCAAGACCTTTACCAATAAACCTGTAGCAAAAGAAAATACAAGTCAGGTTATTGTAGCAGCAGGACTCAACAGCCGTGAGGAGGTTGATCAAGTAGTGAATACAGCGGTTGAAAATGGAGCTTACCAGCATGAAGAACCACAGGATTACGGATGGATGTATCAAAACTCCTTCTGGGACCTTGATGGACATGGCTGGAATATGACATTTGCCGATCTGTCTCAAATGCCTTCAGAATAATCCAGAAACGTTTGATTGAAAACTTAACACTAAAAATTACAAAATGAACATCAACGAAATTTATATCAACTTACCTGTAAAAGATGTACAAAAAACCAGAACATTCTGGACAAAGCTTGGCTTTTCTGTCAATGAAAAATTTTCAAATGATAAAGCGGTAAGTGTAATTATGAAAGAAAATCATATTTACGGGATGTTTCTGAAAGAAGATTTTTTCCAGACTTTTACCAATAGACCTTTTGCTAAAGGTGATACTACGCAGGTGCTTCTTGCCATCAGTGTTAGTAGCCGTGATGAAGTAGATCATATGGTAAAAACAGCTATTGAAAACGGAGGTTCAAAATACGGAGAGCCAGTGGATTACGGATGGATGTATCAAAGTAGTTTTGCAGACGTCGATGGACATCAGTGGGAAGTGATGTACGGTGATGACTCCCAAATGCCTTCAGAATAAATATTACCGTCAAATCTATCACATTTTATCCTATGAAAACAAAATCAAACGATATAGAATTCTTGAAAAATCAGGTGGCAGGTACTTACAAAGTCGTTTCCATGAATATAGATGGAGTAAGCGATGAAGAATCAATGATTTTTCCTAATGGAGAAGCCAATTGTATGAATTGGATTTTCGGACACCTTATTTATATCCGAAATGCTTTCCTTAATATTTTGGGCGAAGAGGCAGTTTGGGATAGTGCTCAATTTTCATGCTATAACAGAGGCGAAATACCTTTGAACCGAAAAGAAGAATTTGTAAGTTTTGAAGAATTAAAATCATATTTCAGACAAAGCCAGGATAAACTGGAAGCAAAACTTGAAATTCTTGAAAGTTTGAATACTGAATGGATCAAAGATATCTCCAACCTGAGTCTGCACGAGATTTACCATAGCGGGCAATTAGGCTATCTACGGAGGCTCCTTGGGAAACCCGGGGCTATAAAATAAAATTGAAAAAAGGACATATTGCCTTTTCTACAAAAAAATAATCCATAAAAGAACAACAAAATGAACACTCCAATATCAAAAAAAATGGAAGTCATTATTCCGGCTTACAGAATGCACAGTCAGAACTTTATAAATGTTTTGGATGGCATTTCGGAAGAAGATGCATTGAAAAGAATTGAAAATAAAACCAATCATATTGTATGGATGGCAGGAAACTTTGTCAATGTGCGATATGGGCTTGGCTGGGTGTTGGGTCTGCAGGAGCAGGACCCGTATAATGATCTGTTCTTTCAGGGAAAATCATTAGATGAAAGTATAAAATACCCAACTTTAGCTGACCTTAAGAAAAACTTTCATGACATTTCGGCTAAAGTATACCAGAAACAACTGGAAGTATCGGATGAAGAACTGGAAGAAATCTTTGAAATAGGGATGAATATTCCCTTTGTCAAAGAAACAAAGCTCAATTTTGCAGGAATGTGCATTGGGCGTGAGGATTATCTATGCGGGCAGATTGGCCTCATGCGAAGAATATTAAATTATCCCGGAATGAAATATGAAGTGGATGAAAATCTTAAATATTAACTCATGATTCCGGTAGAAAAAGGATACAAAAAAGTCAACGGAATCCAGCTGTATTATGAGATTTATGGATCCGGAAGCCCGCTGGTTCTTATTCATGGTGGGGGTTCTTCTATAACATATGATTTTCAGGAAGTCATCGCAAGGCTTGAAAATAAATTTCAGCTAATCGGTATAGACCTTCAAAATCATGGAAGGAGTGAACACCGCGATATTCCTGAAACATTTGAACAGGATGCCGATGATGTTGCTGCACTTTTGGCAGAAATAAATATTCATAAAGCCTCATTTTGGGGGTTTAGTAATGGAGGGAATACAGCAATGCAGATAGTTCACCGTTATCCTAAACTGGTAGAAAAGTTGGTTGTAGCCTCCGCTTTTTATAAAAAAAACGGTATGATAGAAGGCTTTTTTGAAAGAATGCAGGATGCAACTTTTGATTCGATGCCGGAACCGTTAAAAATTAACTTTTTAAATCTCAATCCGGACTTTTCAAAGCTGGAAAATCTTTTTGATAAAGATTGCCGGAGAATGCAGACTTTTCAGGATTGGGATGATGAAATACTGGCTTCTATACAATCACCTGCACTATTCATCAGCGGTGATAAAGATGTGATGAAACCCGAGCATACAGCTGCGATGTGGCGTTTGGTGAAAGGTTCTCAGCTGATGATACTTCCTGGAACACATGGCGCTTATATGATGGCTGACTTTGATGGTAGTATCAATGAAGACTTAATTGATTTTACAGTTAACGAAGTGGAAAAATTTTTAACTCATTAAATTTCCGAAGAAGGTAAGTAATATCAGATGAAAGTATGTTGACCATAAATTTTAAAATCAATGTATTCCTGCTTCTCTTATCCCTTTGATACTGCTTTTAATGATTAATTCAATCCGGATCTTATAAAAAATATAACATTTAAAATTAAAAATCATGGCTAAATTAAATCCGTATTTAAATTTCAATGGAACAGCAGAAGAGGCATTCCATTTTTACAAATCTATTTTTGGAGGTGACTTTGTAGGAGGTATTCACAAAATGGGAAATGCTCCGGGCACAGAGAACCTTTCGGATGAAGAAAAAAACAGAGTGATGCATATCGCATTGCCTGTCGGAAACGATCTTTTAATGGCTTCAGATATTGTTCCGGGATTTGGACAGACTCTGACAGTTGGGAATAATAACTATGTTTCTGTTTTTCCCGATTCAAGAGACGAAGCAGACAGAATTTTCAAAGGGCTGTCTGAGGGCGGAAATATAGAAATGCCAATTGAAGATCAGTTTTGGGGAGATTATTTCGGAAGTTTTCAGGATAAATATGGCGTTCATTGGATGGTGAACTATAATACAGAATACACAAAATAATCCTATCTTTAGCTAAATTATTAGAAGAGGTGTCCGTTTCGGACAGCTCTTTTGTCTAATCATCAAAATACAGAACTATGGATCCAATTACAATAGACATCACAATTCTGGCACCGGTAGAAAAGGTGTGGAATTATTTCAATGAGCCCAAGCATATTACAAAATGGAATTTTGCCCACGAAAGCTGGCATTGTCCTAGTTCTGAAAATGACCTTAAAGTGGGAGGGAAATTTAAAAACAGAATGGAGGCTAAAGATAAAAGCTTTGCATTTGATTTTGAAGGGATATACGATGAAGTTGTTCCCTATGAAATAATAAAATACCATTTGGAAGATGGACGAAAAGTGGAGGTAATCTTTGAGACAATAGATGAGAACACAACAAAGATTATAGAAATTTTCGATCCGGAAAAGCAGAATTCTGTGGAAATGCAGAGAGAAGGCTGGTATGCCATCCTCAATAATTTCCATAAGTATGTTGAGAATCACTAAAAATATTTTTTGTAGTCATGATCAATCTAGTAATCATGTCAAAGAGCTTACATTCCATTGATGCGGTGAACTATGACCCTCAGGATGGTTTCCTTCAGGGAGTGATTGCCATTTCGGCCAGAAAAGCCCTGGAAAAGGAAAAAATAGACTCTTTGGAAAAGCTGTCGGATTATTCTGAAAAGGAAATTATGCAGCTTCATGGTTTCGGAAAAAATACATTGGTGAAGCTAAAAGATTATATGAGAGAACACCAGTGTTTTTTTAAAGAAACATAAAGGTATATAAAACAGGAAAATTGGTAATGTCATTGCAGTCAAAGTTGAGAAATACTTCTCTGAAGGCAAAGGCAAGGTCTTTTCTTTGCTATATGTTCTACGAAATAGCTAAGATCAATCAACGAAAAAAGTACCCGCTTCAAAGCATATAATTCAGAAGAAAATAAAACGGAATATGCCATCCCATTCTTAAAAATAAAAAAGAAAATTTCTCAATAATTTTATAGATGATTGCGTATTATTGATCCCGCAAAGTAGGTGTTAGAAAACAAACGGACTACATTTTCAATATTAAAATTAAAAGTTATGAACAACGATATTTTTCCATGTCTCTGGTATGATGGAGACGCGAAAGAGTCTGCAGAATTTTATTGTAAAATTTTTGGAGGCGAGATTACAACAGATACTCCTGTTGTGATGAACATTGATCTTTTCGGTCAACGAATAATGTTACTGAATGGAGGCGCGCAGTTTAAAAAAAATGCATCCGTTTCTTTGATGGTCATCTGTGAAACCGAAGATGAGGTTCAAAAATACTGGAACCAGCTGTCAGATGGAGGAATGCCTCTGATGGACCTGAGTTCCTATTCATGGAGTAAAAAATATGGATGGATTCAGGATAAATATGGAGTTTCTTGGCAGTTATTTTTAGGCGATAAAGCCGGTGAACAGAAAATTGTTCCTACAATGATGTTTATTCATGATAATAATGGTAAAGCCAAAGAAGCTATGGAGCTTTATACTAAGACCTTCCTGAACTCAAGCATTGGAAATATATTAAAATATGGTGAAGGAAGTGAAGGTCATGATACTCAGGAACCTGCCGAAAATGTTCAGCATGCTCATTTTGTAATCGATCATTACAGTTTATTCTGTATGGATAATTCTTATGACCATTCATTCGATTTCAATGAAGGAATTTCAATGGTGGTAATGACGGATGATCAGCAGCAGACAGACAATTACTGGAATGCCCTTACCTCAGATGGCGGAAGAGAAAGCATGTGCGGCTGGCTGAAAGATAAATATGGTTTTAGCTGGCAGATTGTTCCTAAAAGATTGATTCAGCTAATGAATGATTCCAATCAGGAAAAAGCATATAAAGTAGTGCAGGCGATGATGAAAATGCAGAAAATCATTATTCAGGATCTTGAAGATGCTTATAATTCTTAAATTACTTCCTTTTATTAGGGTTTAGAGAAAAAAGATCAGCTTTTGAAGAAACTGCCTCTATTACAGGAAAATTCATTCACTCAGTGGCGGTGATTTTGTGGACGGATAGAGATTAAGAATTCATTCTTGGTCTGATAGTTGGTGTGATATCTTAAATCACTTGTTTACAATAAAAATTTAAATAATATGGAAGAATTATCATACGAAATTGAGATCAATGCAGAACCAGAAAAAGTATGGAGTGTTCTTTGGGGAGATATTACCTATAGACAATGGACAACCGCTTTTTCGGAAGGATCTTTTTATGAAGGAACCCTTGAAGAAAATAATATCATTAAGTTTCTTGACACCAAACAGAACGGAATGTACAGCAGGGTCGAAAAAGTGATTGCAAATGAAGAGATTAAATTTCTCCATCTGGGTGAAATTTATGAAGGGATTGAAGTTCCTCAGAATTGGGGTGATGCTACCGAAACCTTTTTTCTTGAAGAAAACGAAGAAGGAACCCTGTTGAAAGTGAAAATTATGTCTTCAGAAGAATTTAAAGATTTTTTTGAAGAAAAGTATCCAAAAGCATTGATGATCATTAAGCACCTTTGTGAAAATCAGCTTTAAACTAAAGTGATATAAAACGCACCAACCCGTAATCTCAAAAATCTAAAAATATGGAAACCCTGTCATATGAAACAGTTATTGATGCTCCCCTGCAAAAAGTATGGGACATTCTCTGGAGCCCGGAAACATATAGCCAATGGACTCAGTATTTTGGAACAGGTTCAATCATGAAATCCGACTGGAAAGTAGGGGGAACTACCTATTTCCTCAATCATAAAGGAGAGGGGATAGTTTCCACTATTGACAGTCTGGATGAGCCGAATCAAATTGTTTTTAAACATTTAGGATTGATAAAGGATGGTACAGAAGATACCCAGAGTAAAGAGGTGATGGAATGGAGCGGGTATTCTGAAAAATATTTTTTGATTGATTTTGACGGAAAGACAAAACTTCATACAGAAATCCAGACAGAAAAAGAATGGGAAGATCATATGAATACAGGTTTTACGAAAGGGCTGATGGTGGTGAAGAGCCTGGCAGAAGGAGTCAATTTGACTTCAGTATAAATAAGTAAGGATACATTATAGAAGAATATATTTTCTAATTCCTGCAACTTTACAACTATGAAACTATTAGTAATTATTTTCGCCACATTTATACTGGCTTTGCTAGGGACTTTTCTAATTCATGGGAAACCGGATTTCTTATTTTCCGGAAATCTTGGAATGGCTGTATTCATCATCTTTACAGGTCTGTCACATTTCAAATTTCAGAAAGGGATGGCAATGATGATTCCGGATTTTATTCCTGCTAGAATGTTTTGGGTGTACTTTACGGGTATTATAGAAATTGCTGCGGGAGTAGGATTGATGATTCCGTCACTTCGTGAACTGACCGCAATTTTACTGATCATTTTTTATGTATTGGTTTTTATAGCCAACATTCATTCTTCCCAAAAAAGGATTAATATTTTCAAAGCTGATTATACCGGCCCGGGGATGAAATACCTTTATAACCAAAGAATTCCTATGCAGATTATTTTAATTGCGTGGACCTGGTATTTCGGTATTTATCTGAACTAAAATAAAAAGACAGTTTATTGGCTGTCTTTTTTACATATTCGAAATGTTTTTTTAGATTAATACTGTAACATTTTATACGGTTGGAGCGTCTTATTGTATAAAAGTATTTACTTTTTATTGATTTAAAAATTAAATATTTTTGCTTTTTTAACCTTTAAAAACATTAATCATGAATCTAAATCACAAAATTCTAGGCACAATTTGCATAGTATTGCCAGCTATTATGATTAACGCACAAAGTTCTACCACCAAATTACCCGGAGATCCAACTTTACCTTCTAATAAAGCGAGTATTGAGAAACTTATTTCTTATGATAAAGGAAACTTCAAATATAAAGTTGAAGATTACTTTGCAAGACCTAAGGCTTCCGGATTTAAATTATCTCCGGATGGAAAATATCTTTCCTACAAAGAAAAAGATAAGGACAGCAAAAATCATGTCTACGTCAAAGATCTGGGAACAGGAAAAATCACCAAAGCAATTGTTGAAAAAGACGATCTGATCAAGAGCTACGGATGGCTCAATAAAAAGCGTCTTTTTTATACCCAGGATAAAGGAGGTAATGAGAATATCCACCTTTATGCAGCTGATGCTGACGGAAGCAACCTTAAGGACTTAACCCCGTTTGAAGGCATTACCTTAGGGACCATAAGACCTATAAAAGATACAGATTTTGTTGTGGTTACCATGAACAAAAACAATAAGCAGATTTTTGAACCTTATAAAATCAATTTTGTAACAGGTGAGATTACCCAGCTTTACGAAAATAAAGATGTCAACAGTCCTATTGATGATTATATTTTTGATAAAGACGGAAACCTGAGAGGGTATATTGTCCTTGAAAACGGGTTAACCTCAAAAACCTATTATAAAGATCTGCAGACCGGGAAATTTAATCTTCTTAAATCGACAGACTGGTCAGATACATTTAGTATTATCAGATTCAATGATAATTCTAAAAATAAAGACGAAGCATTTGTGATAACAAATTTAGACAGTGACAAAACGAGAATTGTTTTGTATGATCTGAAGAAAAATTCAGTGATCAGAGAAGTTTATTCCAACCCGGTATATGATGTCAGTTCTGTAAGTGTTGCGGGTAAAAACAGAAACTATGAACTGGATTATATCAGTTATGAGGGGGTAAAAGGAGAAACTGTTCCGGTAAGTAAATTCTATAAAGAAATTGATGATAAATTAAAATCGCAATTTAAAGATAAAGAGTTTTCTGTAGTTTCGTCTGACGATAATAATGATAAACTTCTGGTAATAGTTACCAGTGATAAATTATATGGTGCTTATTATGAATATGATACCAAAACGAAAGAACTGAAGCTTCTTTACAATCTTATGCCGCAGCTTAAAGAAGAAGATATGGCTGAAATGAGACCGATTGAATTCAAAAGCAGAGATGGCTTGATAGTCCGTGGATATATTACACTGCCAAAAGCTGCTTTAGATGGTAAAAAAGTTCCTTTAGTTGTTAATCCTCATGGCGGCCCGCAGGGGGTAAGGGACAGCTGGGGGTTCAATCCTGAAACACAGTTGTTTGCCAGCAGAGGGTATGCCACGCTTCAGATCAACTTCAGGATTTCAGGAGGATATGGAAAGGAATTTCAGAAAGCCGGATATAAGCAGATCGGAAGAAAAGCGATGGATGATGTGGAAGATGGAGTGAAATATGCCATTAGTCAGGGATGGATTGATAAAGATAGAATAGCAATTTACGGAGGAAGTCATGGTGGATATGCAACCTTAATGGGATTGATCAAAACACCGGATTTATATGCATGCGGAGTAGATTATGTAGGAGTGTCGAATATCTTTACATTCTTTGATTCTTTCCCGGAATACTGGAAGCCTTATAAAGAAATGGTAAAACAGATCTGGTATGACCTTGATAATCCCGAAGAAGCAAAAATTGCTAAAGAAGTTTCCCCGGTTTTTCAGATTGCCAAAATTAAAAAACCACTATTTGTAGTGCAGGGAGCCAATGACCCGAGAGTAAATATCAATGAATCTGATCAGATTGTAAAAGCAATGCGTGCTAAAGGATTTGAAGTACCTTATATGGTAAAATATGATGAAGGGCACGGATTCGGGAAAGAGCCGAACAGAATTGAACTGTATAAATCGATGTTAGGATTTTTTGCAGAAAATTTTAATAAATAAAACATAAATTTTATCGTAATAGAATCGGAAGGCATTATGTCTTCCGATTCTTTTTATCACAGCTGAGGCACTGGATATCGGTAATAAATTTTATCCCCGATAGCAGCGGTTACCCAGCAGTAATGGTTGGAGGGCCATAGGGCGATGAGTATGAGCATATACCGGGAAATAGGTCCCTGAAAACAGTAAATAAAGCAGAATAAGCAATTTATTATATGAAACAGAAGCTCACTGAATAAAAGAAAAATTGAATTTTGAGAAAAATATTTTAAATTTATTAAAGTAAACCCCAATGGATAATCGTCATATCAATATGGAGGTTGTCGAAAAAATAACAATGCCACAGAAAGAGAAAGAAAGCATCATCTCACAGACCGTTTCCAACTACGGAGGGAAGCTGATGTCCTATATTCGTCCTAAAGTGAAAAATGCAGAAGATGCAGAAGATATTCTGCAGGAAGTGTGGTATCAGTTCAGCAGCATTACCAATCTCTCTGAGATTGTAAATGTAGGGGGGTGGCTTTACAGAGTGACAGCTAATAAAATCACAGACCGCTACCGAAAAAAGAAAACAGAAAATCTGGAAGATTTTGTCTACGAAGATGATGATGGAGAGTTTTCCATCAAAGATATCTTGCTTATGGATGAAAGCGCAGGTCCTGAAGTAAAGATGTTTCAGGATGAGATCTGGAAAAAGCTGTTTGAAGCTCTTGATGAACTCCCCGAAAAACAAAGGCTGGTGTATATGGAAAATGAATTGAACGACAGGACGCTCCAGGAAATAGCCGATGAACAGGGAGAAAACATCAAAACTATCATTAGCCGGAAAAACTATGCTGTGAAGCATTTAAGAAACAGATTGAGAGAATTATACGAAGATTTAAAAAGTTAGTAAAAAGAAATTATGAATTATAAACACAAAAAGGGCTGGATTTTTTTATTATTATGTCCACCGTTAATTTTTGTAGCCGTTACATGGATTGTAATGTTGCTTTGGAATTGTCTGCTTCCTGAGATTCTAGGAGCGAAGACCATTACATTCTGGCAGGCAATGGGAATTCTGATCTTGAGTAAAATTCTTTTTGGAGGTTTTCATTTTGGAAAAGGAATGAAAGATTTTAAGGAAAGAAAAATGAGACAGAAAATGGAAAGCTGGTCCCCTGAAGAAAGAGAAAAATTTAAGGAAGTATGGAGAAATAAATGTTCAGGAGGATTCTTCAACAGAAATAACGAATAATTTGAAAACTTTAAAGAAGTAGTAAAGTAAAATTAAGATTCATTCGTCTATATAAAAAATAAGAAGTAGTAAAATTTAAAATTTTGAAAAAATGAAAAATTCAACATTAAAAGGAGCTCTTGGAGCATTAGCCGTTGTAGGGGTAGCATTGATTGCTAAAAAAGCTATCGAGAGAAAAAGATTTATCAGAGGAATTTTTGATGAATACGGAATCAAAGAAAAATCGCCTTTCGGGCTTGCAGATAAGATCAGAGAAATGAATGATGAGGATTATCAGGAACTGAAAGGGAAATTCAAAAAAGAATTCCATTCAAAATGCTGCAGAAAAGAGAATAACTGCGAAGCATAAGAAGTAAAAAACTAAATTGAAATTGTTAGACTCCGGCTCGGGAAGCTTTGCTTCCCGAGCCGGAGTCTTTTTATAAAGTAAATTAGACCATACTCTTCATATAAAATGTATTTAAGTACTAACTTTGTTTTTTTATTATAGATTGTGAAGTATTATGGAATTTAAAAAAATCTCTATTTCAGCAATTCTGCTTTTTTCTTGTGTAACAGTTTTTGGGCAGAAACCTAAAGAAGAGGAGAAACAGTATATTTTCTTTTTACATAATAAATTCCTTGAAGATCATTCACTGGAAGAAGCACATCCCAAATATGGAGTGGCAGAATACGAACCTATACTTTTGGAACTGAAAAAAGGGAACACTATAGTTATTTCAGAAAAGAGAAAGGCGGGTACGGATCCCTCAGCCTATGCACTGAAGGTGAAAAAGCAGGTAGATAGTCTTATGAAAAAAGGAATTTCTGCGGATCATATCAGTATTATAGGGACTTCTCAGGGAGGGTATATCGCACAGTACGTTTCTTACTATGAAAAAAATCCGCAGTTAAAATTTGTATTTATTGGTTCCAGTTTTGAAAATGATTCTTTAGAAAAAGATAAGAATTTCAGACTGTATGGGAAGATACTTTCTATTACTGAAAAATCAGATGATGGGCATGTACAGCTCTCACAGGAGCAGCGTTTTATCAGGTCCGGAATTAAAGATTTTAAAGAAATAGAACTGAATACAGGATTAAATCATGGTTTTCTTTTTAAAACACTCAATGACTGGATTGTTCCGGCTAAAGATTGGATCTACCGGAAATAAGCTCTCCTATTTTTTCTTATATAAAGTTGATATTTCCCACTACACTGCATTTTCGTTAGAATGATAAAAACTTTGCGTCTTTGCGAGTTTCCAACTTGTGTATTTTTTGCTGGAGCATCGTAAAGACGCAAGATATTATATCACAGGACGTTTTTCAAAGGAAAGAATTTTTTTCTACGATACATTAATGATCATCTTTAAAAGTATTTTTTAGTTAGAATCATAATAGCTGAAAATCATTGATTTTCTTGCGCCTTAAATCATACAAAAAGAAAAAAAACTTAGTGTCTTTGTGTTTCCCAACCTTTAGACTAAAGAAGATAATCTTTGATATACAATGGTTTTTTAATCTATTTCCGCCAAAAAAAATTACCCTAAACATCAAACACAAAGAAAAATAAATTCTTATTTTTGTATTGATTAATGAAAGATTACTACTATTTTCTCGGTATATCCCAGGATGCTTCAGAAGAAGACATCAAAAAAGCTTATCGAAAGCTGTCTTTAAAATACCATCCGGATAAAAATGACAACGATGACTTTTTTGCAGACCGTTTCCGTGAGATTCTGGAAGCTTATGAAACATTGAGTGATCCGGGCAGAAGACATGCCTATGATCAGAATTTAGAAAGTCAGCAGAAAAGTTTCAGGTATACTATTCCGCCTGCCATAAAAACTTTTGCGGCGAATAAGATTCATGCAAAAAAAGGAGAGGAGATTATCATCAGCTGGCAGACCAATAATGCTGATGTGGTAAAAGTGCTGCCTTTCGGGCTGGAAAAGCCTTACGGAGAAAGGATTTTTAAAATTACAGAATTTAAAGATGGTAAATTCCAGCTTTTGCTTCATGCTACCAACTCGCTTCTGAATAAAACGGCTGTTCAGGGCATTACAATAACAGAAGTTTTTGAAAATAACACAGAGAAATTCAAAAACTCAGCAGAAGAAATGTTTAAACCTCAGCCTGTAACAAGAATAAACAGGACTGGTCAGCCTAAAATTATAATGCTGATTTGGGGGATCATTATATTGGCAATTGCTATATATATGCTGATCAGAAATTTCAGTTAACTTATGCCATTTTCTTTCTTCCCGGGCATTTTTTACATCTTTTCCCTTTCTTGAATTTTTTGCAGCATGATTTCTTTTCACAGAACATCTCTTCGTTACCGAATGTGTAAGGGGCCAAAGGCGGTACTTTAAATGGGACAATCATATTCATGATGCAAATATATTAATTTAGAATAAATATAATTAATAAAATTTCATAAAATTCTTTAAACCTGATCAATAGCAAAAACAGCCTCTTTCAAAAGCTGCCAATTGTATCGGAATTCGCAAGAAAACCAGTCTTCAATCCTCATAATCTGAGATAAAGTTTTATCTGTTAAGGTTTGTTATATTTTATCGCTTTTACCTCTTTATTTTGATCATTATGATAAGCATATTCATAATTTTCTTCCATTTTTTCACTTGTAAGGCATTGTTTTATTTTTGATAAATTGACTGTGTTATTGAATATTATTAGTGGAATTAGGGAGATATCTGTTTAAAATAAAATAAAACTATGCAAAGCTTGCTAAAAAATTATCCTAATAAAACAGGGGAGTCATTTTGTGAATTATCATCCCTCTTATGCTCTTGTACAATCGTGTAAAAAATTGTAATTTTACCCATCTTTTACAAACAAAATCTAATAAATAAAAATGAATACAGAACAGTTTGTGAGCCGTCACATTTCCCTTAATGAAGCCGATAAACAGGCGATGTTGGAAAAACTTGGCGTTTCTAGTATTGAAGAGTTAATTTCTCAGACCATTCCTTCTTCTATCCGATTAGAAAAAGATCTTGAGATCTCAGCACCGCTTTCGGAGTACGAAATGTTGAATCACTCAAAAGATCTGGCATCAAAAAATACAGATTATACAAGTTATATCGGTTTTGGATACCATAATACACTTTTGCCTTCAGCAATTCAAAGAAATATTTTTGAAAATCCAAGCTGGTATACTGCATATACGCCTTACCAGGCGGAGATTGCACAGGGAAGGCTTGAGGCGCTTCTTAATTTCCAGACTGTAGTATGTGACCTTACAGGTTTTGCATTGGCTAATGCATCTCTGTTGGATGAGTCTACTGCGGCGGCTGAAGCTATGCATATGTTCTTTAACAACAGAACAAAAGATCAGAAAAAAGCAGATGCTAATAAATTCTTTATTTCTGACCTTGTATTACCTCAAACCGTTTCTGTATTAAAAACCAAAGCTGAAGGATTAGGAATCGAAGTGGTAGTGGGAGATCACAAAACTCATTCATTAGATGCTTCTTACTATGGAGTTTTACTTCAGTATCCGGGGAAAAACGGAATCGTTCTGGATTACACGGAAGATATCGTAGAATACAAAAAACTTGATCTTCAGGTAGCGGTAGCTTGTGATCCAATGGCATTGGTGAAGCTGAAGTCTCCTGCTTCTATGGGGGCTGACTGTGCTGTGGGAACTTCTCAGAGATTTGGTATTCCATTAGGATATGGTGGTCCTCACGCAGCATTCTTTGCTTGCAGAGAAGATTACAAGAGAGATATCCCTGGAAGAATCATCGGGGTTTCTCAGGATATGTACGGAAAACGTGCATTGAGAATGGCTTTACAGACTAGAGAGCAGCACATCAAAAGAGAAAGAGCTACTTCGAACATCTGTACTGCGCAGGTTCTTTTGGCAGTAATGGCTGGTATGTATGCTGTTTACCACGGTCCAAAAGGATTAAATTATATTGCTGATCAGATTCACTTTAAAGCCAATGCTTTGAATGGCGGTCTTAAAGCTTTAGGATACCAGACGGTGGAAGAGCCGATCTTCGATACTGTAAAAATCACGATGAGTGAAGATGAGAAAGGAAGACTGATGAGAATGATGCAGGATCACAGAATCAATCTTAACTACTTTACAGATGGTGTTGTAAGTATTGCGATCAATGAAAGCACAACATTGGAGAAATTAAATTATCTGATGGCTTCTTTCGCTCAGTTCAAAGATAAGCAGACTTTCAAATTAGAAATAAAAGAAGGATACAGCATTCCTGAAGAGAATCTTAGAAAAGATGAAATTCTTACGGAATCAGTATTCAACAAATACCATACGGAAACGGAATTGATGCGTTACATCAAACGTCTTGAAAGAAAAGATTTATCATTGACGCACTCCATGATCTCTTTAGGATCTTGTACGATGAAGCTGAACGCAGCAACTCAGATGCTTCCGCTTTCATGGGCAGACTGGGGTAGTGTACATCCGTTTGTACCGGTAGATCAGGCTGGAGGTTACCAGAAGATGATTGCAGAGCTTGAAAAAGATCTTGCTGAAATCACTGGTTTCGCAGGTACTTCATTGCAGCCGAACTCAGGAGCTCAGGGAGAATATGCAGGGCTAATGGTAATCAGACAATATCACATTTCAAGAGGTGACCACCACAGAAATGTAGTATTGATTCCTCAGTCTGCACACGGAACAAACCCGGCTTCTGCAGCAATGGCAGGAATGAAAATCGTAGTTGTAAAAAACCTTGAAAACGGTGAAATCGACTTCGAAGATCTTAAAGCTAAAACAGAACAGCATTCAGCAAACTTATCAGCTGTAATGATCACTTACCCTTCTACTTACGGATTCTTTGATGCTAACATTAAAGAGATCACAAATCTTATCCACGAGCACGGAGGGCAGGTATATATGGATGGTGCGAACATGAACGCTCAGGTAGGATTCACAAGTCCCGGAAACATCGGAGCAGACGTTTGTCACCTTAACCTTCACAAAACTTTCGCAATTCCTCATGGAGGTGGAGGTCCTGGAGTAGGCCCAATTTGTGTTGCCAAGCACCTGGTGCCATTCCTTCCTTCCAATGCGAATATCAGAATCGGATCTAAGGATGCGATTGATGGTATCTCTGCAGCACCTTACGGTTCAGGTCTTATCCTTAACATTTCTTATTCATATATTAAAATGTTAGGAACTGATGGTCTGAAAAAAGCTACAGGACACGCGATCATGAATGCCAACTACCTTAAGGAAATCTTAGCAGAACACTTCCCGATTTTATATTCAAATGAAAACGGAAGAGTGGCTCACGAATGTATCGTAGACTTCCGTCAGTTCAAATCTTTAGGAATTGAAGTGGCTGATGTAGCGAAGAGATTGATGGATTATGGATTCCATGCTCCTACGGTTTCTTTCCCGGTTGCAGGTACATTGATGATTGAGCCTACAGAATCTGAAAGCAAATCTGAAATCGACCGCTTTGCAGAAGCATTGATCTCTATCAAATCTGAAATTGATGAGATTGCTAACGGAGAAGCTGATCAGGCTAATAACGTATTGAAAAATGCTCCTCACACAGAGCAGTTGGTAATCTCTGATTCTTGGGATAAACCGTACAGCAGAGAAAAGGCCGCTTATCCATTAGAGTGGGTAAGAGACCACAAATTCTTCGCTTCTGTATCAAGAGTAGATGATGCTTACGGAGACAGAAACCTAGTATGTACTTGTGAGCCAATTGAAGCTTATATGTAATCTGAGTTTTTTAGATATAAAAAATCCCTTTCAGTAATGAAAGGGATTTTTGTTTTCTTATGGTCACTGCGAGCAATCTCAATGCTCGGATATATCTTTATCTTCTTTTAATAAGTTCTTCAAGCCTGGACATCATATCATCCTTTTCCTTCAACATTCTTTCATAAAGAGCAATTTTCTCTTCGTGGAGCTGGATGATTTTGTCAATAGGATTATAATTATTAACAATTACACCTGTTGCGTTATCATGAAAAGTACTTGAAATGATATTTATAGCTTGTTCCTCATCAAAATTCTGGAATGCTTCCACAGGAATTTTTAATACTTCGGAGATTTTTTGAAGCAAAGGATCTTCGATTGTTTCTTTTTGTTCCAATAATGAAATTTTCTTCTGATTCCAATCGTCACCTAAATCCAGTGCTAAAGCTTCCTGTTTGATGCCCAGCATTTCTCTGAATCTTTTAACGTTTCTGCCCTGATGTATTTTTTGTTCCATTTGTAGTTTTTTTGAAAACCTAAAATTGTAAATATAGAATAGTAAAGATAGAAAATTGTGATGGAAAAATGGAATGTATTTTCGAAGTATTTTTTAGAAAGAGACCACTGGTTCTGATTAGAGTTTTAAATGCTTTTATAAATACGATAAGAAAAGACTCATCTTCTTTATAGAAGTCCATAATGCAATTAATAAAAAGTTCTTTTCTTCCTAAAAGTAAATCCCTTCCACAAATGATGAAAAGGATTTGTATTTTTAGAAACAGCTTGGCTTTAATGCCAAATTATCTCCAGTAATTATTCGCAGCAGCAATAGTTGCAAATTCTGTAGCAACAGTCTGCCCGATAGCAATCAGCATGGCTGCATCATCAGCATACACGGGGCGTAGTTTTTCACGAATTTCGGCATCGGGCTGTGTTACTTTAATAATCAATCTTGCCATTTTTACGGCCAGTTGTCGTCCCTCTTCAGGTGTTTTTGTCAGAAGAGAATTGTTGGGTACTAATTGAATGGGTTCGCTCATTGTATTACTTTTTTAAATTTTGAAAATGTAATTATATTTATGCTACAAAAGTAGAAAGCAGAAATTCCGGTATCAGTATCAAAAGTCACTGGTCAGCAACTTTATTTTTCTATTATTCTGAATTAATTTTTTATCCAGTTCAATCTTTTTCATCAGCCTTGATATTACTTCCCTTGTCGTGCCCAGATCATCAGCAATGCTTTGATGTGATATGGCGAGTTCATTGGTTCCGGAAATCTTTGCTTTTGTTTTTAAATAATCCCACAGCCTGTCTTCAAGCTTGTAGCAGATGATCTGTTTGGTGGTATGTAGCAGATCATTATAATGCTTCTGAAATTCAGCGATAATAAGGTTACTGAAGGTTGGAAACCTGATAAGCCATTCTTTAGCTTTGTCAATAGGGATTAGCAGAATGGTGGATTTTCCTTCTGATATCGCTGAAAAATTAATGGGATTTTGATTAAACAGATGAACAAAGCTGAAAATACAGGAAGCCCCCTGCTGAATAAAATAGAGTAAAAACTGTACGCCATCTTCTTCGCTATATGCTTTTACATTGCCTTCTAAAACAATTGGTAAATATCGGATCAGCTGCCCTTGTTTTACAATAAACTCATTGTCGGGAAACAGTTTGATAATTCCGAATTTTTCAATTTCTGCGATCAGTTCCTTTCCAAAATCGGGGAGGCATTTTTGAAGAATAGTTGTGTTGGTCATAAATCAGACTGGCTTTTATGATGTTGAATATAACAAATCCCTCTCAATATTGGGAGGGATTTGTGTGTTTTTATTGTTATTGCGAGTTGTCGTTGCAAGCAAAATACTCTCAAAAGTTCTTTTATTTCTTTTTAATTAGTTTTGCACAATACTCATCATAGGAGATTAGTGAAAATTGGTTCCAGAAGCGTTTAGTAAGTTTACAATTGCTGTGTCGTTTATTGCAAATTCAAAGAGTTCTTCATTATAATCATTGATTTCATTTAAATGATTATCGATGTCATTGAGTATTTCGGCTATGATATTTCTATTAGGTTGATAATAGAAAAAGTATAACTTTATAATTCCTAATGCATTATTTAGAAAATCCTGTTTTGTAACCTCTAATTTGGGAAAAAAGTCTGTTATATTATCATAAAAGTAATCAATAATATTAAACATTCTTACAATAGGATGGGGGTGAGAGTATTTTTTTGTATAGAAATCTATTTTGTTCAAATCCAGTTTTGAAGTTTCAAACCTGAAATAGAAGAATACTTTTGTTATAAAAATACTACCTAAACCTGTATACAGCATACATTTGAATATGTTGTCATCATTAACTTGGTATTTTCTTTTCATTTTAAAAATATATTTCATCACTTCAAATGAAGCCATTCTGTCGGCATCAAACTCCCATGCG
Organism: Chryseobacterium sp. MEBOG06; assembly: GCF_021869765.1. NCBI lineage: Bacteria > Pseudomonadati > Bacteroidota > Flavobacteriia > Flavobacteriales > Weeksellaceae > Chryseobacterium > Chryseobacterium sp. MEBOG06. The sequence goes on along the minus strand of NZ_CP084580.1, from coordinate 3,077,071 downwards.
TGTTTTTTCATTTCAAATGTAGAGTGATCTAAATTTTCGTTTCTGTAATAATCAACAGATATTTTTGAACTATTAAATTGAAGAATATGTCGAAACTCATGGCTGAAAGTAAACTGTATTGAGCAGTTAAGCATAAATTTATTAAGTTCGAAATTCTCTAGATTGTATAAATCGGCATATGCATGTGAAAGTTGCTGATCACCCATTAATGCAATTAATAATATATGTATAATGTTCTTCTGATCAAATATATTATGCATCTGAATAGTATATCCGGTTGTAATACCTATTATATTATACCCCTTTACAGTTCTTGCGAAAGCGTTGCAGTAAGAATGATTTTTAATAACAAAATGGCAATCCTTTAATTTAAACTGATTAGCTTTTTCAGCAAGTAGCTCATTAAATTTATCCTCAAAGTATTTATACTTCTCTACAATATCCGGATCGAGTTCTTGATAGTCAAATGCGTCCGTAATAATTTGATATTTTACAAGTTTATCAAGTTCTTCTCTGTTCATTCTTATGTTGTCTTTAATATTGTGTGGTTAATAGTTGCAAAAATATGCTTTGTCAAAATTAAATATCCCTAGTCTGTAAAGTGAGAGATTTTTAGGGAAGGTTTTAGTATGCTTGTCACTTGTTTTTAAATGGGGAAATTATAGGAAAGCCATGTCATAAATGCGATCACGCTTACCAGTGAGATCAGAGAACCGTAAAAAAGTCCAAAGCCAAAATTTTTAAAGTATAAAAGCTTCTCTGACTTTAAAAAGTAAAGCAAAGCGCCTATAAGAAGGCATATAATAAATATTCCGATGATAGTCTCAAAACCGTCTAACAGCTGCAAAGTGATGACCAGTATCAGCTGTATAACAATGGTGATCGTAAGGAAAAAGTATTTCATGAAAGTTGTATTGAGTGGTTATGGGTGAAATAAATGCTGTTTTATTATTCAAATAATTCATATTTTTCCTTATAATCTTCTTTTGCTTTAAAGTGTTTTGTTTTTTTATCATAAAGAAATATATATTCTACAGGAATTTTTTTGAAAGGATGATCAACAGAATACTTGACCTGCTTACCATTGATTACCTCAGTATCATACCAATCTCCCTGCGGAGTATGACCCTGTATCAATACTATTTTCCCAGTGAAAGCAATATCATTAAGCCCATCCTTATTGAAGTCTTTAATGAGTAATTTTAACTCATTGGGTTCGTAAACTTTGCTGTCTTCATGGGCATCATAAGTTCTCAGTTTATAATCATAGTATCCTTCGTACACATTTTCCAAAGAATCTGCTGTTACTCTGTAGAGCTCATGTCCGCCATTACCTTTTCCTGTAACAATAGTGGTGAGTAGAAAAGGGTTTTCGTTGGGAAGAATAGAAAGGAATTCATATCGTTGGGCCGCTAATCTTTTCACAAGTCTACCGTCCTCTGCTACTATAAGCTGATATTTCCATGGACATTCTCCTGTAGAGCCAACCTTCCAGTTGTATTCAATAAAGTAATAATTTTCATCAGAGCCGTTTATTTTTACTTTTTTAAAGGCTGTTATTTTTTCACCTTCCTGCTGAGCAGGGCTTTCATGAATAATAAGATTAAAGGTCTGCCGAAGATTTGTGATAAACTTAGAAGAGTCTTTAATCTGCGGATAATCTGAAAGGTATCCGAATTTTACTCTCTCTTTATACTTATTTTCTTCCAGGCTTTCTTTTTTTTTAGTGCAGCTAAGAATAAGCAATGAAAAGGCGGTGAATGTTAGTGTTTTTTTCATAGGGTATTAGTCGTAAAAGAATGAGGAAATATATTAGATTTTAATGAAATCTCAATCGGTTAAAAATTTATTTCTATCTCGAAAAGAAAGAATGTTACTGAAAACAAGATCACCTCCCAAGAATTGAGAGGTGTTTTTATTATTTTCTAATGTGTTTTTTATCTTCTCTTATAGCTGTACGCAATCAAAATTGCGACTCCCATAATAAGCACAGTTATCATTGAAATGGTTTCAATTGAAATTCCACTTTTCATCTGTGTGTTTTCTTTTTCACATGAAAAAAAGAATAATACGGTCATTAGCAGACAGCCCGATAGTAATTTTTTTGTCATAAATGCATTTGTTTGGTTGTTAAATATTTATGATCAAAAAGTGTACCGGATTTGAAGGCTGAAAGTGGAGTTATTTTAATATGGCTTATAGTCTGGTTTTATTTAACTTTCCGGAGATTTTGTTGAGTACTGCCTGATACTGAAAGTACTCAATAGCCGTAATAAAAATGAAAAACAAGACAGGAATTACCAGTTCAATGATCCAGTGATGAACAAAGTTATATAAGATTAAAAAAAGTATTCCGGCGTAGGCTATATTGAACAGGATTGAATAAAAGGCTTCTATTTTATAAGTTAAAACCCCTGTATCCTCTTCATAGATGAAGTATTCTTTACCTGGAGATATCACCAGCGGAGATCTTTGGGAAAAGTCCAGTTTGAACAACTTATCTTTTCCTGTAATGACATTGTTTTCAATGGTTATAGTATTCACATCCCTTTCTGTAAATGAGTCCTGTACCATATCAGTCACATTTTTGAATGTTTTGCCGTTTTTTATTTCTGTTTTGAATGTATAGTGAAATGAAAGCATTAATTTTTTACTCTTTATTCTTTTCTGTATTTTCCTCGTTCCAATAATAGCTGTCCGGATAGATTCTGGGCCCGAAAACAGCTGTTCCTACACGTACAATTGTCGCACCTTCTTCAATCGCTGTTTCCAGATCACTGCTCATTCCCATAGAAAGTTCTTTCATTTCTACGTTGGGAATATTTTCGTGAATAATTTCCTGCTGAAGGTTTTTTAAAATTTGAAAACATGATCGTACTTTTTCTGTTTCTGCACTGAAAAGGCCGATGGTCATTAATCCTTTTATTCTTAAGGTGGATAATTCAGACACTTTTCTGGTGAGTTCTATAGCTTCAGTGGGATGAACCCCGAATTTACTTTCTTCACCGGATGTATTGACCTGAATCAGAACTTCAATTGTTTTGTTTCCGGCCAGAAGTTTCTGATGCAGCTTCTCCGCCAGATCCAGACGGTCCAGAGAGTGAATGCAAGTTACATCATATTTCAGAATATCCTTGATTTTATTGGTCTGAAGATGACCGATAAAATGATTTTCATGAGGAATATCCTTTAAATCTTCATATTTCTCCTTCAGCTCCTGAACTTTATTTTCAGCAATCAGCATATGTCCGTTTTCCAAAGCAATTCTGATACGATCCGCAGAAACTGTTTTTGTTGCTAAAAGTAATCTGATCTCATCCGGATTTCTTCCGGTCTTCTTACAAACTGCTGTTATCCGGTTTCTGATGATTTCAATATTGTGAAGGATATCTTCTTTCATGACTGTATGGTTTCTCTGGCTTCAAGTTTCCTGATTAAAGCTGCTTTAACAGCTGTAAGAGCATGATCTTTGGCTTCTGCGAAAGAAATGGAGTATCTGCGTTCAATAGTTCTCATCTCTTCGGGGAACTGATTCAGCAGCTGATCATAGTAAGTATCCAGAAATTCTGCAGAAGGCATTTCGTAATTGATCTTTAGCTGAAAACGCCTCAGAAGTGCAGTATCAATAATTTCAGGATGATTGGTGGCACAAAGCAAAAGGGCATTCTCAGGATAATAGTCAATAAGTTGAAGTAAGGTGTTTACCAGTCTTCTCATTTCGCCTACATCTTTATCATCACTGCCTCTGGCCTTTCCGATCTGATCCAGCTCGTCCAGGAAAAGCACAGCTCTTTCTCTGCCCGCTTTATCAAATATCATTTTAATATTCTGCGAAGTCTCTCCAATACGTGATGAAACAATATTACTCAGATTCAAAATGATAATGTTTTTTCCTAAAGCGTTAGCTAAAGCTTTAGCAGTCATTGTTTTCCCGCAGCCTGAACTTCCCTGAAGGAGAATCTTATTGTTTACCGGAAGACCGTACTCCTGCAGTTCTTTAAGGTACGTATGTTCTTTGATAAGCTGCGTAAGATGATCTCTATTGGTCTTATCAAGAAATACTTCGCTGAGGTTTACTTGTTCTTTGTCTTGAATAATAAGGTTATACAGGCTCATAATGACTGATCAATAATTCTAATCTTACAAAGATAAAGTTTTATTGAATGAAGTATAACATCCTGAATGAGAATAAAGGGGTGGTCCAGGGAGGGTTTTGGGAGTTGAAAATTGAAAGTTGAAAGTTGAAAATGGGTAATGAAGAGTCGATAATTGAAAATGGAGAGTTGAGAATGACGACGGAATATGGGGAAAATGGGGGATAGGTTGGGGTGATTAAAGAAGTTTTTTTTACAATTTATATTATAGGGAATATAATGTAGGGAAGTGGAGTATATTTTATTTTTTCTGTTTAAATTTTTGCAGAGTCTGTGGCTTTTTAGACTGATTCGGAAGGTTTTGGGGCTGGTTGAAAAAGTAAAGCCGGACTATTGCCCGGCTTTACTCATTGGATATTAAAATTTGTTATGAAACTAAGATCTTTCTGCTTATGTTTTTGGGCCCTTTTACCCCATTGAGTAAAAGAGCAACTGATTTCTCAGCCTAAAAACATAAAACAATATAATTAGTATAGATATTCTATAGGCTTATTTATTTTAGAATTAGTTTCTTTCTCTTCTTGCTGTCATGAAATATGATGTGAACACTACTAAACATGTTGCGATACCGATATAAGTTACCATTTTGTATTATTTTTAATTATTTGACTTTTTTTTATCAATCTTTCAATTGCAATATTACTACTTTCAAATCACGTGCCAAAGCAAAACATTATGATGTATATCAGTGCTTTACGGTGGTTGTTGTTCATTTATTGGTGATTTTTTGTTTACAATAAATTAATATATTATTGAGAATTTATTAATACTTTTATTGTTCTGTCTGTAAAATTATGTGAAAACGATAACCGTTTAAAGACTTCTGTATTGGACTTGATAAAACAAAAAATAAATAATGCGTTACATAATACCTCTGTAAAATGTTTTTTTGAGACGGAAAATTTTAGCGTAAATCTGATTTCTTTGTTAATAAAATTTATTTTAGGCTGTATTTTTTTAACAAAAGTTTTTGTCAGTTGTCAGATTTCATGACAAGGGGAAATATTTATATTGTCACAAAAATGAAAAAGCTGACACCAGCTATGAACGTATGTCAGATAAATGATGTGATAACTGGAAGTGTATTTAAGTTTCTTTATATTAGTTGATTACGGCTGTTTTTATTTTGGATTTATCATAAGCCTTCACAAAAAAGCCATTTTTTTTCTATGAATTATTTATCTCTAAACCGGGATTAAAAGTCAATGGGATAGGCAATACAGACGTTTTTTATGATCACTTTTTTGTTCATTTCCAGGGATTTGTTTTTAGGAATGGAAGTTCACTTTTGTTACTTTTGTAGAAAGAATAAATTATGGGACGCAGTTATATTTTTCTTGCTTTAGCTATTGTGTTTGAAATCATAGCCACTACTTTTCTAAAGAAATCTGAAGAATTCTCAAAACTATGGCCGTCTGTGGTAACGGTTATAGGATATGCCTGTGCATTTTATTTTTTGAGTCTTACACTACGTCATATTCCGGTAGGAATTACTTATGCTATCTGGTCCGGAGTAGGAATTATTTTTATTACGATCATTGGAGTCCTGGCCTTTAAGCAGGTGCCTGATGTTCCTGCAATTATTGGCATTGCACTGATCGTGATCGGGGTCATCATTATTAATTTGTTTTCAAAGATGGGAACGCACTGATTTTTAAAAAAGAGTAGTTGGGAAATGTAAGGGAATTGGATTGTAGCCTACCACTTAACAATACGTATCAGCTTCATTAAACAAGATAGATTCAGAAACTTCGGTTTCGTTTTTTCCAAAGCTTTTTAATGGTTTCGAAAAGCCTGAAATCATTTTGCTCCAGGTTTTCCAAAAGGATTATAAGATATTCCGACATTGACATAAAATGAGGGTTGATAACTGGCTTTAAAAATATAGTCTTTAAAAGATTCTTCTTTGTCAAAAACTCTTGCCTGAGGAACCGCTCTGATTCCTGTTTTTAAGGTTCCGATAAAATTACCGCCCAGATTATGCTCATAAATAGCTCCGGAATTAATCTCAAGCTGGCGGAATTCGTAGGTTCTGCTGTTCCTGTATATATAAAAGGTAGTATTATCCATCTCTGTTCCCAGAGAAATTCTCCCGTTGGCAAAAATGTCCTTTCTGATCAGTACCTTTTTAGGAAGAAGCACATCAAGTACCCAGCCATTATTGAATTTATTTTCATAGGTAAAGATCGGAAGAACGGGTATCTGACTACTGGGATCTATAAAACCGGCAATACCTACCATCATCTTTGTCTTTGGTGTAGCTTTCAGGATGAGTGAGGCGGTTACTGTTCCTCTGATTCTTTCAAAATGCTGTTCACTTCCATCTGTAGAAATGCTGGCAGTGTAGATGGCAATCTTTTGAAACAGTTTTGAAAAATAGCTCAGATTTACTGCTTCAGAATGATAATGATAGTGATCCTGAGTACTGGCATCAGTGATCATGGGTTCTTCGGTATTGAATGCTGTGTACCGATAGTTCAGAGAGGTACTCAGCAGCAGGTTTTTATTTTTTATAAAATAAATATTGGCATTTGCTTTTACCTGCTGAAAACTTTTTACCTTATTGTCAGGAAGGTCAGCTCCCTGAAGTTTTGATGAAAACTGATAGGGACCTGTTTGGGTAAAATCGACGTTCATATCACGGTTCTGCGGAAATTTATCTGCAAAATAAGCTCTTACCTTCAGGGGAATACTGTCTTTCTTCTGTGCAGACACAATGCTTTTCAAAGGCAGCATAGCAAAGGGAAGAAGGGCTCTTCTTAATACTTTCATATTATTATTTTAAGGATAAGATGGAAGACTGAAAAAAATTGAACAGGAATATTCTGTCATAAAATATTTCAATGCTGTTCTCTGCCATAAAATCGGTATAGCGGATCGTATTGGGCACAGAATCTTCTTCCACAAAGACAAACCAGATCTCTTTAAGTCTGTTCCGCCTTTTAAACTCCTCAAAGACATTCCAGTCAAATGGGGAAGAATACTTGAGGTCATAAAACAGGATCCCTTTCTTAATCCCATTTTCTTCTATGATATTAACAGGATGGTTAATGTAATTTAAAATCCGAATTTCCTGCTGATAACATTCCACAAAATGATGGAGATCAATAAGCTGTATTACTTTCTCTTCCTGCTGGGATTCTGTCATATAAAAACATTCTATGGTTATTTCTTCTGTAAGTTCCTGAAAAACGGCTAATTCCATGTGCATAAAAAATTGAACAGGACAAAGAAATGCAGAAAAAGACTGTGCAAATTTGTTTTTATACCAAACGGCTTGTAATTTATACGAAATCCGGATGTATTAGAATTCGTATAAAAAAAATCAGGGTTTGTATAATAGTATAGATATTCTTTGCGTTATTCTCTATTTTTGCTTTGTATTAAAACTCTGGGAGCATACTATGAAATACGGAACACCAAAATTTAAGGATACAATGGTTATAGACTTTCTGGTAGAAAACCGGTTCAGGTTCTGGCGCCATGGTATATTTCTTATTTTCTTTTTCGTGCTTATCTATACTGCAAGGTTCTGGCATTGGTATTCCGGCGTGTATCAGTATTATGTTTTATGCTTTGTCTACATGGTGCTGATCGGGATGGTATATATCAACATTTATGTTCTGGTTCCCAGATTTTTCTTTAGAACAAAATACATCACTTATCTTGTATTGCTTGTGCTGATGGGAGTTGTGGGACTTAATATGATAGGGTATGGTTTTAAATTCTTTTTTGAAGACTTCAGAGTGGAAAACTTGAAAAAAGTAGGGGACAGGGGCAGTATTTATGAAGGAGTACTCATGTGTATTCCTATTATTATGACCACTACTACAGTAAAACTGCTGCAAAAGTGGATCAGTGATACCAGGAGAATCACAGAACTCAGTAATCTGACCCTGCAGATGGAACTGAATGAGCTCAGGAATCAGATCAATCCGCATTTTCTGTTTAATATGCTGAATAATGTAAAAGCGCTTATCAGAACAGACCCCGAAAAAGCATCGGTAGTCATTGTAAAGCTTTCAGAATTTCTGAGATACCAGCTGTATGAGAATGGGGAAGAGAAAACCCTGCTGCTTTCAGAAATCGATTTTCTTTCCAATTTTCTCAATCTTGAAAAGATACGGCGCGATAATTTTTCATTCGATATCAATGTAGATATAGACAGCAGAACTATAAAAAGTACTTTTATCTCTCCCAATTTATTTACCACCTTTGTAGAAAATGCAGTCAAACATAGTGTAGACATCAGCAGTACAGAGTCTTATGTGAAGATCAATATTGATATGGAAAATAAAATGCTGTGCTTTACCTGTACGAATTCCAGAAACTCAAATTTTACTACATCTAATACCAGCTATGGAGGATTAGGACTTGCCAATATTAAAAGAAGGCTTGAACTCCTTTATGGAAAAGCTTTTGAACTGGATATTATTTCCGGGGAAAAAGAATATACCGTTAACTTAAAAATTCCAGTATGAATTGTATAATCGTAGATGATGAGCCGTTGGCAAGAGCAGAAATGCGATCGTTGATCATTGAAACCTCTAACACCGAGGTTCTTGGAGAATTTTCCAATGCACCTTCAGCACTGGACTTTCTTAAAACGAATGATGTAGACCTTATCTTTCTTGATATTGAAATGCCAATGGTCACAGGGCTGGAGTTTGCTGAAATGCTGCCAAAAAAATCACTGATTATTTTCACCACAGCCTATTCCCAATATGCTTTAAAAAGCTATGAGCTGGAAGCGGTAGATTATCTCCTGAAACCCATTGATCCCCGAAGACTGGAAAAGGCTGTAGAAAAAGCTGCTCTCTACACCGAACTTCTATCTAAAGATACGGTGAAAAATACTGTTGAATCCAATGCAGCAGATTTTTTATTCATTAAAGCCGACAGAAGGTTTTATAAAATCAACTTTTCAGATATTAAATTTATTGAAGGATTAAAGGATTATGTAGTAATTCATACCAGACATCAGAAGCTTATCACTGCAATGAATCTCAAAACGATCCACCAGAAAATTGTATGGGAAACCTTTCTGCGCGTAAGCAAATCTTATGTAGTCAATATTGACTTTATAGATTCATTTGACAATCATAATATATATATTGATGAATCTGAGATTCCTATCGGAGAAGTTTACAGGTCCGATTTCTTCACAAAATATGCCGGTGGATTTTTGAATTCTGACGGATAAGACTAATGTTTCTGACCTGTGAAACGGATCACTGAACCGGTTCCGTTATGAAATAACCCTTCGTTAAGTTCAATTTCCTTTTCTTCAAGTTCTAAGATCTTGTAATCGGGAAAATCAGTTTTGATTTCGTCAATTGAAAATAAGGATCCGATATCTTTTGGTCCGCCTACTTTTTCATTTTTCGTCACATATTCAAGGTGATTCTTGCTGAATGCTTCAAAGATAATGAAGCCTCCCTTACGCAGATACTGATTCAGCATTATATGAATAGAAGATTTAATATCCGCAGGGAAGTGGGCATAAATAAGAGCAATAGCATCAAAATGCTCCTTTTGGAAATTCAGGTTCTGAAGTTCTCCAACCTGATAATCGATAATGACATTTTGATTTTCGGCAAGCAGTAAAGCTTTAGCCTTTCCTTCGCTGCTGATATCGAAAGCTGAAACATTCCATCCTTTGGTGGCTGCAAAAACGGCATTTCTTCCTTCACCTTCCGCGGGAAAAAGGATAGAGGAGGGTTTTAGTTTTTCTAACTGTTCTTTTAAATAATTATTGGGCTCTGTACCATAGGCAAATTCCTCACTGCTGTATCTGTCGTTCCACCTGTTGAGCCATGTATTGTCTGTCATTGTATAATAATTTGAGTTTTATTAGCGGTTATTATTGTTCATCGTTTACCGATGAATGAAAATGGATTGAATACCTCAAATATAGCATGTTTTCAGGCTTTTTCATGAATGGAAAAAACACTGGTCAAAATAGATTTTGTGAATAGACTTTTGATGGGAAGAGTTGTTGGAATGCATTAATAAAGCTTCTGATCTGTTTCGCAGTAAAAGCTTCTTCGTTTTCCTATACCTGTTTGTTTTTTTACGAGTTTTTGCCCGCATATCGGACAAGCTTTTTTTGAATGAACCAGCCAGTGTTTCTTTAAAACAAATTCCCGTTTCCATTTCAGAAAATCAAAACTGTAATTTCTGGCTTCGGCAATAAGCTCCTTCAGTTTTTTTGCCGGCAGATTTCCGATAAGACTTTCAGGCTGAACACCAATTCTGAACAGAACTTCGTTCTTAATAATATTTCCTACACCCGAAAAAATATCCTGATTCATCAAGGCATCACATACCATCATTTCTGGTTTGGCCTTGAGTTTTTTCTTTGCTTTTTCGGGATTCCATAGGTCACTCATCACATCAGCTTCCCAATCGATGCCAGATAAATAATCAAGATCTACAGATTTGACGGAACAGGTATAGAAATATATGCTTTCAGTTTTAAAATTAAGTGACAGACGAAGGCTTTGATCAGGTTTCGTCTGTTCATTAATACTATATGACCCGAACATCAACAGGTGAATGCGGACGGCCTGTTTATCAAAAACAAGATAGGTCTGTTTTCCGAAAGTACGGATCTCATGAAGCTTCTGGCCGATAAGAAGTTCTTTATCGAATTTTGCATTACCTGATGCTTCTGTCACTTTTTTTCCGACAAAAGGCTGCAGGTTTTCTTTCATTAATATAATGGAGGGACCTTCAGGCATAGTTTTGCTTTTGAATAAAAGTTCAAATACTATTCCGTAAAACTAAAATTTGGAGTAATTTTGAAAAATGATGAATTTAAACCAGATTTTCACCAATCAACGTACAGGGAACAATCCGCATACCAAAGCTTCAAGAACTGATTTTCAAAGAGATTTTGACAGGATTATTTTCTCTTCCGCATTTAGAAGACTGCAGAATAAGACTCAGGTTTTTCCTCTTCCAGGAAGTGTATTTGTGCACAACAGGCTGACGCATTCTCTGGAAGTGTCCTCTGTAGGAAGAAGTTTAGGAAGTATTATTGGTGAATATATTGCTGAAGATTTTAAAAATGAACTTACGGAAGATTCAAAGAACTTTTATCTATATAATTTAGGAAATGTAATTGCAGCAGCCTGTTTATGTCATGATGTAGGAAACCCTGCCTTCGGACATTCCGGGGAAGATGCTATTGCAAGTTATTTTGAAAGAAATGAGAATGACCTGAAATCCAAATTCAATGAAAAAGAATGGGCTGATCTGGTTAACTTTGAAGGGAATGCTAATGCCATCAGAGTATTGGCCCAGCAGCAGCAGGGAAAAGATGCCGGAGGTATTCAACTCACTTTTTCTACACTGGCAAGTATAGCGAAATACCCTTGTGAAGCCGTTGCCAAGAAGAAAGGGATCATTCACAGAAAGAAATTCGGGTTTTTCCAGAATGAAAAAGATATTTTCCTTGAAATTGCGAAGGGAACACATCTGATCTCAGAGAGCGAGGAACCTCATATTTTCAAAAGGCATCCTTTTGTATGGCTGGTAGAAGCTGCGGATGATATCTGCTACAATATTATTGATATGGAAGATGCTCACCGATTGGGGATTGTATCTACTTCAGATTGTGAAAACCTTTTCTTTGAACTGGTAAAATCTGAAAGCAGCGATATTGATAAAGTAAAAAATAAACTGGCTTCCATCTCCAATGAAAATGAAAAGATATCCTATCTGAGAGCAAAAGCTATAAATGCATTAATCAACAAATCACTTGAAGCTTATAAGCAGAATTTTCAAACAATTCTGGAAGGAAATCTGGATAAAGGACTGCTTGATATTTATAAATCGGAAAATAATGCACTGCAGGATATAGAATCTTTTTCTATTGAAAAAATTTACAACCACAAAGCAGTGGTGGAAATTGAAAATGCGGGCTATAACGTAATGTACGAATTACTGGATCATTTTATCCCTTCCATTTTGAAACCGGAGGATGAAAGAAAATCTTATGATAAAAAAGCCTTAAAACTACTTCCGAGGCAGTTCTTCTATGAGAGCGGAACAGACTATCAGAAGGTTTTGGGAATTATTGATTTCGTTTCAGGAATGACAGATAATTATGCTACAGATCTTTACCGGAAAATTAAAGGAATAGACATCGGAATGACGGTGTAAATTCTAATTATTTTAATAATTCAGAAGCCTCTTCTATTAATGATTTCATTAAAGTGGAGGCCTTTTTGTGTTTCAGAATAGGAGCAATCTGCCCAGACCAGAAGAAAACCAAATCGTTCTTTTGCTGTTCCAGTGCAGCTTTTCTCAAAGCTCCCATAAAATGAGTCTGCAAAGGAAATGGCAATGTTTTATCCGTAGCGGTCAATACATCTCTTGTGATTTTTGTGGTAATTCCGCGCCCTAATCTTCCGGTGTATGCTCTGGTGAGGGTTGTAGATTTTGAAGCTTCGGAAAACAAAAATTCCTTGTGCAGAGGCAGCGCTCCGGATTCTTCGGTAGCTAAAAATGCAGTGCCGACCTGTACAGCATCTGCCCCCAGTTTGAAAGCTCCGGCAATGCCACGCCCGCTGGCTATTCCTCCGGCTGCAACCACAGGAATTTTAACCTTATCCCTGATCAGTTGAATCAGAGTAAAAGTTCCGGTGGTTGAAAGTTCAGCTTTCTCCAGAAATGAAGGTCTGTGGCCGCCACTTTCAAAACCTGAAGCTACAATAATGTCTACACCTGTGTTTTCCAGGGCGGTGGCTTCATACACAGTGGTTGCATTTCCAATGATAACTGTCCCCTGGCTTTTCAGTTTTTCAATAATATCAGGATCCAAAAGTCCGAACATAAAGCTGAAGACCTTAGGCCTAATATCAAAAATAACCTGAAGCTGATTCTGAAATCTTGATTCAAAGGAGGGCGGAAGAGGCGGAACTTCAATACCTAAACTATCATAATAGGGTTTGAAAACCTCTACCGCTTTTTGGTACAGATTCTCCGTATGTTCCTGATCAATAATATCATGATCGCTCACCCAAAGGTTCAGATTATAAGGTTGATCTGTAATCGTTTTGATTTGCCGGTCAACATCAAAAATATCCTGAGGAGATAAAGTATAGGCACCATAACCTCCCAGACCGCCAAGTCGACTAACCGTTGTTGTGAGTTCTACAGTAGAAAGTCCGCCTCCAAAAGGCCCCTGAAAGATCGGATATTCTATGCCAAGTAAATCTGTTATCTTATTTTTATTCCACATAATATTGGATTATTTTGGTAAAATTAATAGATTAACATTCTACATCGGTCAGCGTCTTGTTGACAATAAGCCATTGGCCGTCAATCTTATGAAAAGTTATAAAATTATAGTAATTGAAATCGTACATTTTTACATTTAATTTTACCACAGCAATTGTGTTGATCACATCCACTGATAAGATGGTTGGTTTAAAATTTTTTCCGGATTTTTCCGGACTTACGCGGTTTCCCACTCCTTCAATATACTGTGCTGAGGTCTTATAATACGGAACCCCTTTTATATCTCCGAAAAGCAAAGCATCTTTATGGAAAATATGTTTTAAAAGCTCAGTATTTCCTTCATAAATTCCTTTGAAATAATAGGCATTAATGATGTTTCTTATTTCCGTTTCTTCTGTTTTGTATGTGTTCATGACATTTATTTTTTGAGCATAGCTGTTTATTGGTATCATAAACAGCCATGCAAGTAAAATTAGAATTTTCATTTTTATAAACGATGTCCTGCGCCCATTCCTCCGTCTACATTGATGATCGCACCTGAAATAAGTTTATTCTTGGCAATTGCATGAATCATCTGGGCAACCTCTTCGGGTTCTCCGATACGGTTAATCAAATGAAGTCCCGCGTTGTTGTCAAGGTTATGACCATGCATCGGTGTTCTTATGAGCCCTGGTGCAACGGTGTTTATTCTGATATTATCATTTCCAAATTCTGCAGCCAGTTGCAATGTCAAAGCATGGATCGCTCCCTTGCTGGAAATTGGGGCTGTGGACGGAGATTGTGCAATTGCATGATAAACCAGCGGTGTTCCGATGTTGATGACCACACCTTCTTTCTGTTTGATCATTTGGGGAAGTACAGCCTGTGTTGTGAAGAATGTTCCTTTTAAGTTGGTTGATAAAAATCTGTCCAGGTATTCTTCCGTTACATCTAAAAACGGTTTGTTTTCGTAGATACCTGCATTGTTGACCAAAACATCTATTGAACCGAATTTTTCAAGAGCAGTTTTAGCCAATGCTTCTCCTGTTGATTTATTCGAAACATCTCCGGCAACCATCGCGAGATTTTCTCCAGCCTTCAGTTCATTATAAACGGCTTGTAATTTCAACTCTGTTTGTGAATTGATGACTACATTATCCCCTCTGTCTAAAAAATAGCGGGCGGTCGCCAAACCAATTCCTGATGATGCTCCGGTGATAAGTACGGTTTGTTTTTTCATATCTGATTTACTTTTTTTCGGTTGAAAATCCCTGCTCTTTTAACACTGAAACCTGCTCTCCTGCATATCCCCAGTTATCATTGTCGATTTCGTTAATTATTATGTGGGTCAGATGCGGATCTTTATTTAAAACGATAGTGATTACTTCACTTACTTTTTGAATTAATTCCTGTTTTTTTTCGCGGCTTATATCTTCGCGTAAAACATCTATGGTTATAAATGGCATAATATTAAATTTTTAATGATATTAATGAATTGGCTGCCTCTGCAACTAAATGAATATTCAGATCGAAATTGTTATAGATAAGAGTATCACCAAGGTTGGTAAAGAAATTGGCAGATCTGAATCTGATATTGAATTTTGCCCGGTCAATTACAATTTTCGCGTCTAAAACAGCAGTGTTATCCTTTTTCACAATCTGTAACGTTGTTTCAAGAGAATGGGTAATGCCTTTAATGGTAAGATCACCTTTTACATGGTAAAGATTACTGTCACCTGGCTCAGCGTAAGTAATTTCAAAAACGGCTTCAGGATATTGGTCTGAGTTGAAGAAGTCATCAGAAGCCAGATGATTTGCAAATTGAGTATTGGTTTCAGATTCTTCTATATCAAGGATGGTAATTGATTTTGTGTTGATTACAAATTTCCCTGACAGGATGTTGCCGTTTCCGAATGTGAAATGTCCTTCTTTCACTCCTATGGTTCCGTTATGAGCTCCTGTTACTTTTCTTCCGGTCCATTCAGCTAAACTTTTTTGGCTGTCTATTATAAAACTTTTTGTGTCCATTTTTAATTGGGTTTAAATGATAGGACAAAGTTCAGCCGAATCCGAGAGAAAGTTATGTGATGTAGATCACTAAATATAAGTTTTAAAAGGAGAAAAAAATTAGTGTTTAGACTGATTAAGCCTGCTCAAAGTCTCTCTTGATACTCCTAAATAAGCTGCAATCAGATGTTTGGGCACCAAATTGTACAATTGAGGATATAACGCCAGAAGCTCTTCATACCTGAACTTCGCATCATTATTCATGAAAGAGAGGAGTCGTTTTTGCGCAGCTACATAGCCTTTATTCGTACGCCATCTGAAAAAATGCTCAACTTCATGAATTTCATTGCAGATCTTTTCACGGTCTTCATTGGATATAGATAAAATACCGGCATTGGTGATACAGTCTACATTGATTGTAGCTCTGTTTTTACTGTAAAGAGCATCAAAATCCGTGACCCACCACGTTGGCATTGCAAACTGGAGAATAAACATTTTTACATCATCATTGAGATAAAATGCTTTAAGACAGCCTTCAAATACGAAATACTCATGATCTACAAAATCACCTTCAGAAATCAGGCTTTGTCCTTTTTTTAAATTAATTAAATTAAAATGTCCGAAAACATAATCAAACTGTTCATCTGAAAGAGAAGTGAATTTTGAAATATGACCTTTTAATATTTCTTTAGCATCAACCATACAGGATAATTTATAGTCAAAATTAAGTTTTTTCTTAAAACAATCTTATCTTAAATTAATCTGTAAGTAACGAGTTTGATTTTCAATCCATTAATGTTGTGGTAAGCGTACATTTATTTTTATTATATTTAATGAAACACAATGTGAAGTTTTATTTTAACAAAAATGAAATGATGACGACACATTAAAAAATTATAAAACTATGAGTCTTTTTTTAATACCCATTATCTTTTTCGGATTGATTATTTTATTCGCTTCGTTTTTTGTGGTAAAACAGGAAACTGCAGCTATTGTAGAACGTTTTGGGAAACTCCAGGCCGTAAAACATTCCGGGCTTCACCTTAAACTTCCTATTATAGATCAGATTGCTAAAAGGCTGAATTTGAGAATTCAGCAACTGGATGTTATGATTGATACTAAAACATTGGATAATGTTTTCATCAAAATGAAAATCTCTGTTCAGTATCAGGTAATCAGAAATCAGGTAGGAGACGCTTATTATCGTTTGGAAAATCCTGAAAATCAAATTACTTCTTTTGTATTTGATGTAGTGAGAGCGGAAGTGCCAAAATTAAAACTGGATGATGTTTTCGTTAGAAAAGATGACGTTGCGATTGCTGTGAAAAGTGAACTTCAGGAAGCAATGAACAGTTACGGATATGATATTATCAAGGCATTGGTGACTGATATTGATCCGGATGAGCAGGTAAAACATGCCATGAACAGGATAAATGCTGCAGAAAGAGAGAAGACTGCCGCTGAATATGAATCTGAAGCACAGAGAATCAGAATTGTAGCGGTGGCAAAAGCCGAAGCAGAGTCTAAAAAATTACAGGGGCAGGGAATAGCTGACCAGAGAAGAGAAATTGCAAAAGGACTTGAAGAGTCTGTAAGAATGCTGAATAATGTAGATATCAACTCATATGAAGCATCAGCTCTTATTGTGGTGACCCAGCATTATGATACTTTACATTCTGTAGGAGCAAGCAACCGAAGCAGTTTGGTTCTTCTTCCCAATTCGCCTACTGCAGCAAGCGGCATGCTGAATGATCTTGTGGTTGCCATGACTACTGCAAACACTGTAGGAGAGGCTAATAAAGGTAAATATCCTGACCCGCCTCAAAAAGAGTCAGGGTATTCGAAAGAAAGCTAGCACCGGGAAGCTAAAAGCTATTGAAATCAAAAAAAGCTCCCAGCCTGAATAAAGAAAAACTCCCGGGAAAATCTTCCCGGGAGTTTTTGTTGTTATTTTTTCGTTTTAGAAACTTGTTGTATCAATGTGTATTTGATTGAAGATCCATCAGCCGGAGGATTAGCAATTTTTTCTGTTTTTACTTTCAAAACATATTCATATCCAGGTTCATAAGTGAATCCTTCTATATTGTTGTAGAAACTGCTCCAGCTTTCAGAAGCTTTCTCCTTAACCTGCATACACTTCATACGTCCGGCTCCTGCTGAGCAGTCTACCGTGTTGGCTCCAATAATAAGTGTTTTTTCATTAGCAGAAGCAGTTTCTTTTTTCGTTTTAGAAACCTGTTTTACCAACGTGTATTTTATAGAAGAACCGTCAGCTGGCGGATTAGCAATTTTTTCTGTTTTTACCTTTAAAACATATTCATATCCTGGCTCGTAAGTGAACCCCTCGATATTATTGTAGAAATTAGTCCAGTCTCCTGAAGCACTATCTTTTACCTGCAGACATTTCATAGGAGCTACTCCGGTACAGTCTGCAGTTTGAGGCCCTACGATGAATGTTTTTTCATCAGCGGATACTTTGGCACTATTTGTACATTGTGTCATTGCAAATAATGCTAATGCAGGAACTGTTCCTTTTAGAATTGTTGCTATAATTTTCATAAACTTGATTTTAGACCATACTTGGCAATTACCATGCCGGAATTTTTCATGAATTGTAGCAGTTCTTCTATTGTTTTTTACTTTTTTAATTATTTAATTTGAAGTTCTTAAGGATGACAACCAAAACACACAATTTTATACTACATATGGACAATCAAATTCAAGTTGACAATTACAGGATTCAGAAACCTGAAACATGGGCAGGAAATATTGGAGATCAGGAAATAAAAGATCGAATTACAGACTCCGAATTTGCCAGAAAACAAATTGATGAAGGCAGGGATTACTGCTATTTCTTAGACAGAAAATATTACACAAGCAATACTGAAAACAGTGAGTATACCTGTATGGCTTATACACTGAATGAACCCGGGAATCTTGAAAGAGCCTCTGTCATGGATGTTGTTGTGGAAGAAAATGAGGTCTATCAGATCCACAGAATCAGTGTTCTGAGAGACGGAGTACTGATTGATAAAATCCCTGATACGAAAATAAAAGTACTGGACAGCGAAAATCAGAGCAGCGGAGGGATTTTAAGCAGTAACAAAAAGATTAATATTACCATCAGAGATCTTAGGCTGTATGATGTACTGGTATTGGAAGATTCCAGAATCAAGGTTTTTACGGAACGTGATTTTTTGAGAGAAGAATTTTCAAAATATGTATGGGTAAGTCCTGATAATTATTGGGCTTACGGGAGTTTTAAATTTACATTCATCAATGATCGTGAACAGACCATTGCCTATAAGAAAACATTTTTCAGAGATGAAGAGGGCCATGTTTTGGAACCCGAAATCAGTCATTTAAAAAAAGGAGAACGTTTTGTAATTGATAAGCAGAATTATATTAACCCTGTAGATTCAAGCCGTGAAATTTTCCCTTATATAGACTTTGCTACCGAAAGCAACTGGAAGGATCTTTCCAACTATATTGTTCCTATTTATAATGATATTTTCAACAAGTCATCATTAAAGGATTTTGCACCCAACCTTCTGGAAAAGCTTGATGCTATTACCGATCTTGATGAGAAACTACAGTTTGCAATAGAATATGTTCAGAATCATATCTATTATACCTTCAATGCAGATGAGATGAACGGGCACAAACCGCAGGAACCTGCTATAACTTATGAAAATAAACAGGGAGACTGCAAAGCAAAGTCTGTTTTGCTAAAGGTTATTCTGGATTATATCGGAGTAGATGCTTCAGTGGTTCTGGTTAATTTTAGTACAGATTATTATATTAAATACTATCTGCCATCACTGTTGAATTTCAATCATGTTGTTGTAAAAATCAATTACAAAGGGCAGGAGTATTTTGTTGATGCCACCATCCGTGATGAGTTCGGACTGATTGAAAACCGTGGATTTATATATTTTATGCACTATCTGGAAGTTAAGGAGAATCAGGAACTTCAGATAAGAAAGCCTCATAAATATGCCTATTACTGCATTGATGAAAAAGTAGATTTTAATGTACAGGGCAGCGTCGGAAAGCTGAATCTGATTACCACATACAAAGGGAACCGGGCTAATGCAATGAGAAAGTATTTTAAAGTTACTAATAAAAGGGAAATTATAGACAGCTGGAATAATTTCTTTTATTACAGCCTTAATTATTCTAATGACCGGAACGGTACTGATATCCGAAA
Source organism: Chryseobacterium sp. MEBOG06 (assembly GCF_021869765.1). Classification (NCBI taxonomy): domain Bacteria; kingdom Pseudomonadati; phylum Bacteroidota; class Flavobacteriia; order Flavobacteriales; family Weeksellaceae; genus Chryseobacterium; species Chryseobacterium sp. MEBOG06. The sequence continues at coordinate 3,057,472 of NZ_CP084580.1, read as the reverse complement.
TATATTCAGGGAGGCGGCCATTGATGTTATAAGTGATGATAAAAAGAAAAATGAACTTAAGATTCAATATACTTCTGTAGTTGATAACCCTTATTATACAGATTTGCAAAAGAACCGTTTTCTGATGTATTTCGATCGTAATGTTGTCAAAGCAAGTGCGCGGGATTTTATGCATAAAGATTTACCATTCTGGCATAATTTCGATAGTGAGAAATATGAGATTAATCTTTCTACAGATCAGAAAATAGACACTGAAGAAAAATATACGGTACAGGAAAGTACAATAGCCAATCCTTATTTTGATTATAAAAGCCGTAAAAAGGTTGCCAAAAATGGGGCAAGTGTGTATATAGAATTTAATCCTTTGGTGAACGTAGAAATCCAGCAGACCGAGTTTGAGAAATTCAGGATGGATCATCATATGGTAGCTGACAGCAACTTCGGATTAGGGATTGATATCATAGAGCCGGGACTGATGAATATGCTTAAATTCAGTTTTAAGAAAAAATTTAAATAAAGAAACCTGAGTTTTAATTTCAGAGTTTAAAACTTCAGCTTCAGCGGGCGGCGGAGCCGCCCGCTGAAGCTTTTTATTCTAATCATTATATTTTCGCTCAAAATCACATAAATATGCACAGGATACCTTTTCTTGCGTTCTTTCTATTTCTTTCTTGTGTTATGAATGGACAGAAATTAATTCCAAACAACGTCACAGGATTTTGGAAACTAAAGGAAGCTGGATTTTATGACAACAAAAAGAAAGTAATCAAAGAATTTGATCACTGCCGTTTGATGAGAAATTATGCAATCCGGGAAGATGGTTTTGCTGTTTATAACTATATAGAAGGTACAGTGGATGATTGCAGCCCTTCCGAACCAAGACTTTCTTTTTGGAGAATTGTAGAAAACAGAATCCAGTTTTATGTAGATGACCAAAACATTCTCGAAGAAGTAGAGGTCACCTTAAATAAAGATAATACCATGACTTTTTCAAGCTACAACCCTAAACCGAGTAAAATTGATGGAGATGCTCTTGCCGAAAAAATAGTAAACACAATCCACTACGAAATTCTTGAAAAAAAATACTGATTGTAAGCACGATACTTTTTGATACAAAAATGATGTACATGTAAAGGATTTCATTTACTCATTCTGTGGCTTCTTGTCCGGCATTATAAATTTTTGTCTGAAAGTCAGAAGCTCAAAAAACAGTCTGAAATCTGAAATCAGCGACCATAAAGGATATTTAAAAGTAGCTGGTTTGTTTTTTTCAATAACGGCATGGCTGAACCATGCAAATCCATATCCGAAAATTGGCACATACCATAAGAATCTTTCTTTTCCTGAGCTGATAACGTATCCTATAACAAAAAATACGAGCAGAGTGCCTATGAAATGAAAAATCCGTGTTCCTGTTTTGCTGTGTTCAGTCAGATAAAACTGATAAAACTCACTGTATGTTTTTATTCTTTCAGACATGGTGGGCTAGTTTATTGATGGCATCGATATTATAGCAATAATGCTGCCGATTTTAAAGAATAAGGCATAAACAGTGCCAGTACAGGTCATTCTGATCTTTTCAACTCAAAGATTAACTTTCATGAATTACCATCGGCAGGTGGAAAAGGAATTGATTTTATGCCCTTATTTTCAGTTTTTGGGATGAAAAATAAAAAGGCAAAACCGCAAATAAGTCTCTTTACAGATGACCTTTTTGCGGTTTTGCCTCTTTGGAATTTTGTTTATTATTTTTGACTGTTTCTTAATTCTTTTCCAAGTTTACTATTCTTATAGCCGTAGAAAAAGTAAATCACCATTCCTATCAGGAACCACATTCCGAACCAGAACCAGTTTTCATGGCTCATCCCGGTAAGAAGGTATAAACAAGAGCTTAACCCGATTAGTGGAATAAGAGAAAGGTTTTTAACAAAAGTCACGACACATAAGATTAAGTTGATCACAATGAAGAAGCAGATAGAAGCTCTGAATTCTCCTTCCTTAGGATCAGACCAGTCTGTCAAAGTACGGAAAAACTCCGGCTGCCAGTAATAGAATCCAATTAATCCTCCAATAAAAATAACAGGGAAGATCATCTTTCCATTCACATAAGGAAGGTGGAATCTGCCTTTTATTTTTTCTTTAGCCGGAAGAAGAAGTACCCCTGCACAAACCAGTACAAAAGCGAAAATCGTTCCGATACTTGTAAAGTCAAGAATGAATGTTTTATCAGTAAACAGGATAGGGATTCCTACTACAATTCCGGTAACCACTGTTGCATAAGACGGAGTCTTATATTTAGGGTGTACCTTCTGAAACCTTGCAGGCATCAGCCCGTCACGGCTCATTGCATACCAGATTCTTGGCTGCCCCATCTGGAATACCAATAATACGGTTGTAATGGCAACTATCGCTACGAAAGAAACGACCAGTTCCATCCAGGCAACATTGGCATTGGTTTTTTCAAATATAAAGGAAAGCGGGTCTCCAACACCGTCAAACTTTTTATAGTCCACCATACCTGTTAATACCAGTGTCAGTGCAATATAGATAACCGTACATAAAACAAGAGAGATAATCATCCCTTTTGGTAATGTTTTCTGTGGGTCTTTTGTTTCCTCAGAAAGTACACTTAAGGCATCAAAGCCTATATACGCGAAAAATACTCCTGATACCGCACTCATTACTCCTGCAAAACCATTAGGCATGAAGGATGGTGATCCTGTTGCAGGGCTTATTGGCGTCCAGTTTTCAGTGTTTACATATGCGCATCCCACAAGAATTACCAGTACAATTACAGCTAGTTTTAAAATTACCAGGGAGTTGTTGAAGTTTTTACTTTCTTTTACCCCTACATAACAAAGCCATGTAATAAGACCGTTGATCACCAGGGCCGGTATATCTACAATAAACTTAAGGCTTCCGATGAGCGGGGCAGTTTTCCATGCATTCAACAGCTCTTTATTTTCTGAGCCATACTGAAAGGCTTTTCTGGCTTCTGTATAGCTGCAGGTCAGGTAATCAGGAATATGCATCCCCAGACGGCCTAAAAAGCTGGTGAAATAATCTGACCAGGAGAAGGCTACATAAATATTTCCGAAAGAATATTCCATGATCAGGGCCCAGCCGATGATCCAGGCAATCAGCTCCCCGAAACTTGCATAGGCATAAGTATACGCAGAGCCTGCAGTAGGAATTCTGCTGGCAAACTCAGCATAACATAAAGCGGTGAACCCACAGGCAAAGCCGCAAATCAAATATAGAAGGATAACACCGGGGCCGCCTCTGAAAACGGCTTCTCCCAAACTGCTGAAACTCCCAGCTCCTATAATTGCCGCAATACCAAAAAACACGATGTCCCACACGCCTAAGACTCTTAAAAGTCCCGTTGAAGTATCTGTATCTGAATAGATTTTTCTTCTAAAAAGTTGATTCATTCAATAACTATATTTGATTTGAAAAAAAGCAAATGTAATGATTTTTTATTTTGATGTTAACAGTCGTTAACTACATTTGGATAAAATTCCTTAAACAAAGGCTTTTAGTCTTGATAGACAGGTATTTCAACATAGCTGTCATTATACCATTTTATCTCCAGAGGTTCCCCGGAATCCTTAATGGTTTCGTCACTTACATCTTTACCTGTTCCATAGTTGATCTGCCAGTTTTTATTTCTATTAACGCCTGCCAATAATACCAGTTTACTGCCCTTTTCTACCTTTTTGCTGATGAATGTCGAGTTTTTGATCGGGATTTGTTCCTTTTTCCCAGGCTGAAGAAGTTGACGTACAGAATTATCTTTTGCATAGCTTGCTCTTGCCATATGAGTAGATAATAAAAACGTTTTTCCATCCGGCTGGATCTGATATAACAAGGTGTTGGTGTCAAAATCTTTTTTATTAACAAAAACATTGAAGAGTCCCGATAAATTTCCACTGATAATAAGGTCTTTGTCAAGAACTTCGCTTTCGAAATAAACGGAATTCGTAACATACACACTATCCTGTTTGCTTACTTTATGATAAAGATATTTCGGGTTTCTGTCTTTAAAGTCGATGGTTTGTTTAGTGAATTCTTCTGCTTTCGGTTTTTCAAAAACAGAAGCGCCGTTTTTACGATCCCTAAGGTAAAACTTAAGAGTAGAAGAATGCATTCTTTCAAGACTTGGAACATGCTTCCATGTATTGGTGCTCATCACCTGGAAGTTTACTTTGTCTTTCAGAAGCTCCGGTTTTTTCCCATTTTTCAGAATGTAATCGAACCACGAAAAAGCAAGCTCATCAATACTTATTCTGGCAACAGGATCTATCAGTAGATTCCCATAGCCATAAACATAATTGTATCCGAAACTTTGAGCTCCTGCATGATCATAAGGACCGATCACTAAATAATGATCAGGGTTTTTATTGTATTTGTGGTGCTCTTTATAATAATATAATGCTCCAATCTGGTCAACATCATAATAACCTGTGGTTGTTAAAACAGGAATGTTGATTTTAGCAAAATCATTTTTATAAGGAATCATTCTTTGCCAGTATTTGTCATAACCGGGGTGATCCAGCCATCTTTGGAAGATTTTATTTGGCTTGCCGCTTATAGAATCCAGGGCTCTGAATGATTTTCCGCTTTTGTACCATGCTGTATTGATAGAGTCCCATTTTGTATAATTGTTAAAGTCTTTATCATCAGCCAGCTTATTATTGGTGACATAGCGGATCCACTGCATCATATAGCTCATGAATACATTGTTTTGAGCAGGATAGTCTATTCCTATTCCCACAGCTACCTGCGGTACAATAGTTTTCAGCGCAGGATGCAGCTTTTTTACAGCGGCCCACTGGCTGAAACCTAAATAACTTCCGCCGATCATTCCCACTTTTCCATTACTCCAGGGTTGTTTGCTTACCCAGTCTATTACTTCATACAGGTCCTCGGAGTCATGCTCAAATGGATTATTTATTCCGTCGCTGTCTCTTTTTCCACGGGTATTAACAATAGCTCCTACATAATTATAGATCGCTGCCCTTTTACCTAAGCCTTCATCCACCAGTTCTCCGGCATAAATATTATTGGTAAGAATAACGGGAAGGGGAGAGGTGTTTTCTTTTTTTCGGACAATGGTAACGGTAAGTGTGTTTCCGTTTTTTAAACTGAGTTTCTTTGTTTCAATGATGAATTTTTCCTGTTCTTTTACCTTCAGCAACTTTAATGTCTGAGGGATAATGCCGGAATAGGTTTTATAGTTTACATAATTTTTGCACAAAGCAAGAGCCGAGGCGTAATTTATACTATCTTTATCAGTCTGCTTGGCAAGGGATTTTTTCAGCGTATTTTTATAGTCATTTACATCACCATTAATAATGGAGCCTATTTTGGCAGTCAGTGGAACCGGGAGACTTTCATATTTTGTATTGAATGCAGACTGCAGAGCATTAGAGAAAACCATTTTTTGATCCTTTTCCAGCAATTTGGCCATACTGTAAATTTCATAAGCAAGGAATTTGTTCCCCGCCATATTATGGTCAGCATATTCTTTACGGTATTCAGACAAAGTGGTAATAGAGTTTTTGTAATCTTTTGCAGCGATCTGTAAGCGGAAAAGATTATCCAGAAAGGTAACCGTATATTTTGGCTTATTCTTAGGTGACTGATGTTGCGCAATTACCTGTAAAGCGAGTTCAGGCATCTGTTTTTCTAAAATGGCTGAGTCAGTTGCTGCTGTTTTCGGGAAGTAAAACTTCTGTGCCTGCATCAGATTTACAAAAATTAATGCTAAAAGTATCTTAAATTTCATTCGGTAGTACGTTTATGGTATGTTTTTAGCTTCTGTTGAAAAAGTATCAGATCAAAATATGTTTTTGATAATTGATGACTGAAATTGTTTATTTTTTAGCAGGCTAAAGTAAGAAATTTTATCATAAAATAGTGAATTGATTTCTGACTTGTTAAATCTATATTTTAGACATTAAATCTGTTAAAACTTGTTTAAACAATAAGTTTTTAATATTTTCGTTAACTTATTTAGACTAATTTTCTTATATCAAGAAGAATGAAATCAAAAAAAATACTTTTAGCGGCTGCTGTGATGTATTTCGGAATCTCCGAAGCTCAGCAGTCCCAATATTTTACACAGAAAGAAAATTACAGATTCAATCTAGCTGAAAATCTTTACCAGACCAAGATATACAACGCCTCCCAATACGAATACGCAAGACAATATTTCTACAATCAGAATTTGTCGCGTTCGAAAAAGGAGGCGGCGCAGTTTTTTGATAATGTGATTGGTGTTATCCTTCAGAAGAATCATGCTGAAGAAGGGTTAACGGCCTTCATGAAAGAATATCCGAATTCTGCTTATTTTGCTCAGGCCAACTTGCCTTTGGCAGATTATTATCTTGCTAAAAAAGATTTTGACAAAGCATTGGAAACTTTGAAAAAAGTAAATCAGTATCAGCTTTCAAAAGAAGAGAATACCCAGTATATCCTGAAGCTTGGTTATGCCAAGTTCATGACCGGAGATTCTAAAGGAGCTACTGATGCTTTGGAAGAAGCTTATAAATCGGCTGACCATTCTCAGAAAGGGGATATTGCCTATATGCTGGGTCACCTTTATTACAGCAACAGACAGAATGATAAAGCTTTTCAGTATTTTGATTCTATAAAAAATCAGGATAAATTCTCAAAACTGGTTCGTCCTTATTATGTACAGATGTATTATAATGATAAGAACTATGACAAGGCTATTTCTGAAGGAAATGCTTTACTGAGCGAGAATATTTCAGATTCTTACAAAGCAGAGGTTCATAAGATCATCGGAGAAAGTTATTTCATGAAAAATGATTATACTTCTGCCTATCCCCATTTGAAAGATTATCTTAGTGTCCAGCAGAACCCGTCTGAAAATGATTTGTATGAAATGGGATTCGTTGCTGCTCAGTTGAAAAAATATGATGAGGCGGTTTCTTATTACAACCAGCTTCTGAACAGTAACTCTGCATTATCACAGAATGCCTATTACCAATTGGGAAATGCTTATCTGGCAGTAGATAAAAAACAGGAGGCACTTTCAGCATTCCGTTCCTCTTATCAGATGGATTATGATGCTAAAGTGAAAAAACTGGCACATGAGCAGTATGCAAAGTTAAGCTATGATATCGGTAACCCGTTTGAGAGCCCTTCTGCGGTTATTCAAAGTTACATCAATGAAAATCAGAATGCAGCCAATGGTTCAGAAATGAGATCACTATTGGTAAAATCATATCTGTATTCCGGTAACTATAAAGAAACACTGAATGCTATTGACAGGCTGCAGAGTTCTACTCCTGATATCAATAAGGTAGATCAGGAAGTTTCTTACTTATTGGGTACAGAAGAATTTAACAAAGGAAATTATGATGAAGCTGAGAAATATTTCTTAAGAAGTCTTGGTTTCAATATCAATAAAGAATTTAACAGCAGAGCTTTATATTGGCTAGCACAGGTTTATTATCAGAAAGGGAACTATCCGTCTGCGATTGTACGTTATGAAAAACTTCTTAACGAGAATTTTCCTGAAAAGCAGCAGCTACCTTACGACTTAGGGTATGCTTACTTTAAATCTAAAAAATTCGATCAGGCAGCAACTTACTTCAAACAGTATCTGGCAAACCCGAAACCGGAATTTAAAAATGATGCGGAACTTCGTCTGGCAGATATTCATTATGCGAATAATGACCTGAATGAGGCAATAGCCATCTATGATAAAAATGCAGATGCAACAGACTATACGCTTTATCAGAAAGCAATGGCTTTAGGCTTCAAAGGAGATACACAGGCGAAGATCACTAATCTTAAAGGACTTCTTTCCAAATATCCGGACTCTGAATATTATGATGATGCACAATATGAAATAGGGACAGCCTATGCAGCTCAGGATGATTTTGCAAATTCAAATGATTATTTCGGAAAAGTGATCAAAACATCTTCAGATAAAGATCTGATTGCAAATGCATCTATCTACAGAGCGCAGAATTACATTGACCAGAACCAGAATGATAAAGCACTTTCTGAACTGAAATCTCTGGGAGATCAGTATAAAAATACTGCATATGCTCAAAAAATCGTACAGGCTGCTAAACCGCTCTTCACGAAAAACGGAGATGTTGCAGGATATGAAAATTTTGCCAGAAATATCGGGGTGAATGTTGACGCTTCAGAAATCGATGAGATCAACCTGTCTACCGGTAAGCAGTATTTTGCAAAGAAAGACTATAAAAATGCAATTTCTTACTATGAGAAATATCTGACGCAGAATCCTACCGGAGAAGGTCTTTATCAGGCTAAATATGAACTGGGAGAAAGTTATTATCAAACCAATAATTCAACTAAAGCATTGCTTGTTTTACAAGAAGTAGCAGGCGTTCAGAATGACTATCAGGATGATGCCCAAACCCGTTTGGCGCAGATTTTTGTTGCACAGGGAAATACTGCTGAAGCCAAGAAATATCTTGAAGGGATCAGAAACTCTTCAGATATTGGTATTAAAAACTACGCCAATGTTGAGCTGATGAAGCTGTATGCAGATGAAAAGAACTTCTCGGAAGCTGAAAAGCTGGCCAATGCGGTAATTGCCAATTCTAAAAACTCAGCAGCAGTTATTGAAACAGCAAAAGTGATCAAGGCAAGAAGTCTTATGAATTCAGGGAAAGATAAAGATGCGCAGGCTGCCTATACTTCTCTTGAAAAGTCTTCCAATACTTCGGTAGCTGCAGAAGCATTCTATGCAAAAGCTTACTATCAGAACAAAGGAAAGGCATTCAAGTCTTCCAATGAGACAATCTTTAAGCTGGCAAATAATTATTCATCAGAAGAATATTGGGGAGCAAAAGCCCTGGTGCTGATGGCTAAAAACTACATTGGTCTGAAAGATAATTATCAGGCAAGTTATACCTGTGATCAGATCATTGCCAACTATAAGGACTTCCCGGAAATTGTTGCAGAAGCTAAAGAAGTTAAAAAGCAGATCAAGAAATAAAAGATGAGAGCGTTTAAAATTTCTGCATATTCTTTCTTAGTCTCGGCTTCCCTTTGGAGCTGCATACCATCATACAATGCTTACCCTAAGGAATATCGCCATGCAAAGGCAGATTTTCCAAAGCAAAAGGCTTTTGTGATGAATAAAGAGCTTAAGCAAGAGTTTGATATTTTAAAACATTCTGGAATTTATGAAATTGTAGAAGACAGTACTCATGCAGCTAAAATAACCCTGCATCCGATGATGACGCGTACTCCTTCATGCGGAAATGCAATGATTGGAAGCATAATCACTGTCGGATTGCTGCCTTCAGGATTTCCATACGATATTGGTTATAGTTATGATGTAGCTGAGAACAATACAACGAAGAATTATAAATACAACTTACAAGTTTATCAAAGCCTTTGGCTGTTTAATATATTCAGACTGGGCAGAACTTTCCCAAAACAGTCGGGGAAAGCTTTATTAGGAAGTTATATGGCTTCTAATAATAAGTAAAATCCGTTATATTTTTTCAAATAAAGAAAATATGAACAAGAAAATTCAATTATTATCTATAATATTTTTAGGGGTTTCGCAGTTTGCGTTTTCCCAGATCAAGGAGGAGAAATTGGTTCTTAACAAAAAGAGAGAACCGGAGGTGAAGAAGATCGAGAAAAAGAAGACTTCTGTAGAAACCATTAAAAATTATCCGCCGGAGGAGAAATCCCAGAATCCCGTGAAATATAACATCACAGATGTCCCTGCTGTTTCAGACTTCAAAACTTCAACGATTCAGGGGGAAGATGTAGCTCCGAAATTTGATGCTACAGCCCAGAATAATTACGTTCAGTTTGGAATGGGTAATTACGGGAAGATTCTGTTTGACGGGAATGTGTCCAAGACTCTACAGAATAAACTTGAAGTAGGAGGGGATGTTCATGTACTTTCTACCAGCGGTCTTAAAAAAGACTATGACTGGAATTCCAAACAAACTTCAGCTGCTTTTGCAGCTTTCCTTAATTCTTACGGAGAGAAAGGAAAATTCAACATTAATGCAGAGTATGGATTGAATAACTATAATTATTACGGGATCTATGCCCTGGAACCTTCTGCTGATGTGGATCTGAAACAGAAAGTGAACCAGTTTAAAGTAAACGGATATTATGATTTCTATTCTAATGAGATCCTAAATGATGTAAGAGTGAAATCATCATTCCTGAAAGATCATTTTGATGCTCAGGAAAATCAGGTTTCCATTTTGGCTAATTTCTCCAAACATGCTGTTGAGCTTGGGAAGTCCGGGATTAACCTGAATGCTGATCTTGGTGTAGGATTGGAGGCTGTAAAAACAGATTTTGCGATCAGAGATAAAAACTCTGCTAATTTCTTCAATACAAGTCTTACTCCGAAGGTTACCTTCAGAAAAGGAGAATCTTATTTGATGTTAGGATCTTCATTTTCTTTCCTGAATGCCAAGAATTCAAACGACCTGATGGCCGAACGTCTGAAAAATAATAAAACATACTGGTTTCCACAGGCTGAATTTCAGTTTGCTGCTGCTAAAGAATTTAAATTCTATGGTGGGGTAGATGGAGGTCTTAAACTGAATACATATGGAGACCTTCTGCAGGTGAACCCATTCGTGCTTTCTGACCAGTATTTAAAGCCAACAGAGACTCAATATCATTTTTATGTAGGATTGAGAGGAGATATTGATGAGATGGTAAAATATGACTTCTCTGCAGGTTTCGGAAAAATGAGAGATATTATGTTCTTTAAAGCGAACGGGCTTTTTGATGATGTGTATACACTGAACCGTTCTGCCTACAATTTTGCCAATACATTCTCTGCAGTATATGATGACGGAAATGTAAGTGATATCAAAGGAAGTGTTCAGTATTTCCCATTGGAAAACTTAACTATCGACGGAGAATTGAGGTTTACAAAGTACAGTTTGAAGAATTTTGACAATATTTATAACGTTCCGCTGTTCAATGCAACCATTGGGGCAAAATATACAATGCTGGACAAAAAGTTACTGTTAGGCTTCAAAGGGATCTTTGCAAGTGACAGAACTACAAACTCTTATGCAATAGATGGCGTAGCCAATCCGGGGATGATTTTCCAGTCTACAGAGAACACCAATGATAAAGTTGGGGGGTATGCTGATTTAAATCTTTCCGCAGAGTATAAAATTCACAAAAATTTCAGTATTTTCGCACTCGGAAATAATCTTCTGAGCTCAAATTACCAGACGTACAAAGGATATAAAGTCTTAGGTGCACAGATTCTGGGAGGAGTGAAGATTACTTTCTAGGCTCAGGGGCTTAGGATTTAGGAATAGTTTTCACTACAACCTATTATCCAACCCCTAATTCCTGAAACAGGCTGCATAGTTTAATGGATAGAACTTTGGATTTCGGCTCCAACAGTGAGGGTTCGAATCCTTCTGCGGTCACAATGTTAAATAAACAACCTGCTGTTTTACAGTGGGTTGTTTTGTTTTTAAAAGCTAGTTTTGGTATTTGGTCAAGGTTTTGGTCAAGGCAAATGTGATAAATAGAATAATATGCTGTGAAACATATGACAATTAAAACTAATCTCTAAAATAATTTTCTTGTCTTTGTTTGATCACTCTCATAATTCAATAGCAATGAGGGTTATTACAGGAATCAGTAGAACGGCTACGAAAATATAGTATTCTTTTTCGGAGAAAAAATATTTTTTGGAGAATTATTTTCCAGAATCAAAATTCGTGATGCCGGTATGCCCTTAAAAAAGTCAAATTTCTTTTTGAAAAGAAGGGGGTGGTTTTATACACATACCTTAGCCGGAGTATTTTTATAAAAAATTTTTAGGTTACACTAAATCAATTCGAACGGTCTCTGAACTTATCCAAATTTTCTCACTTTAAAATTAAATCTGGTGTATTCATATTGATTTGACAGAGATATTGTCTAAAATAGTACACCGTACACCCTGAAAAATTAAAATCCTAACATTGGTTAAATTTATTAAGTATAAGTTTATATACATAAATAAAAACATTGCGTATATTTAGTTTTTGGGTAGCATTTTAAAACAATAATAATTAATGGATTTTAAGTATTTTTTTTTAGCAACTTCAAGTATTCGTGTTGAAGAAATTTTATCTGTAAATAATTCAACTAATGATGCAATGTTTTGGTCAGAAATACATGATGACAATCACCTTTCTTCATTCTATTTCTCTTCTTTGGCATTTAATAACTTAAATGACCCTGAAGAAATCATTAAAAGAGCTCATCAAATCCTATCAATTTTTGAAGGTATATTTAAACTTTGTGAGAAAAGGTCAAGAAAATATTTCACTCTCAATACTTTATATGATTATCAAACTAAAAAACCAATTGTATCTCCAATTTATGAGCCAGAGTTATATTTTATTGAGTTTGATCTCTCTACTCTCAAAAATTCGATAGCAACGAAAACTCACAATCCTGTTTATGACTTATTCTCCCAAATAATAAATGATAAATTTTTAACCAACTTATTTTTCTTGCTTTCCAGAAATACTGATTATAAATTACTATATATGATTTACGATGATATAAAGTATTTTCTTAAAGAAGAGGGTTCATTAGAGCTACTAAAAGAATTTGAAAATGAAATTAAAATATTTACTCATACAGCAAATAACTATGAAGTTTTAGGGTATTTTGCAAGACATGGCAGAACAAATTATGAAGCTCCAAAAAAAATAATGAGCTTAGAAGAGAGTACAGAATTAATATATAAAATTATATATAAGGTTTTATATGAAAAATTCAACATAATATTGTATAGATTATAAAAGCAAGCCTAAAAACAACTAATTTTAATTGGTCATTTTTAACTATAATTTCGAAAGCCTATATTCATTAATACTTATATATAATATTATCGTGTTAAAACAATACAAAATTTTTTTTAATATTTCCCCTCCTCCAAAAGAATTAGCGACGGAAGAATGTATTTGGTGTAAAGAAAAATCAAATAAGAATATAGCTCATATAATTTCGAAAGGTCTTTTAAGGACTGACCATTTCTCCAATAAACTATATCAATCAGTCTGTGAAAAATGCAACACTTTCTTTGGACAAAATATTGAAGATTGGATATTTAAATATTCACCAATAAGCTTTTGGATAAATAGGGACATCAAAAATACTATGAAAATAAATGATGATAAAACTATTAAATATAAAAAAATTTTTGTTTGGTTTCACAAGTTAAATGAGTGGTTTATTGCTTTAAATGAAAAATCCAATCCATTTCCCTCTCAATTAATTTGCAATAACAAGTTTGAGATTACATTTTTCTATCATTCAGGTATTGAGGATTTAAATGAAGAATTAAATTATACGTTATTAGAAAAACTTATTAATAATGTAAAACGTAATAATTATTCCTACTACATATCAGACCTATTACCAACAAACTTAAACTCACGAATTTTTGAATATAATAATAGTACTATCATAATTTCAAAAACTAAAGATTCAGCTGATTTCTTTTTAAATATTATTAAAAATTTAAAAAACATAAATACTATTAAGTTTAGAAACTTCTATTCTGACCAGAAAGAATACAAGTATTTAATCATAAACTACAAATGGTCAATTAAGAAACATTATAAACTATGTTCAAAAATTGCTTTTGAATTTTTATCATTAATTCAAGGTAGTAATTTTGTCAATAATTCAGAGTTTAATGGTTTTAAAAAATTTATGTTCGAAAAGGTAAAAAACGAATTTTCAGAAGTTTTATACATTAATGGAAAAGGAATAAATGAGAAAAGACTATCACTAAACGGATGGGTTGATGTTTCTAATGAAGCAAAAATTTCAAAAAAAACCATTATTCCAACTTTTAATTTAAATGGATTAGAAAATTTTAGCTTTTCAATAATCATTTATAAATATCATTCATATATATGCGCTTCTATTAAATTATTTGAATTTGAACCTTGTAATATTATACTTTCAAAAAGTACACAAGATTTTGAGACTATACATCTTATAACATATTCCGCAAAAGAAGATAAATTACTTTTTTATGAGACAACAACAGATTTAGAAAGTTTTGACCAAGATATAGTATTTGTTTCTGATGAAAAAAGTCTTTATCATTTAGGAAAATGACTTCAGTTTGGTGATGTTTAGATTTATTAAAATTCTATTACTTAAAAGCCCATTAATTAGGACGTTTTCCGAACTTACCCCTATTTTTCCGCTTTAAAATAAATTCTGGTATATTCAATCACTTTTATAGAGATAAGGCTTAAAATGGCACAACGTATAGTGTAAAAAATAAAATGCAAATCTTGCTCAATAGACAATTTGCCAAGCAAAACAAAAACCTCAAAAATAGCCTGTCAGTAGCGGTTTTAAACTATTTACAAGGTCTTAATATTGTGTAGATATGAATGTTTTCTATAGATTATGAGATATAGTGAATATATACCATTATCTCGCTCGTTGAGTAAAAATAAATTTTAATTTACTAATGTTTAAATATTTAATTATTAACATAATGCTTATATTAGACGTTAATTGATATTTTAAATAAAGATACTTAATGAAATCAAACAAAGTAATAGAAAAGATAATTGCTGGAATAAATAAAAATGTAAAAAATAAAAAATGGAATTGTTTGTACAATGGATGTAGCGAAAATGCTATAAATTCTCATATTTTGCAAAAAAACGGAATTCTTAATCAAATTGCACCTAATGGATTTATATATGAGATAAAGCCAAAGGATGTTTTTAAATGGGAAAATTTAGGGTTTAACGAACTAACATATTTCAAACATATAGGTACAAGCCAAGCCCATTCTTTTCCTACATTTTGTAATTACCATGATACAGAAATATTTAAAGTAATCGAAACTCATCCTATCGATTTTACAAATTATAAAAACAACTTATTATTTGCTTTTAGAACACTTGCTTCTTTTATGAGAAGAGAGGAAATAATTTTAGAGAAACATAAAAGGCTTTACAATTCAAATACAATACAAGCTATTCCATATAATCAAGGAAGTCAAAGAATTACAAAAGAGTTCATTGATTTGCATGAAATGCTAATTCATATTCGCAATAAAGAACATGAATTATTTATAAATGATATTGAAAATTCTGAAGAAAATTTCACTTTTATTGAGTTCAATTATCCATTAAAAGAAGTATATTCAAGTACAATTTTAAGTAGCCCTAATTTAAATTCAATTTATGTAAATGTATTCCCTTATAATTCTCATACAAAAATTTTGATATTTTATCTCACAAAGTCAGAAGATAAATGGACGACTGAGTTCGTTGATGGTTGGAAAAACTTGAATGAAACTGAACTTGAATTCAAACTAACAACTTACCTACTTACGAAATGTGAAAATTGGGGCATTTCTGAAACATTATATGAAAGTATAGATAGTGAAACTGAAAATAAGATTATTGAAAGCACTCAAAGTGTCTTAAAAAAACAAAAAATAATGTTGGATAATTCATTTTCACTTGATTTCAATATTTTTTAAATAAAACATCAGGCAACATTGTATTGGCAAAATGAGTGTAAATACAAAGTTGAAACATTTATTTGCCGTTGCTTTTCATATTGTTTTTTATTAATTTGGATAATCTGAAAAAGAGTAGGCTCTGTTAGTTTGAAATGAACTTTCAGTTAATCCATCCCACACTTCGCTAGTAATTTTTCGAGAGAAAACATACTGATAAAATACCTTATTAATGATAAAGTTTAGTCTTTTAGAAAATGCTATTGATTCTATCGAATATGGATTAGAATACTTTGAAAAAGCAGAGAAAGAGAAAGTTACCAAATATTATAAATATGCTATTCTTAGTTTATTTCAAGGAACGGAATTACTATTAAAAGAGTTGATTTCCCATGAAAATATTATTTATATTTTTGATAAAAATTCTTTATTCAGAAATTGTAACGATCCATTTTCTCCCAAATTAGATGAATTATATAATTGTAAATCAATAGATATAAAGGAGATTTGCATAACTATTAAGAAATTTTATCCAAATTATTTTGATAACAACTCCATAAAAATAATTGAAAAGATTGCAAAAGAAAGAAATAAGATTCAACATTTTGCGATTGATATTAATACAAATGAAATTAAAGAAAATTTGACTCTTTTATATGGAAAAGTTATAAAACCAAGTTTTGAATATCTTAACGACAATAATAAAAGTATCAAAAATATCAAAAATATTTTTGATGATAAAATTGAGGAGATATTTGGCTATCACAAGAACGCTGATTTAGAAGAAAAAATTTTAAGAACAAAAAACATTAATTACGGACGAGGATGTTGTTATAATTGTTCAAATTATTCATTGTTTGTTATTAATGAAGCCCAAAATTTATATAAAGAATTTTATTGTACTTCGTGTCCTATTAATTTAAAAGAAATTGATGAAACAAAAATTAGAGAATGTCCAGAATGTTATTGCAATTCCTTATTATATTATGATGAAACATTTCAAGGTATTTGCCTAAATACACATTGCGCAAATAATAGAGATGGTGGGGTTCTAATAGAAATGTATCCGTGTGAAGTTTGCAATGATTATGTAATTGAAG
Source organism: Chryseobacterium sp. MEBOG06 (assembly GCF_021869765.1). Taxonomy (NCBI): domain Bacteria; kingdom Pseudomonadati; phylum Bacteroidota; class Flavobacteriia; order Flavobacteriales; family Weeksellaceae; genus Chryseobacterium; species Chryseobacterium sp. MEBOG06. The sequence goes on along the minus strand of NZ_CP084580.1, from coordinate 3,040,846 downwards.
GAAAATGTTTATGTACAGAATAGCTTAACATTGTATTGATAAAGTACAAAGCGAAGCAACTTCGATTGAACATTAATTTTTTGTTCAAGTCAATAATAAAAAATGAATACGTTCTCCTAACATATCCAGATTTTAGCCCCTCAAATTTATTTTTAATACTGATATACCAAAAACAAAAGAAACGGGCTAAAATCCTGATACGCCTATGTAAAAATCAATTAATTCTTACCTCCTGTCCAAGTCCCATTCATATTTGCTGAAGTATTAATCCAAGTCCCATTTGCATTATTCCCACTCATTTGCCCTGTGAATGTTGCTCCTGAACTTGCACTACCAGCAATTGCAGAGAAATTTCCGGATTCTGAAACATTCCCGTTAACATCAAAGTCCTCATTAAATACGGCTGATGTCGTTATTCCTGTAACTTTTCCTGTTGAACTTACATTAATCTTAAATGTTCCGTGGTCTTTTGTTCCGGAATAACTTCCAGACCATTTACCCTCAAAAGGAAATGTTTGGTTATTATCATCATCGTTGCTTGAACAGGACAAAATGATGACACTGAAAATGATTGTTAATGTTGTAAAAATTAGTTTTCTCATGATGTTAAAGTTTTTGTTTGTTAATGATTAAATTTTGATTTTTAGTGATAAAAGTATTATGAATCTATGAGTGTTTCTTACAGATAACCGTAAATAGTAAGAGTCGGTTAATATTGGCCTTTTTCTTGTTCTTTGTTTTTGCTCAAACGCTTTTTGTTAAATGTAAATACATTGACGAGCAAAAGCACATCAATAATTATTATTACTAACCTTACAAACCAATCTTTTAAAATCAATGCACCTAGATCCAGATTCAAAGATTCTTTGTAAAAGAATGGGATATAGAATAGAATAAAAATGAATGTTCCTGATAAACTAACTACAACTAATAAAATTGGTATAACGGCAAATACATAACCCACTTTATATCTTTGGAAAATCTGGAATAACCCTAAACAGGCTACAACCAAACCAAATGTCAGTTCTACGTCATTATCATGGTTATAACCATATATAATTAAAGAAATACCGCCTACAACAAAGCCTAAGAATATTAGGAAGATGAAGAGAGGTTCTAAAATTTCTTTTGGTCTAATTTTCATAATAGTATTTTTATTATTGGACTTAATAGTAAATAAGTAAGGCTAACGTAGCTATATACGTGCCCTAGATTTTTCGCTTATCTTTTAAATTTGATAGGGAAGTACCAGAATTTTAAAAGACGAGGAAAATTATAGATACGTTCAGGGCTATTTACAAACAAAATTAAACACAGCCTCAGACATTGTTTCTGGAATGACCTCGTCAATCTCACCACTTAATTTACCAGATGAAGCTACTTGGCCTTTTGAATTGTAGTTAACATACGACAACAAAGCGTATTTCTTGGAATTACAATAAATTTTCCATCTCTCTATAGAGTAATCAGACTGCTTTGTTATCCAGTTTCCTTTCTTATCCTTGTAACTCTTTGGAGCATTAACCGTTTTAACCCAACAAACATAATTCTTTGAATAGCTATCGTTTGATTCTATGTCTTTAACGTAATATTTAATTTTTGTCACGGATTCACCAAGGTACGTCCAGCCGTTAGCAATGTTTGCAAATACATGGTTGGGGACTTCTTCAATAGTTTCTGAATTTTGACAATGATAGAACGTGAATGTAAAAATGAGAGTGATAGTTAATAGGGTTTTCATAAGATAATTTATCACCCAGTTCCAAAGTATTTTGTGATTATATAAATAGAAAGGCGTGGAACTGTAGCCTATTGTTACTGAGGTACTGGTATACCTGATACACAAATAAACCACGTCCACGCCAAGCGTGAACATTAGGTCTATTTATCTCGTGTATCTTTAAATTACCAGTTTTCAGTAACAAGAATAAATAGCTAACGCAATCTATATTTTCAAATAATTATTTTTTTGCTTATGTATAAATATTTTTAGTTTCCACAAATCTATAAAATGTAATTGTACTAATCAAATTTAGTTTTCAGTTAGGTTGCTAATTGTTTACCATTTCCGTATTCTTATAGGGCTTAATTAGCTTTTTTATTATCATAATGATGAAGTGAAAATAGATAAATTATTTTAAATTTATCTATTATTAAAATTTCACAGAATGCCACCAAAACTACACAATGATGAAATTGAGCGTCAAGCGAACAATTTATTAAATGACACCTTGTCTGAATTGTTTAGAAATAAAAATTATAAACTAGTTGATAATGAATCTGGTAAAAGAGAGATTGGGACAGATTTTTACTATCAAGTCGTTGATAGAGAAACTTTGATTGATGAAATATCTTTTCTTAATCAAAACAAAGGAAAAAATGCTATTGTAAAACCTAATAAAGACACAGATTTTATTTCTTATCCTCTAAAAAGTCTAAGACATCCGTTTTCATGGTATCATAAAGTATCTGAACCATTTGTATTTACACTTTGTGATATTGTATCAAATAAGATTTATTATTATTTTATTCAAAATGATGATACTATTCCCAATAGAATAAATGAGCAGAAAAATAAAAATGTAAAAAACTTTCAAGTCTATATTCCGAAAGATAATGTTCTTAATGAGGAAAACTTTGATAAGTTTCTTGAAGAAATAAGAACAGCAAGAGTTAAACAAGTAGAAAAATTGCATGGAAATTTATTTGAGTCTCATAAATCAGACTATTCTGTTTTTAGAAAAGAAACTGAAGGGTTACATATCATAGATAAACTCTATTACATTATAGAAAAATTTGAATGTATAAAAGTTATCCCGAAAAATATTTTGAGTGAGATATTGTATTATACTTTTGGTGAAAGCACTTATGTTGGTGACATGAGCATATCTACCGATAATGAGGATTTGTATAATCTTACTAAAAGTATTTATGTTGATAGAAGAAAAAAATCTTATAGCCTTTCAAGCAATCTTATACTTGTTGAAAATCAAAAAGAAAAATTAAAATCGATAATTAGTTTCTTTATTTCTAATGCAATTAAGCACATATTTTTTCGAGGTCGGAGATTAGAAGAAGGAAATAGATTTTGTCTTCATAACCTGTTTCTTTCCGGTACATGCAATTGTGAAAGATGTACTTTTGAAAGGCTGGATATTAAAAAAACAGAATTTCTCTTAAAACAGAACAAGCCTAATTATTCAGGATATGAAAAACTAAGAAAAAGTTATGCATCATTCTTGTTTGGAGATGTGGAAAAGTCAATAGATATACTTTTGGATATTTACAATAATGAAGATAAGAATAAAAACCCTATAACCTATCTAACAGCAAAATTGAATCTATTGGAGTTAAAACAATTGTGTGAAAATAGTTTTTATTTCGATGATGAAATAAAAAAGAAGTTTGTTCATATCGAAGATAAGTCCGAAGAAAAATTTATTCTTGACAATGCTCAACACTTCTTAGACATATACAAAACAGTAAGAGACTTTCGATTTGTGTACAGAAATATTGTTTACATAGATAATTTGCTGTTCGAACTACAAAAAACAAGATTAAATGATAAACAAGGCGGTTGGACTTCTGATAACCAACTTTTTGATTTAGAAAGCAATTTTGTTAGAGTTCATAATTTTTTTGAATTCAATTTTATTATACTGAACCAGTATCAAGAATATGAACAATTATGTAGAAAAATATTAGAAGGTTTTTTGATTATTTACACATTAAAAAATCCTGATTATGAAAAGTACAAGTTTGATTTTAAGACTATCGAAATGTGGCTTTTTTATGTCAAAAATAAAGATGCTATTTTTTTATTGAATAAGTATAATATCAAAATAATTACAATACATAACACAGATTTAGTCTTGCAACAATTTAATGTTTATATTGATAACTTAACAAAATCAAGCACAAGTATAGAAAAAAATAAAGATAATTATAGAATTGTTCAGCGGCTAAGCAATACTATTCAAAACTTTTGTTTAATAATTTCCAAAATTGAAATTGATAATATTAGTCTAAATATCTTATTCTCAAAAGTTTTGAACTTTATCCGAATTAATAAAACTGAAAGACTTTCACTTGTAGCTGATCTGATGAAAATTGTAACAGAAAAAGAATATTCAATTTCTAAAGAGAATCTGTTAGATTTTATAAAGTTAGGTATTGATAGTAGTTTGAGAATAACCAATTCTTCGTTACTTGCAAAATATTACTTTGAAAAAGCAACCCCAGAAGAAATAATTGATATAATTAAGCAGATTAATGGCATTTCAAACATTGAGGATATTGATTTTTCTAAAAAGGATAATTATTATAAATATTGGTATGGGTTAAGTTTCTTAGACGATGAGTTACAGGCTGTAATCAAACAAAAGGTTATCAAAGAATTAGAAGATAATTTTAATACTGAATTATTTAATACGGCTGTTATCTTTAATACTATTACACCTCAATTAGATGATAAATTTTTAGAAAAATTCATTGAAGAAATTCCTGATTTATCACAAAATGAGGGAAGAGACGCATTTGGTTCACCTGAGAATTTTAGACTTGACCAAGTGATTAATATTTTCTATAAGTTAGAATTCCCATTTGAAAAATTGGAAAAGTACATTGATTATAATGTTTCTTCCAAAAAGGACTATTATAATTGGCTTTTGCACTTGGATACATTTGATTATTCAAAATTCAATCCTTATTGGTTAATCGGAAACAATCTGAAATATTATGTCAAAGCATTTAAAAAGTCAAAGCCACTTCTTGATTATCTAAAAAAATACCTAGAAAAGAACTATGATAGTGAGATTGCAAAATTTTACTTTGAAAATTTCACTTGATGAAATATTTTTACACTAAAATAATTTAACTATGAAAACAAAAAAAGATTTTGAAATTGAAATTGAGAAAGCCTATGAAAAATGCAGAATGAATATAATCAATGCTTCAAAAAATATTAAAAAAGAAGATGATTTGATCATTTTTTATAACAACTCAATGCAAGAGCTTTATTCATTTATGCCTTACTACAGTTTCTATATCTATTTAAGTGAACTTTCTTACGAGGACTCTTTAGAAGTGAACGGCTATGGTTTGCTGAAATCTAAAGAATTACATGATTTATATACTGAACTGTTTCTTACAAGAAGACGGGTTTTTGATAATTTATAGTAACAAAAAAGGATGCTTGATCATTTGTAATAATCTCAAGCATCCTTAATTAAGAGCTTTTCAACAATTGTAATAAAAAACCTATAACATTAGGGTATATTTCTATATTGTTTGTTTAGTAGTGTTCTCTAATTAGAGTTGTTTTTAATGTTGTTATGTTGGTGAGTTGTATTTCTACATTATTCTTTAATTTTGTTAGATGCTTTTGAGTTGTCACAAGTGAATCGTGAATACTGAACAATGGTATATCTGGATATTCTTCACTAAACTCCTTTGCTACACAATCGAGTAAACAATACGATTCTACATTAGTCAATAAACCATCAAAGCTTACTCCTATGTCTTTAATATGACTCATCACTTTAAATACACTTGGAAATTCTTGTTTAAAATTTTTTGCTTCCGGAATAGTTGTTTTGGGTTTACTAAAGAATATCTCCATAACAACATTCTTTGCTAAATCTCGTTTACTTTTAAATATAATTGTTCTGGTCGGTTGAGCAAACCATTTATTCTTTGATGAAAAATTAGAAACAACCCTATATGGTTCATCCTCTTCATTATATTTAATCTGCAATATGCTACTGAAGTATTCATAAAAATCTCCATTGATTACTAGATTGATAAAATTATCAATCTCTTCTTTATCAAGAGTAAGATTAAATAAACGTTGAATGTGCTTATTGTTCAATAGTTTTGTTGCCCCTATCTGCTTAAGCAAATCTTTGTCTTGATTCATGATTGCTTTAAGGATTACACAAAAGAAATACGGTTGGGAGGACTTAATGTCAATACTTCCTAATCTTTCACCATTATAAGTAATACAAGGTCTTAAAATCTTGTTTAATCTTGTCATTGATGAATGAAGTCTATTATCTGTATCTGGTTTAACTGAATACTGCCAATCCTTATATTTAAACTCATTAATCAAATGTCTTGCAGATGTATATTTTCTCACTTCACCTTGTTTCAGAAGTGGGTTTATGATCTCCAGTGCTTTTACCTCATCGATTTCCAATTCATCATCAAAGAACTTAATAAGATGGGGTCTTTTTTGCATGCAATATTCCCTCTTATTAAAACTTTTTTCATTTTCTTTATAATCTGTACGCTTAATAGCTTTTAGCAAGGTTTTATCTGTGATTGTGTAATTTATTACTTCACTGTTGTAGTACTCAGCAGCAATGTGATAATGATTGCATGCTCCAATATCAACTCCATAGTTACTGACCTTAATTATAAAACCTTGTTCAATCAAAAAATTAATATATTCACTGTATCTCCAATTGTAGGACAGTAATTTCTTTGAATATAGTGCAATACTACAGTCTCTCTCACAATTACCTTCTCTATAAAAGCTTGGAATACTGTTTAATAAACTCAGATAAAATACAGCCACATCTAACTTGAGTTTGATATGGCTGATTTTATTGTTTTGTTCAACGGATTTTTTTAAATCCCGCAATAGCTGTTCTTGAATAATGACTGTCTGATTCATAGAGATGCCTTATTAATAAATTCTTCAATTTCTGTTTCTTTGTAAAGTACCTTTCTGTCAATTTTGTGGGAAGGTAATTTTCCACTTTTTGTCCAGTTGTCTAAGGTTCCTATCGAAATCTTCAATTTTTTTGCGGCTTCTTTTCTAGTTAAATACTCTTCTTGTTTTGATGGCTTGCTAAATATATTTCTGGCTTGCTCAACCCCTTTTTTAATTGCTATTTCTATTATAGATTCTAGCTTTTCAGGAGTTATTTGGATTATTTCGATTTGCTGTATATTTGTCATTTTTCCTTTGTTTTAAAATTACAATACAAAGGTAGGGAGCTTATTAAACGTCCTGAAAATGGGGGGGTACAAAAAATGCAAACACTGATTGTGTCTGCATTTTTAATTTTTTAAGGGGAATAAAAAGGGAATGAAAAAGGATTATAAATTTAAAAACTCATAGTCTGATTTAATCTCTTCATTGCTTCCATTGAATTTGCTTTCTTTTCTCTGATCTCCTACACCAAAATCATATCTGTTTTCTAAATATTGGATGAGTATAGAAAGCTTTTTGTGCGGTTTTAAAAATCCTTCTAATTCAAGGAACCTACAGAAGTTGACTAATTCATTTTTCTTTCGAATCCATTTAAGGTTAATTTCATTCTTAATTAAGTATTTATGCTCGATTAGTAGGTCTTCAAATTCTAAGAAGCGATTTATTTTCTCGTGAGGTAAAAATTGTATTAGCTGGGAAATTGTTTTGTCTTTAATAATGAATGGGAATTTTTTTTCAAGATTCTTTTCAAGATTATCAAGCAGCTCAAAATGATTGGTATAAAAGCTTTGCTCAATTTTATATTCTAAAAGATTTTCTCCTAAGATTTCTTTGTACGTATAGTTATGGTAATCTGTTGGATAGTCAATATCTGAATTTAGTTCTATTGTAGTATTTTTAATCTCATTATAAATTCTATTGAGCTCGTTAGTAAGCCTTCTTTTAACATCTTTTATTTTGGTGTGTATTTGGCCAACTCTATATTTTAAATCGAGATAACTACTGTCATTACTCAACTGTGTGAGGTATCTTAAAATTTGAGTTTTAGATACGTTTAAATTATATGATTCAAATGAATCTGCATCGTAATCGAGCTTTTTAAATATAAGATTCATTAAATCTTTTTCTCTATCTAATAGATTGTCCTGATATTGAATGTATTCCTTTTCTTCCTTCAGGAAATGTTTGTAACTTTCAAAGATTGATTCTATCAACGGTTTGATTTGCTGATGTTGCTGAGCAATTTTTCGTTTGCTCCGTGATGAAAATTGTTGTAATGGTTCAATTTCTGAGAACCTAGAATACAAGGGCTTGATAACATAATTTATCAGAATAGTTTGGAATTGTCTTTCTTCTGAATTTAAAAATATCTTCTCTATGAGAGTGATAATTTCCTCTTTAGTTTGAATTGCTTCGTCATCAATCGTTACTGGGAAAGTTATTTTTGCGATGAGATTTTTCAGTGTATTTACAAGCTTTTCCATTATGATACATTTTGAGTGATGCTAATGATTTTTGCTAACTCCTCTTTTTTCTCTTCACTGACTAACTTTGATAATTCGTTAAGCTGTTTTTGAAGGTCTTCTATTTGCTTAGTTTGTAAATCTACTTTCTGAAGTCTTTCATTTCTATTGACTATATTTTGTCGTCTTATTTTTTCATGTTGTCGAGTTGGTTTGAAATAGCCATAAAATGTTGATTCATTGGTATGTCCTGTATATGACCAAATTTCGAGTAAATCCCATCCTTCGATATATCTATTTGTACAAAAACTCCTTCTTGAGTCATGAAATACAATTTTTTCAGTAAAAGGGAAGTGTTTAAACAACATCTTTTTGTCATTAAAAACTTCTAATTGAATGGTTTTGTCTTTAAAATAGGGGATTTCTTTAAATAAGTTTTTCAGATATTTGTTTGTCTTTTGGTTGCTGATTGCAATATTCTTGATGTTGTATTGATATTTTAATAATATGTTCTCTGTATAACCAAAAAACTTAAAATCAAGATTTACGGGTCTTGCATCTTCTGAAACTTTTTGACTTAATATTTTGATAGTTTTATTTTCAGTATTTATATGAGATGGCTCTAATCTGGTTACATCACCATATCGTAGGGAGGTATGACAAGAAAGTACAAAAATATCTCTTACTCTTTCTAAGCTTGGTTTATTGCTAAAATCATATTCATACAATATTTTTATTTCTTCCTCAGTTAATGTGACAGCTACTGTTGGTGGAACCTGTACTTTAAAATCGGATAGGAGATAAGAACGATTATGTGTGTAACCTCTTTCAAAGGCTCTTTTTAGTATCTTACTGATATTTTGTACTCTGGATTTTACGGTAGAGGGCTTTAATCCGATGCCTATTAACCATCCTTGAAATTCTAGACACATTCTTTCATCAAAAGAGTCCAAATCTAAAAAATATTTTTTCTCTTTAATGAAATCTTTCAGATTGTTATATGAGAGAGTGAGTCTGGAAATTGATTCTTTTCTTAATGGTTTTCGACCTGAATTAAGGGCATTTTCCCTTTTTTGATTTAATAAACCTAATGTTTCTTGGTAAACATCATCAAATGTTTTCTTTTTTCTGTTTACTATTGTTACACTGTCATTGCTCTTGGCTTTAGCAATGATTGTTTTTAACTCTTCTTTAGAAGGTAAACGATTAAATTGCTCGTTAAAGCTTTGATGTTCTTTTGTAATAGTGGTTCGGAATCTGTTTAACTTATCATTTTCTTCTTTCTTTTGTTTTCCTGAAATGACTTTCTTGCTGATATTATCCCATTGTTCTTGTTGTATTTTAATTTCAGTTGAAAACCCAATTTGATATTCCTTGAATAAATATGTACCTAAAATCGAGCATAAACCAGTAGAATCTGCTTTCTTTAACCTAAAGGTTACACTACCAATATCACTATTATATCTCTCTTGAGTTTTCATAATAAGTTATTTTTAATTACTCAAAAGTAGAAATAAATTTTGAATTGGTCAAGGTAAAGGTCAAGGTTTATTTTGTTTTTTATTGTTTCTTAATGTTTTTTAGTATTACATAAATGCTTTATATGTAGTGTTTTTGCAGGTTTTAAAGAATGTTGAAAAATAATAAAATATAAAGGTTCGAATCCTTCTGCGGTCACAAAAGCCCCTTTTTTAAGGGGCTTTTTTTATGAATACCCCCGAAAATAGCTCTGGCTAAAGATTATGTGGAGGATTTTCAAAGACTTTCTCAAACGCATTTATATTTATAAAATCATAATTGATGAGTGTGTATTACAAATTCTGCAATCCTTAAGGATTATATTTCATAAGTTTCATTGTTGTTGGCAGCTTGAATATTTTTAAAGGAGTTTTTAATCATATTCTTGTTTTTGGAATATTTGACTTATACTATTAAACCACACGAAAGGATTCGTGTGGCAGCAGGGCTTCGCAACGAACGTGAAGAAACAAAACTCGATATAACCTTTATTATATACTAATGTTCGCCACTGTTGGAATTTAAATTTGTGGATATCTTTCCACAATACCATAAATGTATTTCCACAATAATAGAAGAATCCCACGATAGATATTAAAATACCTTTGCTGGTGTGTTAATAATATCAATTAGTATAATAAATAGGAATAAATGATTAAAATTTATGCAAAATTATGTTTGGCAGTGTTAGCTTTAAGTCCAGCTATTATCTTTGCTCAGGCAGGAAATGTTGGTGTTAATACAGCAAATCCAGGTTCTACAATGGATATTAACGGATCACTGGCCGCAAATTATAAAGCAGTGACAACTTCTTATAATTTAACATCGTCAGATTTCCATATTTCATATGGTGGTACCGCTGATACAGTATTCAGCTTACCTGTTTCCATTAGTGGAGATGGGAACTTCAAAGGGAGAATTTACAGAATTAAAAACAACTCAAACTTTAAAATCACTGTAAATGCTGCTGCTCCGGAAACAATTAACGGCAACATCAGTATTTCGGTACCAGCCAATCAAAGTGTTGAGCTTGTCAGTACAGGACTTTCCGGAGCAAATTCTACCTGGGAAATTCTTTCAATGGGAACAATTGTTAATAACAATATGACGGCAAGTAACGGCCTCACTGTATCCGGTACAGATGTAAAACTGGGTGGAACCCTTTCACAAGCTTCTGATATCGCAACAGCAGGCAATAATCTAAGTATCAGTGGTACAGGAAAAGTGCTTGTAGGAACCAATGCCGTACCGGCGGGAGCAGCAAGTGCAAAAATTGTGATTGATAACGGAACTACCAATGGTGCTCTTCAGATTAAGGACGGAACCCAGCAATTGGGATATGTACTGACAAGTGACGCAAATGGTTTGGCAACATGGTCATCCACCGTTACTACAGCATTTGCCAATAACTGGACACCATACGCCGGAACATTGGTAAATCCTTATACTGGAGGGATAGGAGCTGCCGGATTGAATACAGGAGTTCAGGTGACTATCCCCGCAAAGGGCTGGTACTTTTTCCGATGTGGAATTGCCATCAATTCTGACTGCAATGATTACTTTTTCTATATCAATGGAATTGGTGACGTGTGGAGAAGCTATTGTGGATCAAACACTGCGGCATTCATATTTCCGAGAGATCAAAATAGGGTGTTATATTTCGCTGTACCGGGCACCTATAATGTCTTAGCTGGTAAAACAAATGGAATTGTACCGGTATCCTTCAACGCAGGAAATCCTTCTTTTTATCTGGATTTTGTAAAGTTTCAAAATTAATTTTTTATCGCTATAATAAGTTCAGTGATTCTAAAAACACATAATAGAGTAGTAGTGCAAGGAGTAAAACCTTGCACTGTTTTATTAGTATAAATATTATCTGCAGCACGCCAGTATGCAGCTTCAGCTGTTCTTAGTTTTGAATTCTGTAGAATACCCCGCGCGATTGTATTGTGTGGTTTTTATTTTCAAAGACTTTCTCAAAAGCTTTTATCTGTATAAAATCATAATTGATGAGTGGGTATTACAAACTACACAATCTTTAAGGATTTTATTTCATAAGTTTTATTGTTGTTGGCTGGTTGAATATTTTTAAAGGAGTTGTAATCATATTCTTGTTTTTAGAATATTTGATTTATAATATTATACCACAAGAAAGGATTCGTGCGGCAGCGGGGTGTAATTATTTTCCCTGAATCTTTTAAAAGTTTTTAATTCCAAGTATGCTGATAATTGAATTGCTGCATTTTCTACGTAAAGAAATTTTTAATTACGGATTTTTCAACTTTCTCAATAAAAAAAGGTTTTTTTCAAATATTCATTTTGAATCAAAGTGTTCTTTTAATTTATTTTTTCACACAAACTTTTCGGTTATTGATGCCTATCTCATCCATTTTACTTTTTCGTAAGAGATACAAATAATGCGCTAAGAGAAAATGATGGAATATTTATTGCACAATTGAAGGTGTGTTTGTCGAATTATTTATTTAACTAAAAACCATCATTATGCGAGCAATTTGGAACGGCGCTATAGGGTTCGGACTAGTCAATATTCCCATCAAATTATATTCAGCAACGGATTCAAGCACGCTTGATCTGGATATGTTGGACAGCAAGGATTTAAGTAACATTAGATTCAAACGTGTTAATGAAAAGACAGGAAAAGAAGTAGTTTGGGAAAATATTGTAAAAGGGTATAAAATCGAAGATAAATACATCGTCCTGAATGATGAAGATTTTGAAGCCGCAAGTCCTGAGAAATCTAAAGTTCTAAGTATTTCTCAATTTGTAAAAGAAGCAGAAATTGATCCTGCACTTTTTGAAACACCTTATTTTCTGGAACCTCAGAAGAATGGAGAAGGCGCTTATAAATTATTACTAAAGGCTTTAACCAAAACTAAAATGGCCGGCATTGGTTCATTTGTATTGAGAGAACGGGAGATTCTCTGTCTCATTCGTCCTTATGAAGATAAAATATTAATGGTCAATAGAATGCGTTATCCTGAAGAGATGAGGGACTTTGGAGATTTGAAAATTCCTTCTGGCAGTGCTCCAAAACTCGCTGAATTGAAAATGGCGGAACAGCTGATCAAATCTTTGGCAACAACTTTTGAACCTGCAAAATATAAAGATACTTATCATGCAGACCTTTTGAAAATTATCAAACAAAAAGCAAAAGGTAAAAAGATAAAAATAGCTGCAGTTAAAGAACCTGAAGGTAAAGCAATTGACCTTATGGCAATGCTTAAGGCAAGTCTGGAAAAAGGAAAGAAGAAAGCAGGATAATATTTAAAAATTTAAAGATGGCTTTAGAAGATTATAATAAAAAACGAAATTTCAAAGAAACTTCTGAACCGGAAGGTAAAGAAAAAGCGAGCGCAAAGAAGTTGAAGTTTGTCATTCAAAGACATGCTGCTTCGAGGCTTCATTATGACTTTCGTCTTGAGATGGAAGGCGTTTTAAAAAGCTGGGCAGTTCCAAAAGGTCCGTCGCTGAATCCTTCTGATAAACGATTGGCAATGATGGTAGAAGATCATCCATATTCCTACAGAACATTTGAAGGCTCTATTCCAAAAGGAAATTATGGCGCAGGTGAAGTCGAGATCTGGGATGAGGGAACTTATGAGCCTATCGAAAAAGTGAACGGTAAGACGGACGATCTGATAATGAGAGCGGAACTTCATAAACAATCCCTGAAATTCATTCTTCACGGTAAAAAACTAAAGGGAGAATTCGCATTGGTGAAAATAAAAAATTCTAAAGACGAAAATGCTTGGCTGCTTATCAAACATAAAGATAAATTTGCTGTTGATGAAAACTATGATGCCGAAGACCATACTTTAAAAACATCCAAAGTAACTGCTTATCTCGAAGAGAAAGAGAGTAAAAAAAAAATAACTCATCCGAAAGTCTAAAGCATTATAAAAACTACGCACCCGCACTTTCCAGTGAAAAAAAGTGGTCAGAATTTATCAAACCTATGCTTTGCAAAGTCTCTGATAAAGCATTTAATAGCAAAGATTGGGCATTTGAAATTAAATGGGACGGCTATCGTGCCATTGCAGATCTAACCAAAGACGAACTCCGGTTATATTCTCGAAATGGTATCGATTTTTCTCAGAAATTCAAAAAAATAACGAATTCACTTAATTTGCAGGAACATCCAATGATTCTTGATGGTGAGATTGTCGCTTATGACGATAAAGGAAGGCCTAATTTCCAATGGCTCCAAAGAATTGGTGATAATCCTAATCTTGTATTGACCTTTCAGGTTTTTGATCTGTTGTGGCTGAACGGTCATTCGACAGAAAATTTATCGTACCTGCAAAGAAAGGAATTGTTAAAAGATGCTCTGATGGAAAATGAGATTATCAAATACAGTGATCACATTTTAGAAAATGGCAGAGATTTTTTTCAAGCGGCGAAAGATATGGGATTGGAGGGAATTGTAGCAAAAAAAACGGATAGCCTTTACAAAGAGAATCTCCGAAGTTCCGAATGGCTGAAAATCAAAATCCATAAGAGCGATGAAGCCGTCATCTGCGGTTTTACAGAACCAAAAGGCTCAAGGAAAAAATTGGGGGCATTGATACTGGGGAAATATCTGAATGGAGAAATGGTTTTCTGTGGTCATACCGGAGGTGGTTTTAATGACAAATCACTTTCTGATATCTACGATGAAATGCAGCCTTTAATTGAGAAAAATTCAGTGTTCAAAATAACTCCCAAAACGAATACTAAAGCCACTTGGATAAAACCCAAACTGGTTGCTGAAATCAAATTTTCAGAACTAACGAAAGACAGTATTTACAGGCATCCGATTTTTTTGAGACTTCGGGATGACATCAATCCTAAGGATGTAAAATTTAATTCTGAAAATCCATCAAAAAATGAGAATATGAAAAAGACTGAACCTAAAAAGAGAACCGGAAAAGAAGATGTGATAAAAAAAATTGGAAAGCAGGAACTGAAATTGACCAATCAAAACAAAATCTATTTTCCGGAAGACGACATTACGAAAAGTGATGTGATTGACTTCTACCAAAGTATTTCAAAATATATTCTGCCTCATCTTAAAGACAGACCACAATCTATGAACCGTTATCCTAACGGTATAAAAGGCTTAAGTTTCTTTCAAAAAGATGCTGCGGAAGAGACACCGGAATGGATAGAAACACAAAAAGTTTTTTCTGAAAGCTCTGATAAGTATATCAATTATATCATTTGCAATGATAAAGAAACTTTGGCTTATCTCAATAATCTCGGCTGCATTGAACTTAATATCTGGACAAGTAAAATCAAAAAAGCAGACAATCCGGATTATCTCGTTCTTGATCTTGATCCGTCAGAAAAAAATTCTTTTGAGGATGTCATTGAAACTGCTCATGCGGTGAAAGAAGTTCTGGATCTTGCGGGAGTTGACGGTTATCCTAAAACGTCAGGCAGTTCAGGGATTCATGTTTATATCCCGATGAATGCAAAATACTCGTATGATCAAGTTAAAGATTTTGGACATCTGCTGATGCAGATCGTTCAGAAAAAATTACCGGATTTAACCACTTTGGAAAGGAGCCTGCAGAAAAGAGATAAGAATAAAATTTATCTTGATTATCTTCAAAATAGGAGAGGACAGACTCTGGCAAGTGTTTACAGTCTCCGTCCGAAAGATGGGGCGCCAGTCAGTATGCCGTTACAATGGGAAGAAGTTAAAAATGGACTGAAACCCACAGATTTTAACATTCATAATGCTTTAGAAAGATTGAAAGATAAAGGCGATATTTTTAAACCTGTTTTGGGTAAAGGAATCGATATGTTGAAAGCTATTAGAACATTAGAAGGTTTATTTAAGTAAATCGCCACCTATTGTCTCTTGAAATTATTTCAAATTTTACGAAACTAAATTATGAACCGGTTTAAACTTTTTAAAGAAAGAGTTTAGCAATTTTATTTAAATCTTCAATAGAAGTGTTCGGAAAATTAACCGCTGCGGCCACACAAAGGAAAAAGCATTCCTAAAAATACTTTTTCCTTTTTTTATTTTATAATCTGTTGTTAATCAGTATTGTCTGAGCGAGGGCTGAGTTTAAGTTAATAATTTTACCTTATGGTCTTTCAGCTAAGGCTTTACTAATCAGAACTATTTAAAAATCATTTTGGATATAGTCCAATGAAAATTTTGTAGCATATATAAAACTTCCTCTATCTTCATTGAACGTTTTAATCTTTATTTTTGTAACCAGTAAATAAGGCATTATATTTATATGCTATAATTTAAAAATCTTGAAAAATAAAAACCATATTATTAAACAATATGAACTTTCGGCTCAGGCAAAGGCGGGCGTTATTATTGTAAATATGGAAGATAAAGACGCTGGTGAACACGACATCTCTAAACCTCACCGGGACAATCATTGCCAATTAATGTTAGCCATTGATGGTCAATTCAAATTAAATATTGATTTTGAAAATGTTGAATTTACCAAACCTGCAATACTTTTTGTATTTCCGGAAGAGGTTCATCATATTATAGAAGTAAAAGATCCAAAGGGATGGATGATGAGTTTTGATCCGTCATTAATTAATACAGAAGTTCTACAGCTTTTAGAAAATAAAATTGATAATCCGCTTTTGCTTGAACAAGGATCGGATTTCTATCAGAAGCTTATCATATTAATGGATTTAATTGAAAAAGTACAATCACAAGAAACCAATCACTATATTCAAAAAAGTATTCATGCCTTGCTAAATAGTTTTTTAAGTCTTATTGCCGGTCAACTTGTTTCCGATTTTCCGATTAATAAAGAGAAAGAAAATCGCAGTATTATCATTAAGGAAACTTTCATAAAGCTTACAAAAGAACATTTCAAAACCTGGAAGCATCCTGCGCAGTATGCTTCGGCACTTTCTATTTCAACTGCCCATTTAAATGATACTGTAAAATTGCTAACAGGAAGCCCTGTATCGGCTCATATTCAGGAAGCTTCTATTCAGGAAGCAAAAAGGTTACTATACTTTACAGATAATACGGTTAAAGAAATTGCTTACGAGGTGGGTTACGACGAACCTGTTTATTTTGGAAAGCTCTTTAAGAAAATAACTCATCTTACCCCTATTGAATTTCGGAAAAAATTCCGTGATTAGAACTGTCTTTTCCTTTATTAAAACTATCATTAAAGGTAATTCTGCAGGTAATTTTGTATAGTAATTAATACAACAATTGACATGCAAAACGAAATTAATATCCCAATCATACTCAATGCAGTAAGAAAAGTAGGTGAGGTCTTTTTAAAAGACTATAAGCAAAATTCCATACCACAGAATATGGACGAACTTTTAAAACAATTAGAGGACATAGATATAGTTTGTCTTACTTCTTTAAAAGAAGATCTGTCTCTGGAGTTTCCCACTATACCCTGGCATGTTGGAGATGAATTTGATACCGACTCACAAAGAAATCCCGCCGCACAAAAAGAATACTGGCTTTGTGATGCCATGGATGGTGCTATACAGTATCTTCAGCATATGGCAGGATGGACAATTAATCTAGCTCTTATCCGTGATGGAAAACCTTTATTTTCTGTCATTTATGACCCATTAGCCAATGAAATGTTTTGGGCAAAAGACGGAGAGGGTGCTTTTATGAATGACAAACCACTCAAGCTTAGCCATAAAACTGATTTGGCAGTAATGCTAGCTGTTTTTGAATATGGCCATCAGGACAAATCAATGAATGATTTGAATAAAAAAATAGGTTCTACAGTTACTAAACTGCTTGATCATTTCGGAATTGTCAGAAACTACGGCCCACACGGTTTACAATTAGCTTACGTAGGTGCAGGAAGAATTGATTTGTTCATTCAGGAAGATATCGATACTTATAATTGGATTGCGGGATTGCTTATTGCCAAAGAATCTGGTGCAGAAATACTGACTTCAGCAGGAGAACCATGGAAATGGGGAAATGAAAGCTTGCTTGTTGCCCCAAAGAATATTACTGAGAAATATCTGCAAATTAAATCATCAAATTAAAATGAATATAGCAATCATAGGAGCAGGAGCCGGAATTGGGTTTGAATCTGTAATGCAGGCGCTCAAAAAAGGACATACCGTTACAGCATTATCAACAAATACAGACCAGCTTCCGGATCATCCTCAACTGATTAAAATAAATGGAAGTGCAACATCAGTCATTGACTTAAAAAAAGCTATTAAATGTTCTGATGCTGTCCTGATAACCGTTGGAACCAAAAATAAAAAAGCAACAACTCTTTTTTCCGATATAGCCAATACACTTATCAAAGTGGGCAATGAATTAAATTTCTCTTCACCAGTTTTGATCATCACTGGATTTGGAGCAGGGGAAAGTAAAGGCTATTTAAGTTTTTTTATGCGGACGGTCATTTCATTATTCCTGAAAGAGCAATATGTGAATAAAACAGTAATGGAAGAATTAATCACAAAAAGTAATTTGAAATGGGAGATCATAAGACCAGGAATGCTTACAGAAGGAGAACAAACCTCGTTCTATAAAGTATTACCTGATCTTAAAAAAGGAATGAAGGTCGGAAAAATTTCAAGAGCCAATGTTGCCCACTTCCTTATTACTGAAGCCGAAAATCCTAAAATGCTTTATCAATATGTAGCATTAACAAATTAATTACATATTTTTTATCCTTATGATAAAGGAAAAATTAATGTTAGCTTATTTTGATTATGACAGGAAGGTTCTCAACCTTGTATTTTCCCAGATTGTTTATTTGCATATCCAGTGAGCAGGTTTATATGCTTAAAAAGGCAGATTATGATTCTGCGCAACAAATTAAAATGTTTATAAAGCCTTGTCGGAAAATTAATTATAATATTATACCACACGAAAGGATTCGCACGGTAGCGGGGAGAATAAACCAAGTGTAGATTTGAAAAAGTAAGCCTTATTTCTTTGAGGAAAATAAAAAGTTTGTGAAGTAATTATTATCTTTGCTGCAGAACAGTGGCGGAAGATAGACGCTAAAGAGATTAGAATAAGCTACCCGGGTTAGGGTGGGTAAGTATAAAGTCTTAAGGGTGCACACTTAGCAGTAACCTTATGGTGTGTGAAGCAGTAACGTGCAGGATCCCTGATAAAACTTATTCGTACAGGTATCAAATCCTGTCTGTTCTATTTCAAATTTGACACCAGCAAAACATACTGAATACGACCGCCTCACCCATGAAGTGGGGCTACATTTTATAGCTTTTACACCCTTGTTTATGGAATACTTTGAGAGTGTTATTTTTGGTGAAGAAATCCAGGATTTCCGGCATTACTGTTTTCACTTCCACAATCATAACTAGCTTTCTCATCTATACCGGAAACTATCTCATAGGATAGAGAGATTGTACAAGCAAGTAGACTCAAAACAATACCTAGATATTTCTAATGGTTTTGCTAACCCCTTATTTACATAAAAAGAACCGATAGTCGGGAAAATGGAACTTTAGAGAGAATACTTTATTTTTAGTAAAAAAATAATAAAATGTAAGTTATATGTTGTAATTAGTTTTATTTGTCTATATTTAGTGGATAAACTAAATAACCATGAAAAAACTATTGCTGATAGCAGGTAGTGTATTACTGCTATCGTGTACAACCAGTGAAGAACTAGAAACTTCACTAAATCCAGAATCAAATTCAAAAGAAATTACTTCACAGAATGCTAAACCAACTGGAGCCTATCTTTTTGGAGTTGATAATGTTACATTGAAATGTAATGGGTCATCAAGTCAGTATAATCCAATTAGTGTAAATCCAAATTATCCTTATGTAAGCTCTTATGAAGTGCTTTATGGTGATCTTACTCCAATGTATGGGAGAAATCAAATCAGACTGTCAGAGTTTGTTGCCAAAAATATTTGGGGATATGGAGGTATCTTTACTAGTACCACTGAAGTTTATATTGGAAACAATGCAATGAATGATTTTAATAACTCAAATGTAATGTATAGCTATAAACAAGATTTTACAGTAAGTCAGGACGCAGATAATGCGGCTATATATGGAAGTCTGTTTGGAACTAATGGTGCTTCTATGACAAATGATGCAGCCAATACAGTTTATCATCGTTTTAAATTTGAAATAGACAATTTAATAGCTCAAAACAAAGAAATTGTAGCTGTTCATCTCTACACTGATGGTCTGCTGTGTATACCAAGTGTGAGGTTTATTAAAATGACTGTGAAAGTAAAATCATTATAAGATTCTTATAAAAGTAAAGCCCCTTAATTGGGGCTTTTTTATGTTAAATATATCTCCGGCTTTGATACCAAAGCCCATATTCTTTTGATCCGTAGAAAAGGTTTTAAAAATTAGCGCAGAAGAAGCCAGATTGAAACTCCAATGGCAGTGTAAGCAGTAACTGTAAGAATGTCAGCTATGGGCTGTGAAAAGCGCTTTTCTGCAATTCTATCGGGATTGATCTGGTTCTTATGGAATTTCAGAATCTTTTTAGGATTACGAACCGGATGGGCCACCAGACTGTCGCTTTCCCACTTGTCAACTATTATTTTATAGCTCTTGCCATCTACATCTATTCTGAAATTTTTATTAGGGGCAAGTTTCTCCTGAATATTAACTGGCGCAGGCGGTGCTTGTTGTACATTCAGGCTTGTAGCAGCTGTTGCATTTTTCATTTGTACACTAGAATTGTTTGCAAGAGCAGTACTTTTTTTAGGGTCCTGTTTACTGTCAGCCGCTGGGTCCGGTTGCTTTTTTACCTGATAAGTATAGCAGCTGGTAAGAGAAAATAATATAATGATGAGATAAAGATTCTTTTGCATTAGCCAAATTTAAGAATTAAACGGAATATTTGGTGTTTTCTTTTGAGAGATCCGTAATTTTTTGTTTTGATAATATTGTTTGGGTTTCTACTGAGCACGGTCTCTTTACTTTGAACCGATAAAAGAAAAACAAACTTTTATAGGAAGTAAGAAAAATTCAAAATCTTATCAAGATTTTTTAGATTTATCTTTTGGAACAGCAATAAGTATATTGTTATTTTTTCTATACTGATCAAAATCAAAATCCATATTAGTTATATTTAATTCAAGGCCAGCTGCTAGCGCTATTTTCACAACAGTTGACAATAAAGGAACATTTTCTTTGTTTATTAATCTGTATACCTGTTTCCTATCAACATTTGCGGCAGCAGCAAGATCGGCTAAGTCGATTTCGTTATCACTTATATATTTTTTTATATAATCTGCTACAGCAGCACAATAACTATCCTGAATATCTTTCATTAAATAAATGTGACATATTTGTCAAAAATATCATTGACAAATATGTCACAAGTCAGATATTTTTCCTACATTTGTTATAATAAGCTACAATAAATGTAGCTTTGCGATACTTCAAAGAATATTAGAAGCTATTGCTTAGAATCTCGTATCAGAAAACTGGTAATTTTTAGCACACGAGAAAATAAGCAGGAAGCTCACGACCTAGGCGTGGGTTCTCTCTTATCTGTGTGCACGGTATACCAGTACCTCTGATTCAGATATTGTAGAGTCCCATGCCGTTTTTATTTTCATGCTGTTCTGCTTTTCTACAATGCTCTTTTTCTAAGCCCGCTTTACCGTATAAAGTATCATGACGCGTTACAATGGGGTGTACAATCCGTTACGGCCTTCGGGCTTTCTGAAAAACACAAATTTTATCATAAGTTTTATTTTTTGTCTTGTATGGGTGGGAAGTCCGGCATTACAGGGCTTCCTCCCATTTTACAACCGGTAAAACGTGTAACAGAAAACAAATAGTATTAAACAAAAGTTCAGCTGCTGATATCATGAAATGTTCATGATACAGGAAGAGCTGTGTTCAATCCCTGGAATTAATGAATGATGAAAATAAATAATTACTTAATTACAAAAAACAACCGCATGAAAAATAGAAGAACAGACTTTGAAGCCCATTTTTTGGAAGATCCTAAAAAACATTCCGGAGTAGAGCTTATGGAGAATTTTTTTAAGTTCAATGAGCTGGCTGCCTCTAAAGAAAAGCTGAACAACATTACAAACTGTGCAGTAAAAGGAAATACGTGGCTAAAAGGAGATCCCTCTGCTATTTTTCACTTTCGCCAGTCGATGCAGTCGTTTATTCGTGCTGGCTATCTTATTACGCTGAAGAAAAAGAAAAGGCACGCCAGTACTCCCTTAGAAAATGTTTCTCCCTGGCTTCCCGGCCTGCTTTCTGAGAAAGAATACCGAAATCCTTTACGGGTCTTCAAAAAAGCATTTGAAGAATACAGCATCAAAGAGTTTGACTATTTTATATCCGGCATGGTCTACTTTTCACTGGGAGCCTACGGCAATATACCGGAAAGTAATATCGTCAGTCCGTACATTCATCTGACGAAAATGCTGGATGCTGCGCACCTCATTCTTGAAAGGAGAGGGAAGAGATAGATAGCTATTCTGCTGCCGAATGAAGACTTGAAAAGGGTACATGGCCTTCCAGAGGCCTGTAGGCTTGGTGGAAGAGCCTCGAGGTACTTGGTGAACGGCCTTTAGGTACTCCCGAAGGGGCTTTACCCTCTTGCATAAAGGGCTGGAGGTACTTGTTGAACGGTCTTTAGGTACTTCGGAAGGGGCTTTACCCCCTTACCCAAGGGGGGTATAGGTACTTGTATAACCAGGTATAGGCACTTCAGGAATGGGTAAGGGAAAGAGGGCTTACTATACCAAAAGCTAGAGTAATTTTACTATGTTTTTATTTAACCAAAAACCGAAGATTCCACGAAGTTAAAAGGCACAAAAGATTTTTAACACTTCAGTTATTTTAAGTTTAAAGTTTTGTGGATATGAAGTACACATAAGTTTTTGAAAATCTTTGATTTTCATCTAAAGTGGATTTTCTTATGCAGAAAGATATAAAACTTTTAAAGTGTACTCAAGTGTTTTAGAATTATACGATATTGAGATTCCTACGGAACGACAATGTTTGCGGATCGGCTAAACGTCCTGTTTGTCATTCCGAAGGAATCCAGCCTCATCTAGTGGGTTTTCATTTACCTAC
Organism: Chryseobacterium sp. MEBOG06; assembly: GCF_021869765.1. NCBI lineage: Bacteria > Pseudomonadati > Bacteroidota > Flavobacteriia > Flavobacteriales > Weeksellaceae > Chryseobacterium > Chryseobacterium sp. MEBOG06. The sequence goes on along the minus strand of NZ_CP084580.1, from coordinate 3,018,099 downwards.
AAAATTAACTGATAATAATTAAATACTAAACACGTATTGACTTTGAAATTTTACTACCTTTAAGTGGTTGAAGAATGATGATACAGCAGGCAGACTAATACTGTCGGTAAAATTGCAATGTCAAAACAAAAGAAAGATTCAAAGATTCTCAATTTTTTCAAAAAACTAGGGCCCGGTTTGATTACGGGAGCCAGTGATGACGACCCGTCGGGTATTGCAACATACTCTCAGGCGGGAGCGCAATTTGGTCTTTCCACACTTTGGACAGCTTTGCTTACATTTCCTCTTATGGCAGCCATACAGGGGATGTGCGCAAGGATTGGGCTGGTGACTTCACAGGGACTTACGGTAACGCTTAAGCAGTATTATTCCAAACCGATCCTTTATGGGATGCTTATTTTTAGTTTTCCTGCAATAACTTTAAACATTGGTGCTGATATCCAGGGGATGGGAGCTGTTGCACATATGATCTGTCCTGTGGTGCCTGTATCTGTTTTTTGTGTTATTATAACGGCCTTGCTGCTTTTTATTATCATAAAGTATTCTTATCAGAAAATTGCTATGATCTTAAAATGGCTGTGTCTCAGCCTGCTGCTTTACATCATTGTGCCATTTATGGTGGGGCAGGACTGGCTGATGGTAGTAAAGAAAACTTTTATACCTACTATCAAGTTTGATAAGGAATTTCTTTCTATTATAGTGGCTATTCTGGGAACCACCATTTCGCCCTATCTTTTTTTCTGGCAGACTACCATGGAAGCCGAAGATCAGGCCCACAAAGGTGTTGTGCTGGTAGACAAGAGGGTTCTGAGTGAAATGAAAACTGACGTCAATCTTGGTATGCTGCTTTCTAATCTGGTTATGTTTTTTATGATTCTGACCACGGGTACCGTACTTTTTAATGGCGGAATCCATCAGATCAATACAGTAGATGAAGCTGCTAAGGCACTGGAACCACTTGCCGGAAAACTCACTTATTTCATTTTTGCAACAGGCGTGCTGGGAACAGGGCTGCTGGCTATTCCCGTACTGGCCGGATCACAGTCTTATATGCTTGCAGAGACATTTGGATGGAAAGCGGGTCTTGATAAGAAATTTGCCCAGGCAAAGCCATTCTATGCTTCTATCATCGTTTCCCTGCTTGTTGGTTTGTCTCTTGATTTTTTTGATGTCAGCCCTATCAAAGCCCTTTTGTATACAGCAATTGTCTATGGACTCACAGCGCCTGTTATGATTGCTGTTATTATGCATATCGGCAACAATAAAAAAATAATGAAGGATCATACCAATTCAAAGTTCTCAAATATCTTAGGCGCAATTACCCTGATCCTGATGACTGCCGCTGCCATAGGATTAGTTTATTTCCTTTTTTAAGATCTTACCAAATAGCTTACAAATATGAATTCCGATTTGGATTTTTCACTTCTCTGTCGGGCTTCTGGCAAGGCTTGAAGGTTCTGTATTCTAATGATGACAATCCATATCTTAAAATAAACCTCATTATTATTGAATGTTTTCGTATTTTTATTTATATATTTATAATGTAAACATTCTAATATATGGCCACGAAAGAGGTTTTAAAGGAACTTATCGAATATTTATTTGAATTCGAAAATCAATATGAGGGTGATAATGACTATAGTATCACTGATTTTTTAGGGTTTTTAAATGCAAACAAGCCTCATCAGCTTCATGGGACCAGGCAACTGGCAGGAGGTGAAGAAGATTGGGTTCGGGAGAATCAGGATCAGAATACGGAAATTGCGAGAATGCTGGTTTTCAATTATCGCTATGCATCCATGTATTTTAAGAAGGCCTTAAAGGAAAGTAATATCAATACATTAGATGAATTTTCTTTTTTAATCGTCCTGATGACCTATCCATTTCTTACCAAAACCGAACTTATCAGTAAGCTGATTATGGAAAAAACCTCAGGCGTTGAAGTGATTAAGCGTCTGCTGAAGCAAGATCTGATTCGGGAATTTGATAATCCAAACGATAAAAGAAGTATCATGGTCGCCATTACAGATAAAGGCAGAGAAGAATTGTCCGGGTTATTACCTAAGATGGGCATGGTAGGGAATGTAGTAGTGGGGAATTTAAGACCAGCTGAGGCAAGTTCACTGTCATTCCTTTTAAATAAACTGGATTATCACCACAATGATCTATTTATGAACTACAGAAATATGAGTCTGGAAGAGCTTTCCAAAAAATCGGAAGCTGTAAAAAAAAGTATATAAATGCCTTTTAAAAATGTTTTACCAGTTTAAAATTTTAGAATAAAAATGAATAGTAAAAAGAAAGTGCTTATATCCGGTGCAAGCATTGCGGGCCCAACTTTGGGATTTTGGCTGGCTAAATACGGTTTTGAAGTAACGATAGTGGAGCGGGCAAAATCGTTGAGATTAGGCGGGCAAAATCTTGATGTAAGAGGAGCCGGGCGTGCTGTTGTAAGAATGATGGGGATAGAGCAGGAAATACTTGCTGCCAATACAGGTGAGATTGGTTTACAGTTTGTTAACCGGAATAACGGGGTTGAAGCAGAATTTCCGATAGAAGGCAGTAACAGTTTTACGAGTGAAGCCGAAATACTACGGGGAGATCTGGTAAATATCTTATATAAACATACTAAAGATGATGTACAATATATCTTTGGCAAATACATTACAGCCATAGATCAAGGGATTGATAATGTAGAGGTTACATTTAGTGATAACGAAAGCAGAGTGTTCGATTTGTTGATCGCCGCTGATGGAGTGAGGTCTACAACCAGGCAATTGATTTTTGGAGATGAACCGGAATTGAAATTTACAGGGCTATATAATGCCTGGTATACAATACCGAGGATAGAAAGGGATACTCAATGGGCGCGCTGGTATACAGCACCGGGATCCCGGGTTATGGTGCTTCGTCCTGACAATCATGGGACCATAAGGGCTTCTTTCAGCTTTTTATCGGATGATAAAAGCTATCTGACCCAATCTGACAGCGGGCAAAAGAAAGTGTTAAAAGCTAAACTTTCGGGTGCCGGATGGGAAGAGAAGCGCTTAATGGAAGCAATTGATAATAACAGCGATGTGTATTTTGATGGTATCAGCCAGGTTCATGCATCACGATGGTTTGACGGCAGAGCAGGTATGATTGGAGATGCAGCTTATTGTCCGACTCCTTTAACCGGTATGGGAACTACGCTGGCTATAGTAGGCGCTTATTTACTGGCTGGTGAACTGTCCCGCCATGATCATCATGAAGATGCATTCTCAGCGTATGAAAAACGGATGCGTCCATTCGTAGAAAAAGTTCAGAAATTACCTCCGGGAGTTCCATGGCTTGCTCATCCTAAATCAAAACTGGGGGTTAGTGTGGTGAATACTGCGGCTTCCATTGTAGCAAGCCGTCCTTTCAAGATGATTGGCAGACTGTTTAGCAGTAAAGAAAAAGAGGTTACTAAAGATGAAATCGAACTTCCTGTATTTTAAAGCTAAAAGGCTTTAATAAATTTTAGATGCGACAATTGGCAGTATATGTATATCAACCACTATGTTTAGACAGTTTTTTTTACTGTAAATACATAAAAAAACCTTCAAAGCTTGAAGGTTTTTTTGCTTTCTTGAAATCAATTATTCAATTTCCAGAGGTTCATATTGAATATTTTGCTGCTTTAATACTATTGGAGATCCATCCTCATTATAAGCTTTACCACTGTAAAAAGCACCGGGATTTTCTTTATAGGTCTTCTGTACATTTCTAAATTTTTCCCTGGTAGTCTTTAATATGTTTTTCTCATTTCTCAGATATATCGGTTTGGGAGTTTTTGTTATTCCCACCGCTTCAAAAGAATACTTTTTATCAACATCCTCAATTTCTAAAATTAAACCAGGAAGGCCTCCAAAAATATATGGTCCATTATTAATGGGAATTTCACTGGTATACCAGGCAATGTAATCTCTTCCTCTGTAATGTACTCTTGCTCTGCTGCATTTATGTCCCAATACTATTTTTTCACCTTTTTCCAGATTCCAATTCAATTTGGGTTGCTCTTCGTCATATTGATATACATTTTTGAATCTATCCTGAACCGTCATTAAATTATGATTTTTGAATATTACATTATTCCACAAAACTCTTATTTTAAGATATTGACCTGCTTCCTCAGAACCAATACTATTTTGGCTGCTGTATTTTTTGTCCAAAGAATCTATTCTCACCTGATTATAATCCAGAAATTTAGAAATATTGCCATCGCCTAATTCAAGGATACACATTACTTCCCTTTTACTATTGGGAGAGCGGGCATTATCCAAAAAATTTACTTTATAATATATATTGTATGAACTAACCCCATAATCTGTGATGTCAAAAGGAGAAGTTTTAATGGAGAAGTTTGGAGAAATAATACTCTGTCCGTTAGTTAGTATGATAAAGAATGAAAATATAAATAGATAGAATTTCATATTTGATGTAAATAAAGAATCAGTAACATTGAGGTTACTGATTCGAAATTAAAATAATTTTATGTGTACTGACCAGTAAATGTAGATGCACCGGCACATTGCTGATTAGTAAATTGAGTAGCGGCATCATTTAATTCTCCCATACTTGAATAATCACTTGCGTCTAAGTAAAAAACTTTTCCACACCAGGTTGAAACTCCCACCCAGTTATAAAAAGCAGCTTTTGCTTTGGCAGAAAGCTTATTATTAACCGCTTTTTTCTCAGTAGTTTCTGCTTTTTTGTTTACTTTTTTATAAGAAATGCCTTTAGCACTCATAAGTCCTGCCACACCAATTGCAGCAATTAAAAAAAATTTTTTCATGATTAAAAGATTTTAATTTTAATAAATAATAAATGTTTTAGATTGCAATCTGGAAACAATTTTACAAAATATTTTTTTATCTGCAACAAAAAGACTCATCTTTTTTATTATGTTAAAAAGTATTTATCAGTAGATAAATATTGTATTAAAGATGAAAATATAAAACTAATTTGAATTAGGTTAAACAAAGTTTGAAAATAATTGACGGTCGATTTATCCAAAGAAGGATAGACTTGAATTTACTGAAAATACATTTCCGTATCGGAGATGCAGCATATTGTCCGACTCCTTTAACCGGTATGGGAACTACGCTGGCTATGGTAGGCGCTTATTTACTGGCTGGTGAACTGTCCCGCCATGATCATCATGAAGATGCATTCTCAGCGTATGAAAAACGGATGCGTCCATTCGTAGAAAAAGTTCAGAAATTACCTCCGGGAGTTCCATGGCTTGCTCATCCTAAATCAAAACTGGGGGTTAGTGTGGTGAATACTGCGGCTTCCATTGTAGCAAGCCGTCCTTTCAAGATGATTGGCAGACTGTTTAGCCGTAAAGAAAAAGAGGTTACTAAAGATGAAATCGAACTTCCTGCATTTTAAAGCTAAAAGGCTTTAATAAATTTTAGATGCGACAATTGGCAGTATATGTATATCAACCACTATGTTTAGACGGTTTTTTTTTACTGTAAATCCATAAAAAGAAGTGGATTGCCCCCAAAAAGGTAGACCCTTTTTAGGGGCATTTTTTATGTATAGAAAAGTAAAATTTAGCGTTGGCTTCAAATTAGAATGTATTGAACTCTACAAAAATTCTCATCGTTCTATGAGATCTATAGCAACAGAGAAAGGATTCAAATTTCTGCTAACTCTTTCCAAAATATTATTTTAAGATTTCTGTATCATAAAGAAGATTGTCATCTTCATCAAAACTTATTATCAGTACTTTATATTGTTTTGCAGTGTCATTATTGAAAAATTTAATTCTTGGGGGAACATAATCACTGTCAAATAAATTAGTGTTCCAATACAGTGTTTCGCGGGTGTCATTTTCAATTTTTGCCGGAGAAGTATCATCTATCATTTCAATAGGGAATTCTGAAGGTTTATCATAGCCTTTTAGTATCGCTGAGTTATTACTTTGGGTTTCTTTTCCGCTGGTCTTAGATTTCATATCACCTCTCATGGTATAGATGGCTACTGCATTGCCTATTAATCCTGATTCTTTAATAATTTTTACCATCGCAATATTGTTTACAGGAATACTTGTAATCATAGAAGGGTCAGTAGGTACTTCATCCAGGTATAATTTAGCCTGACTGCCCCGAATGTAAGGAACATTCACTCCTGAATTGTTTCTCTGAAAGGTTAATCCGGCAGCTCTTCCCTGCAGCCAGTCTAATATATTGCTTGATCCGGAGGCATGCTGGTCCTCATTTACAAAATCAAATATAGTAGTATTCATAGAATTAAACATTCCGGTAGACAGTTGTTTGTTTAACTCTTCTTTGGGATCTTGTTTTTTTCCGACCAATTTTACTTCTTCAATCTGAACATCAGCATTTTCCATTTTTTTTATGTTTTTCTGAGTGTTGAGCGCTCTGGAAATGGCTGTAGAAGGCTTTTTATTTTCAGCAGTTTTCACCAATTTGTATTTTGTAGCAGGGAAATTACCTTTAAACTGGGTGGGATTTACCAGAGGTTCTGCTGATACAAATAGATTGTTCGTATTTGATTCTTTACCTTTTTCTGCATTTACAAATAATGAAACACTCAAAGGGTCATCAAAGTTAAGATTGTCTAAGTAAACATATCCATTTTGATCGGTTTTAAAGAGATTAATGATCGGTTCTTGCTTGCCTAATCTCAATGCCAGAGTTACATTAGTATCCCTAAGCATCGCATTATCTTTAATTGGTTTTACTTTATAAGAAAGAAAATTCAGAGAATTGGTTTTAATGGGAGGGAAAGCGCCACTCAGTACAGAATTCCAGTCAAATCTTTTCCAGTTTTCAGAAATAAGCAGAGCGTCTAAAGCTTCACTATTGGCATTTTTAGAAAAATATTGTGCGGGTGTATCTATTCTTGTAGTGAGATCTCCTGTTAACCAGAGACTGCTCAGTATATTTTCTTCTTCAGAATTGTTTGTACCATAGTCCTCACTTACGACAACTGTATAATTTTTAAAATATGACTCTGGAGAAAGATCAATGCTGTTGAATGATCTTGGAGTTGGTTTTAAACTCTGAGCTACAATTTCTGCTTTCTCAATCTTTAAATTATTAGGTCTTATAAAGCAAAGTCTTTGTGCAACAAGATTGTCCTGCTCATCAAAAATGGCTAACTGCAAAATACCATTGGCCCCGTTGCTTACTTTTGGGGGAATAAGGCTTGAAGCCTCATTAGTCAACTGATTAATGTTTGCCCGATACGCAAGATGATTATTGATGGTTCCTACAATTTTATAATTTTGGAGCTGTTGTTTTAAGTTGATTCCTTTTAAGCTGTATTTAATCCCTTCTTTAGAGCTGTAAACTTCCAGATTGATGCCGCTGTCTGCTGCTTCCGGTAAATCTATTGTTTGTTTTCGTCCTGCATTATCCTGAATAATAGCCTGGTATTTTTTTCCTGAAGCAGGAGTTATTTTAAAAGAGGCAACATTTTTATCAAATGAGGTAAACGTTGTGATAGACACATTTGGATTCTTTGTATCTACTATTTTTCCGCTAAAGTTGTCCGGTAAAGAAGTATTACTTGATAGTCTTACAGCAAATTTTGTCGGCACACCATTAATAAAAGTTCCACCTTCAGGAAAAGCTTTGGCAGACCAGTCCGAACTTTTAGATATTTCTAATGTTTCGGCAGAACCTGGATTGTAAATAGGAATAGTTTTAACAATCTGAAAATCTTCATTAAAATTAGTCATGTAGGGAGTATAGGCCCTTACAAAATAAACTTGCTCGGGAAGATCTTCCTTCAGTTTGAAATCCCCGCTGCCTTCACCATTGGCCAGAACTATCATTTTCCAGTCTATTAACTTTTTATCGGAATTGTACAATTCAACAAATAGAGTAGTAGAAAGGGCAGAACGATTATAACCATCAAATACAAAGCTTTTGAACCAGATCTGGTCACCTGCTGCATATTGAGATTTGTCGGTCAATAAGTACACTTTTTCCTGTTCGTAATTATTCTCAAGATTGGTAATTGCTTTTTCCAGTTTAGTTTGGGACAATACGGGTTGTATACTTGAAACAAGCAATAAAAAGAATATATTTTTCATAAAGATCCGTCGCATTTTTAATGCAGCGCTAAATTACTCATTTAAAGATTTCAAAAATCCATATCTACCTTCTATTATGAATAAATTAAGGATATTTTAACTATTTATGGATGCTTCTGCCCTGTCTGTAGCAGGTTTTGCATTATAAATACGGGTAATTTAATGATAAATGCAATTAGTATTCTTGTAAATAAAAAGAAAAGAGTTTAAAAAAATCTCCAAAGTTATGAGACTTTGGAGACTAAGATATAAAGCCTGATAACAGCTGGTCATAAGCCCGAAGGTATCGAACTGTTTTATGGGGAATCAGAGGCTATCCCTGATATATTAATTGTAAATGATTATTTTTTAGGCTTTAAAGAAAGATTGTCTACATAAACTGCCTGATGTACGCTATTCAGTAACACTTTCAGCCCCAGATAGGTGTCTTTTTTCAAAGAAAGGTTAAATACTTTTTTATCCCCTGTTATCTTTGAAGGCTTGGCTATTGAAACATATGATTTGGGGTCTGCTGCATTGTTTATTGAGAAAAGTTCCAGTGTTGTATCTCCTCCGTTGTCAGAAATATCAAAGGTAAGGGTATAGCTTCCTGCTTTAATTTTTGGGGTCACCAGATACATATTCTCTCCAGGATTGTTCATGGAGTAAAATATAATTCTTTTATCATTGGCATAAAGCATTGCTTTTCCTGACTGTACACTCCAGCATTTGTTAATATCTTTCCAGGTATCAAAATTTTCAACAATTGTGGATACAGCTGTACACTGTGCATTTGCTGTTAGAAATCCTCCAAAAGCGAGTATTCCTGCAAAAATGAATTTTCTCATATATTAGTTATGTATTATCAGGTAAAAATAATCAAAAAAGGTCGTTTTAGAAAGGTGTTAAGGTCAGTATTTTATTTTTCATTACAAAATAGAGATGTCCTACATTCTAATGCTTTGATGATGGCTTACGAAAGATGGATGATCTTTATGATAGAATAGTGGATGCTTTTTGGATGTTATGAATAATCCGGCTCCGGAAGTTTATTTAAATGTTCTAAAAAACGATTCTAAAAACGGTATCTCTCTGATCGTATATTGTTTTTCCGCAAAGCCGGGAGACAATCTGGGGCCTTATTTCAGGAAAACGACAAAATTTATAGTAAAAAAAGCAGTAAATCAGAGATGGTACCAGAAGCATAAATTCTGTAGGTCAAGATGTGTTGTTGGCTTTATTTTTCAGATCACATCATAATCATTTAATCCTGCCACAAAGTAATGTTCAATTGTCTTCTGTGCTCTTTTACACATTAATATAAGATCATTAACCGAGGTGCCTTCAAAGGTAAAGTCATCATGAGTTTTAACGATGTATTCTGTTACTATTTCAATGTCTATTAAATCGAACGCAGCCAAATCAGTTTTCAGCCTTCGTTCTTCTTTAAAAAATGAAATGTTTCGGGAAAAGGAATTTTTAAACTGAAAAAGATGTATTGTTTTCACGGCACAATTATTTAAAAGGTTTGTGGAATTAAGGTAATAATCATGTATTAAGGTTATCTTTCATTTTTCCATTGATCCATTTTTTAAGCATGAAGTGTTCTGATGGAAGATGGTACATACCTCCTGAAAGTATATTTAGAATATTGCCCCAAAGACTCTTTTTTTTATTGAATTCATGACTGTAGTCTGTTATTGTTTTCAAATATTCCTGCTCATATTCTCTTGCTTCCTTTAAGGTGTACTCTTTTGGAATATTTTTAATAATATCCATGGTAATACTATTGAAAGTTTTAGGAGTATACTTTTCAATAAAGTCTGATTCCAGTCTGCATATATTGGTAAGCGGAACGAGTAAAGAGAAAATTTCATCATAGAAACTGCATATATTTGTTTCCCATGATAATTTTTCTTCTTGTGGTAAGATCTGAGAAGCCCGCAGGATTAGTTTTTCATTGTTTTCTTTTAGGTCTTCCATATACGTTTTGTTTTGCTGCCAGAATACATATGAATTGATTTTATTTTTTTTAACAATATTTTCCAGTATATATTCAAATTGGACTTTGATATATTGTATGCTGTCATTCCCATCCTGCAAAACGGTTTGCCAAAGATTATGCTTGCTTAAACTGCAATGACTGCTGAATACTAATCTTGAGTTATTATTAAGACTATTTAATTCTCTGAGCATTCGAAGAATTTCTGTTGCGTCTCTTTCTAAAGTGATATTGGTATTTCTGATGTAGAAAAGAGAAACAAACTGAGAGTAATACGCTTTTCTTGAAATGTTTTTTTTGTTTCGGAGTCCAAATCTGTTCTTTGGATGCTTATTCAGCTTTTTCATTAGAATTTTTATTATCTTTCTTTTTTATTGATCTCTTTTTCAAGGACTGTCAGCTATTTTATTCATAACCGCTTTTTATGATGGTCAGAATCATTTTAAAGCGTTTATTTCCTTTTACTGAATTGGGTTTGTGCGCTGGAATAATAATGGATTCCCCTTCTTCAAGAAAATAGGATCCGCCATCTATAATAATTTCTGCTTTCCCATCAATAATCTGCGCTACAGCATCAAAAGGAGATGTTTTTTCTGGTAACCCCTCTCCATCATCAAACGAAAGAGCGCTGATAGTACCGGTTAATTTTTCAATTATCGTCCTGCTGACAACAGAATTTGAAATATATTCTACAATTTGGGTGGTAGTATATACTTTTGATTTGTCAAGTTCTTTATGATTCATCACCGTTTGTTTAAAAGTGAAAAAGCGGGGGTATGATATATAAAAGGGATAGAATCGCCTGATTTCTATCCCTTTTTTTCAGCTGAAACCCTTTAAAAGTAATTTCTTCGTGATTTTAACTGTATCTTTAAACACTTTACGAAAGATTAATCTCTTTTATGATATTGAGAACCTCTTCACGGTTTTTTCTCAGCCTGTTTCCGATTCTTTCGAGCATTTCCTTTTCTTTACCTACCTCTAACTTTAAATCGTAGTCTGTCAATGTTGAAAATTTTTCTTTCAGCTGCTTAGACTGCACATTCCAGTCTCCCGGAATTTTAGAAGATTTGTTGTCTTTGTTGTGGTTTGTGTCCATGATGTGGATTTTGGTATAACTTAATTGTTACTATACAAAGGTGGACCTTTTACAACAGGATGTATTATAGATTGTTATTTTAATATTGCACATATCACACCTTTTCCGTTTTTCCGATATTACTTGTTGTCACCGGTAGAAACTAATTGATACGGAGAGAAAAATATTTTCTATATCCTTCTAATAAGTTATTGATATTTTGTATCTTAGCGGTTTACTACGCTAAATGAAGGTTTCATAGTGACAGTTTGGTGTATTTACTTCCTTCCTTACCCTATTTGATATTTCCGGTTTGATATTTCTGAACTGCTTCAAAATATTAATAGAAGCTCTTTTCTAAAAGGGAATATAAACCAGTTAATTTTCTCTGAAAGAGGATTCAACTGTACAAAATTTATTACGGTTTTTATGAATACAAAAAAATATTTAGGGATGTGGACCCTTTTTGTTCCCATTCTGGCATGGCTCTTCTATTTTGGAAATGCTGTTTTTTCTTCAGGTTTTTATTCTGTGATTCTTGCTTTATTCCTGATGGGAAGTGTCCTTGCGGCAGTTTATCATTCCGAAGTTATTGCCCATCGTTTGGGTGAACCTTTTGGCACTTTACTTCTTGCGTTTGCCATTACAGTAATAGAGGTAGGATTGATTATTTCCATAATGATGGGCGCCAAAGGTTTGGAAACCATTACGCTTGCCCGAGATACGGTTTTTGCAGCAGTGATGATTATCCTTAACGGGATCATTGGTAGCTGTATTGTGATAGGTTCTTTAAGATACAGGGAACAAAGTTTTACCTTGCAGGGGGTAAGCACAGCGTTGATCACTCTTACCTCCGTCATTATTTTTGTGCTTATCCTGCCTAATTATACTGTAAGCCACCGCGGAGGCGAATATACCTCATTTCAACTGCTCTTTATAGCTTTGATCTCATTGGGGCTTTATTTAGGCTTTACAATGATTCAGACGCTCAGGCACCGGAGCTTTTTCATTTCTCCGCAAAACAAACTGGCCGGAAACCTGTCTGAACAAACTGATCATGGGAAATCTTCCGGTAAGAATCTATACATCAGTTGTGTATTGCTGATTCTTTGCCTTGGAGTAGTTGTTTTATTGGCAAAACTCCTATCAAAAGATGTTGAACATATCGTGGTATCAGCAGGAGCTCCAAGATCTTTGGTGGGTATAATTATTGCCGGTATTGTTCTTCTTCCGGAGGGAGTGGCTGCATTCAGAGCCGCTAAAAGTGATCAGATCCAGACCTCATTGAATCTTGCATTTGGTTCTGCTCTCGCAAGTATTGGACTGAGTATTCCTGCCATTGCAATTATATCTGTAATAACCGACATAAGAATGTCATTAGGCATAGATATCAAGTCAACAATACTTCTTGGGTTGTCCCTTTTTATTATTACCGTTTCACTGGCGACCGGCCGAACGAATATTATGCAGGGATTTGTACTGATCGCTATATTTTTAATTTACCTGTTTATTACGATTGTTCCATAATTATTATTTCTGCAAAATTCAAGTTAAATGATCCGCATTTAGCAATGATTTAACAGGTACTTTGGAGAAACACAGTCTTGCCATAAGATAGCTGACTGTGGATTCCGCACCCTGATTAAGATTTACATTTTTTTCCTCCAGGCCGTCATAGCAGCCTCCCGTTGCAGGATTATAGATAATTTGATTTAAATGGTTCTTTCCCAAAAACCAAATAAAAGCATTTTTCATCAGTTGTAAATATTTTTCATCCTTAAAAACCCTGTAGAATGCAGATAGTGCAAGGATGGTATAAGCAACGTCAATAGGCTGTTCCCCTCCAATGGTTTCAGGTATTTTAACGGTGTCTTTTTGCAGCCATCCTTTGTTGGAGATCACTCTGATGTCTCCTTTGATAAATATTTTAGAAAGCAGAAACTGAAAAGATTCACTGGCAATTTGTTGATAAACTTCTTCTTTAGTGGAGATCCATGCACATAACAAAGCTTCAGGTAATAAACTGTTGCCATAGGTCAGATAGCTTTCAAACCAATGCCAGTCATTGTGTTTTTCATGCTGGTACATTTTTACGAGCCGGTTAGCCAGTTTTTTTAATAGTGGAATATTTTTTTCGGAATTTTGATAATATAATCCCTTTATAATAAAAGCCATGGCTCTGGTAGAATAAATGTTTTCCAGAGAGAAAATACTTTTTTTTAAGATTAGTTCTGCTTCTTCAGAATACTGATGAGGTAAAATTTCTTTTATTGAAAGTAAATAACCCAGTGCCCAGATGGCTCTTCCATTGGAATCTTCCAGATTGGTCTCGTAGTTTTGCTGTGTAAATTTTCTGTGCTGGTCTACATAATTGAGAAAATTACCATGGGGCTGTTGACAAAACTTAATTACATTCAGATAAGTTGAAATTAAGGCAAGGTCTGATTCATCTCTGTATAATTCATAATGCCTGCATACTGCAATCAGCGCACGGGCATTATCATCTAAAGTATAACCCGAGTCTATATCCGGTTTATTGATTTTAGAAAACTGGATCATTCCAAAATCTGTTGTCATATTTTTGAGGTGGCTGAGATTGATGGCAGGGAATGTATAGTTTAGTTTTATTGTATCTTTACCATGTTGCTGAAATAGCAGGGCATGTAAAATAGAAGAGTTTTCCCAAGCTGTCGGAGCCATTTTTTCCAGACTTTTTAAACGTAGCTTTTCCTGTATATTTTCATTTTTCAGCAAGAGGTTCACAGCAGCAGCAAGCTGATCCGGAGCCTCAAAATCAATAATAATACCCGTATCTTCTTTTAACACTTCCAAAGCATGTGGAATAGGAGTTGAAACAATGGGACATCCACAGCTGATGGCATAAGAAAAGGTGCCGCTTACAGCCTGATTTCTATCCTTTGAAGTAAAAAGATAGATATTCGTGAGCTGAAGATAATCTAATAACTCATCCAAAGGCAGGTACTGATTAATGAAGAAGGTATGCTTTTCTAAATTAAGTCTTTGAATGGTTTCCTTCAAAAAAATCCGATACTTTTCACCCTCACTTTTGATGATGGTAGGATGGGTTTTTCCAATAATCAGAAACATCACATCCGGATTCTGAGAAATGATTTCGGGCAGTGCTTCCAGAGTTGTTTCAATATTTTTTCCGGAACCCAATAAACCGAATGTGGAAAGAATTTTTTGTCTTTAAATCCGTACTTCGTTCTGAGGGAAGTTTTATCAATAAATGGCAGTAAATGGGTACCATGTGGTATCACTGTAATTTTATCATTGGGAATGTCATAGTCATTTGAAAGGATATCTGCTGAAATACCTGTCATTACAATAATAGATTTGGATAAATTGCTGATTTTTTGCACTTTTTCTTTTAATTCCTGATCCGGTTTAGGCAGAACAGTATGAAAAGTAATGATGATCTCTTTTTCTAAATGCTGAAGGAAAAGGGATAATCCATTTTTTGTTTCATTAAAAAAACCGAACTCATGCTGGAGCATTACAAGTTGAATATTGTCATTTTTATTGATCCGGTCAGCAAGCTCCAAATAAGAAACGGCATCTGAAGTATTTAACCTATATTCCACCTTTTCTGTATACTGATAACTTTCATCCCCGGTTTCCATTGGACAAATAATTATTTTAAATGATTCTTTAAACTTTAATTGTAGAGATCTTATAAGGTCTTCACAGTAAGTTGCAATACCGCACACCTTAGGAGGAAAAGTACTGATGAATACAATTTCAGGTTTATAATAAATTGTGTTTTTTTTATTTTGAGACCGTCTTTTTATCTTTTCCTCCACGTCTGGATGTATATTCTTATTCATGTTAATTTCTATTTTAAAGTGTGAGATTTCTTATTGAATGATCAGTTATGATGTGTAGTGCAGCAATTCCTTTAATAGCTCTTTGATGCTTAAAGATGCTACAGCAATTCTTTTGTCTGCAGCACCGTAATAAATATAGAGAGTATCATCCTCTACAATGGCTCCGGTTGGAAAACAGACATTGTTGACTTCTCCTTTCACCTCCCATTTTTCTTCAGGTTTGAAAAGGGGATAAGGAAGTCTTGATATTTCTCTTTCAGGATGGTCAAGTTCAAGTAAAGCTGCACATGCGCTGTACACATAACCTTCAACGGTATCATGAACGCCATGATAGATCATCAGCCATCCGTGTTCAGTTTCTATAGGGGGGCATCCGCCACCGATGTAGCTTAATTCATGGTCATATTTTGGCGATAAAACAATATGATCTCTGAACTGTAGAAAATAGACTTTCCAAAAATCAGGGGTTAGATCTTCAATGCTGTCTATATCCACAATCTGAATATCGGGTCTTATACGATGAAGAAAATATAACTTTCCGTTTATTCTTCTTGGAAAGAAAATTACATTTTTATCCCAAAGAAATATATCCTTATTTTTTTCGTGACCTGGTGGAAACTCATTAAATCGTTTGTATTTCTCAGCTATTGCTCCCTCCGTTTCTGATAAAAGTTTAAACTTTGTATAGGAAATTGTCGGAACAATTATGCCTTTTTTTTTCCATGATGTAAGGTCTTTGGAAGTCGCCAATGTTCCCAATGCATTTATGCCGTCATAGCTGGTATAAGTAAGGTAAAACAGATCGTCAATTTTTACAATTCTAGGATCCTCCGTTCCGTGTTTATCATAGTCAAACTCAGGGATTATTATTGGGTGCTCAGACCTCATTTCTACAGTCTTGTAATCTGAGAGCATACAATATCCGATGCTGGAGAAATTATTCCCCGCCACGGCTCTGTAAAACAAATGGATCTTTCCATTATTATAGATAACAGCAGGGTTTAAAACACCTTCACTTTCAAAGTCTAATGCCGTTTTCCGGAGTATAATTCCTTCTTTTTTTATGGTTACCATTCAATTAGAGGCTTCCCGGCCTTCATTTTCTTTATCTATTCTTTTATTTATTTTATCCTCCCGTTTTTCTTTTACAGATTTTGAGGGTGGTGTTTTGTCCGACTTCTTTTTTCCATCTTTTTTCTTTGACATTGTAAAATATTTTTGTTCACTGTAAATCTAGATCCTTAAAAAGGGAAAGCTTTGTAATAGTCTTTTAATTTGTTATATAAATCATAGATATTTATAAATTAATGAAGTAACTTTGAATAAATGACTGTTAATGAAATAATTGGCAGTATATAAAATGTAAGGACGATGAAGTTGTATATAAAATATATGGTAAGCTTGCGCTGCAAAATGGTGGTCTCTCAGGAATTGGAAAGATTGGGCATTAAAAATGCAGTTGTAGATCTGGGTACGGTTGAATTATTGGATGATATCTGTCCTGAACAAAGGCGTATATTAAAAGAGAACCTCCTTAAAACCGGCCTTGAAATATTGGATGATAAAAAAAGTATTCTGATAGAGAAAATAAAAAATGTAGTCATAGAGATGATCCATTATTCTGATGCCCTTCCAAAGGAAAATTTTTCAGATTATGTAAGTGAGAAACTTGGTTATGATTATACTTATCTGGCCAATACGTTTTCTGAGGTTAAAGGGATGACTCTGCAGCATTTTATCATTATTAATAAAGTGGAGAAAGTAAAAGAACTATTACTATATGACGAGCTTAATCTTACAGAGATCTCTTATAAGCTAAACTATAGCAGTGTGGCTCATTTATCCAATCAATTTAAAAAAATAACAGGGCTTTCACCATCATTTTACAAACAGCTGAAACAAAAACGCTTTGGAAACTTAGAAGACTTGTAAAAAGGTGTGATATGTGTAAGATTAATATAAATAGATATAGCATATTGTATCCGGAAACAGCCACCTTTGTATTGAAGTAACCGTGTAAGATGAAGACCTGAAAATAAAATACAAAGGATACAGAATTACCAGACATAAACCATGGAAAGGTGATTAAATCCCTTAAAACCACTCAATTTTCATAAGGAGCTTATTAAAATCAGAAAAATAGGATACCCTATTGATAAGAAGATTTTAATTAACTAAGGGATAGAAACCAATGGTTTTCTGTCCTTTTTATCCATATTGTATCTGCGTGGATTGATTAGAGCAGATTTTTGGCAGAAAAAAGTATCGCTCCTGAAAGATGAATCTTTCTTTTAAGGATCATTTTTCGAACAATACAAAAGTATCTTGTAAAACAAAAGGCCTCACTGAGCACAGAATATCCGAAGTCATGAAAACAATACACCTTTTTCAGTTTAAAAATTCCTTTTCCCGCAATATTCCTTTTTTTAAAGAAGAATGCAGGTTAGACAATTTGAATGATTTAATGACCTATGACCTTATGAATACTGAAAAAGTAACCGAGTTTATTATTGATATTCATGATGATTTTATTTTTGAAGATACATCCAGACAAGATCTTTTAAAGATGTGCAAAAATGCTAAGGAAACGATTGAACATTATTTTGTAACGGATCTGAATGACTATGATGTTATTTGAAAACAAATTTTAAGAATGAAAAAAAGATTTTATAAAGTTGAATTCAGATAAAAAGTAAATGCCATGAAATTCCAGCAAAATTTACTTGAGTATATAAGTACTTCCCTTATTACAGTAAACGAAACGGTCTCTATAGCAGAAGGGGTAACTTCAGGATTAGTGCAGCTAGCTTTTTCTCAAATGCCTAATGCTGGTTTATTTTACAAAGGAGGGCTCACAACTTATACCCTACGTGAAAGAGTAAAATTCCTGAATGTTGATCGGATTGAAGCCTATGAAAATGATTGTGTCACACAGAATATATCAAATATAATGGCTGTAAATGTTGCTAAATCATTTGATACCGACTGGGGGATTGCATCTACAGGATATGCTATACCTGTTAGAAATTCAGGATTTAAAATTTTTTCTTTCTTTTCATTTAGCTACAAAGGAGAAGTTATACTTTCCAAACGTATTGATCTTCATCAGAAAACCCAGGCTTTGGATGCACAGCTGTATTATACGGAATTTATTTTAGGATGTTTTAAAAGTACCTTAAATCAGATATTAATCTAATAATAAATTTTGGCTGGTAATATATAGGATTAAACAATCTTAGTTGTGAACAATAATAAAAAAGTCTAGTAATTCTACTTTTCGTCTAAGTGTTTTTTAATTAAAACCTCTGTATTGGCTTATAAATTGATATTGTAAAGTCTATTGAAATTTTGATGACTAATGACTAGACCGATTGTAATTCTAATTTTCCTTTTAAGTAGTTTTTCCTCTATACATGCTCAGGAGAAAAAAGATTCACTTTATTATAAAATAGAAGAATTTTCGGATCAACGGAAAGTTACTAAGTTCATTCACCGTCTTATATTCCGTAGAGAGGCAGATTCGGCTACAGTTAAATCCAGAACTGAAAAATTACTGCAACAGACTTACAACAAAAAATACATCAGAAATATCAGGGTAGAGGCCATTGACCCCTTTGGATATGGTTCTAAAGATAGTAAAGAGAGATTGAAATGGTATGATTGGTTTACTGATCATCTTCATTCTACTACAAGAGTTTCTACGGTAAATAATTATTTACTTTTTAAGGAAGGGGAGGAATATAATGCTCAGAAACTTTACGAATCTGAACGTTTGCTTAGAACAATGCCATTTGTCAACAGAGTTAACATCAGTGTTGTTGACAGCCCTTCCGGTAAAGATTCTATTGATGTAGTAGTAAAAGTTCTTGACTCCTGGAGTCTAAAACCGAGGCTCAGTTATTCCGGAAGTAAAATTGGTCTTGGAGTTACCGAGGAAAATGTATTGGGGTTAGGCCATACATTAGATTTCCTTTATAGAAATGATTCTAAAGAAAAGCAGGATTATCTTTTAGGAAGCTATACCACATATAATCTTTTTGGATCGTATATCACGGCTCAGATTCTTGGGGAAAGAGATTTTTTTAAAAATGAAAGAATTAATTTCAATATGAGAAGAGACTTTTTCTCACCCTTGACGAAATGGGCAGGTGGTTTTACTTTCGAATATTTTAAACGCAGTGTTTTACTTCCTATTGGTCCCGATAATACTTATCCTGAAGTTCAAATTAAAGTATACAGTCAGGATTTATGGGGTGGATATCAAATTCCGGTTTCTTCGGCTCCAAGCGAAAAAGTCTCCAGTAATATTGCCATTCTGGGAAGGTTTCAAAATTATCAGTACAAAGACAGCCCCGGAATTGACAAATATGATTACTTTAAATCTTACAACAGTTTTCTGATGTCTGTCGGATTTATTAACAGAAAGTTTTCGGTGCAGAAAAATATATTTCAATATGACCTTCCTGAGGATATTGCTTATGGTAAGTCGTTGAATTTTACAGCGGGAGGTTTATCAAGAAGTAAAGACGTAAAACCCTACGTAGGAGTTTCTGCATCCTATGGTGATTTCACAAACATAGGCTATTTCAATGTGAAAGCTCAATTTGGAAGGTTTTTTAATGAAGATGACCAGAATCGTGAGTCTTTTCGCCTGGATGGTACTTATTTTACGAATCTTATGGACTGGAAGTTTGCCAAAGTAAGGCATTTCTTTTCCCCGACTTTAGCATTAGGAAATCCACAGCATAATTATTCCTACAAAGACAGAATTAATCTTTCTTCTCCAGATGAATTTCCTGTTTATAATTCAGATTATATTGGAACAAAAAAAATGGTTTTAAGATATCAGCTTCAGATGTTTATCAATAAAACATGGAAAAATTTCCACTTCAGCCCATATCTGACAGCAGCCGTAGGATGGCTGGGGATGCCAGCCGATAAATTACTGAAAACAACAGCAAATACGAAAATAGGAATTGGAGTTTTAATTAATAATCCATATCTGGTTTTCAACAGGATTCAGATTTCTTTCACCTATTATCCGCGTGTTCCTTTTGACAATAATTCTGTTTTTGATTTTAACAGTAACAGAAATAATCTTTTACCAATGGATAATTTTGGGACAGATGTTCCTCATTTTGTAAACTTTGGAAATTAATGATGAAAAATTTCTTCGTAAACCCAAAGTAATCATTTTCTTTAGATTATAAAGAGTCATTATAATTTTTTATGTTAAATCGCTGTATTTGGATTTTTATTATATTTACTCGTAAACTAAAAATGAATACTATGAAAAATTTAAAAAAAATTTCAAGAGAAAATTTAAAATCAGTAAAGGGGGGAGCATATACATTTTGCAGCCCGGGCCGTGTTTATAAATGTTACAATATTGGAGTCTGTGAGCCGGATTATGGATTCAACGAATGCTGTGGATGTTATCCGGAATAATAGAAAACATTCCTTTAAGGATTTTTCTAAAAAATACTTAAAATAAATATGCTAAATGTATCCAGAAAAATTGACTGCAAATGCAAGAATTCTACTGGTACATTTAAGTATATAGCCTTTTTAATTTTACAATTATATAATAGATTAGAATTGATTAAAGTATGATAAGAATATTTTCTGCTTTTATTTTGTTTGCATTTACAAATACACTTGCACAGACCCATAGGTATTATTATAACATTGAATACAAGCTGGACTCTTTACAAAAAGAAAGTCAAAAGAAAACTATGATTTTGGATATTAATCCAGAAGATGTTAAATACTATGACTATGCATTTCTAGTTAAAGACTCAATCAATAAAAAGACCAATTCTCAAAATTTAAATTGGACAGATCAGATTCCTGTTACACGTAAAAGAGATTCTAATAAAAATCTTAATTATAATAATATCAATTTTGATTTGTATACCTACTTCACGGATGATAAAATCAACTGGAAGCTTCAAAAGGATACCCAGGATTTTGAAGGATTCAAATTACAGAAAGCGACTTGTGATTTTGGAGGAAGAAAGTGGGTGGCCTGGTTTACTAAAGATATTCCTTTTAGCGAAGGACCATATAAATTTCGTGGATTGCCGGGACTGATTGTTTTATTGCAGGATAACCAAAATTTTTTTAATTTTTCTTTAATTAAAAGTGTAAATCTTAAAGAGACTTATAATACAGAAAATATATTGGAAGTTAGATATGGTAACAAAGCGTTTCCTGTAACAGAAAAAATATTTATAAAGAAATCTGCTGAACATTATAATGACCCTTTCCATGATATTAAGCTTTCATTAGCTAATAATCCTTCAGGGAGTTTTGATTATTATGGAAAACGCTTTACAAAGGATGATGATTTAACAAAAATAACAAAAGAAGCAAGAGAGAGAATATTGCTGAAAAATAATCCGATTGAAATCAATAAGTCAATAAATTATAATAATAAATAACCCATAAAAAAAACTGGATCTATTAATTATTCTTTATAATGAATAATTTCGCAAAGTTTTACTTCTGCTTCTGGCTTCTTTTGTAAGTATCATCATTAATCCTGAAAGAGGAAAATTAGTTTTCAGGCACAAACGTGCTTCTCAGGACATCCATGTATTGCTCATCAGTTCCCCCGTTTCTGATGTCGATCAGCGGTTGCAGATCAGAACCTACCACATAACGCAACACATTGCTTTCGTCATTCGCAGCTTTGAAAATGGTTGCTGCCACATCCGCCGCCGTAGAGCCACCCCCACTGTAGATCCCTTTAAATACCTCATCCATCTTTTTCAGATAATCCGAATAATCGGTTAATGCTTCGTCAGCTGCAAAATTCGATTTGGTGGTTTGTTCAAAGTTAGTAGCAATATTCCCAGGTTCAATGATTTTAACTTGAATATTCTGAGAGGCTAATTCAAACGACAGCGATTCGCAGAAGCCTTCTAAGGCAAATTTAGATGCCGCATAAATAGAGACCAGGGGAACCGTTACGCGGCCGACACCGGAAGTAATAGTAATGATGCTGCCGTTTTTCTGCGCCCGGAAATGGGGTAGTAAAGCCCGGGTAATTTCCATGGTTCCAAAAAGATTGACTGAAAACTGACGGTGAATTTGCTCCGAAGTGGTGGCTTCAAAAAGACCGTGCTGTCCGTAACCGGCGTTATTTAATAATACATCAATCTTACCGAAATGGGCAATAGCTTTTTCTATAACTTCATTAAAAGTTTCCGGCTTTTCCACATCCAGTTTCAAAACAAGCATGCGTTCGCTGTTTTTTAAAATATTCTGCTTTTCAGGACTACGCATAGTAGCAATTACATTCCATTCCTGCGCTTCAAAATACTGCGCTGTTGCCTGTCCTATTCCAGAGGATGTTCCGGTGATAAAAATGGTTTTATTCATTGTGTTAAATTTTTAATTGTAGAGTTAATTATGAAAAGATATTCCTCATAAATCTCATATATTCTTCTTCAGAACTAGATGTTCGCATATCAATAATGGGCTGGATATCCTTCCCGGAAACATAACGTAATGTCTGTGTCCCATCTGTGGCTGCTTCAAAAATTGTTGCTGCAATATCATCCGGTACCGAACTGGAAGCTGAAGTATTTTTACGAACAATGTCCATTCTGGAGTTCAGATGTTGAATATAATCGTTATATGCTGAATGACTGACTGTGCTTTCTTCTAAAGTATGGTGGAAATTAGATGCAGTACTGCCCGGTTCAATAATTTTCACCGTAATATTTTGCGATGCCAGTTCGTATGCCAGTGATTCTGAAAAACCTTCCAAAGCAAATTTGCTGGCATTGTACAGCGACATCAGAGGTACTGAAAAACGACCACTGCCTGAAGTGACATTAATAATCATTCCCTCACCCTGAGTTCTGAAGATGGGGAGGACTGATTTTGTAACGTTTATGGTTCCAAAAACATTGACTTCAAATTGATTTCTTATCTGTTTATCAGATAACGATTCAAAGATTCCATATTGTGCATATCCTGCGTTGTTGAGCAATACATCGATCTTACCAAATTTCTCAGTTCCGATAGTGAAAGCATTTTCAATACTCTCCATTTCAGTAACATCCAATGGAAGAATTAAAATGTTTTTTACTGGTGCTAAATCTTCAGCATCTCTGATATTTCGCATAGTAGCAATTACATTCCATCCCTTTTCAGCAAAAAATAAAGCAGTTGCTTTGCCAATACCACTTGAAGCTCCGGTTATTAAAATACTTTTAGGCATCGCTTTTTAGTATTTATGAATTAAACAATTGTCGCATATGTCGTGCAAACGTTAAGTCATCCATCGACGTACGGTCGTTGATCCAGCTTTTTGCATCCTCACCAACGATGTAACGGAACTGATCTGAATTGTCTGTAGCTGCCTTGAAGATCTCATCCGCTACTTCTTCAGCACTTGACATCATATCGCCCATTTGTCCTAATTTGTTTAATGCTGCCTCGCTGAATACATCGTAACTTGTCAATTCTGGATTTGTGGCAAAAAGCTGGGCTGAAGTTTCGTGAAATGGTGTTGCTACACCACCTGGTTCAACCAGTTTCAGGCTGATGTTTTGAGAAGCCAGTTCATAAGATAATGCTTCTGAAAAACCTTCCAGTGCAAACTTTGAAGAAACATACATTGAAATCAGTGGAATACCAATCCTGCCCCCTGCAGAACTTACATTAATGATCTTCCCCTCTTTTTGAGCTCTGAAATGCGGCAATACGGCACGGATTACATTCATTGTTCCGAAAACATTGACACTGAATTGTTTTTCAATTTGTTCAGGTTTTAAGGCTTCGAATATTCCGTATTGTCCGAAAGCTGCATTGTTGACCAGTAAATCAATTTTTCCAAAACGGTCTGTCGCCTCCTGAATACTATTTTCGATAGAAGATACATCTTCCAGATCCAAGCGGTTTACCAGTACATTTTCCAATTGATTAAGTTCTTTTTCAGCCTCAGGAGTACGCATTGTTGCTACTACATTCCATCCATTTTTAGAAAATAGAAGGGCTGCGGCTCTCCCTATTCCTGTGGAAGAGCCCGTAATTAAAACGGTCTTGTTCATATGTTATATTTTAAATTATAGGTGCGAAGGACTTACGCCGAAGTGGTTCTTGAAGGCATACGAAAAATGCGATAGAGTTTCGAAACCAACTTCAAGGTAGACATCCTTTGCTTTCATTTTTTTTTGTTCTAGTAAATAATGGGCTTCCTCCAGGCGTTTTTGCTGTAACCATTTGTTGGGAGAGGTATGGTAGAGTTTTTCAAAATCGCGTTTAAAGGTGGCCAGACTTCTCCCTGTTAGAAAAGCAAGCCGTGACAAGGGCACATTGAAACGGAAATTGGTATTCATAAAAGCTTCGAGATTGATTTTTCCCGGCATACCAAAATGAAATAGGATATTTTTAAACTCCTTATTATTGCGAAGCAGTAAATGAATCATTTCCGTTTTTTTGACAGTGGAAAGTTCGGGACTTATTTTATTTCCAAACCAGCTTTCAAGCCCTTCGAAGAAAGACTGGATCAATTCATCCTGCTCCAGCTTAAACAGACTTTCTTTCGGGGTTTTGTCAGAAGCTATTTCATACTGTTCTGCAAAATTTTTTAAAAGATTTTCATCCAGAATAATAGATGTCGCTTCAAAATTCTCTTCCCGATGCGGGTATTTAACAAAGCGGATCAAAGCATTTTTCCGGTACAATACCACATCACCTTTTTGGTACAAATGTTTGGTATTACCATCGTAGGCTTCCATTTCGCCTGAAACAATGAATGAAATACCATGTTCAGTGATGAACTGCTCGCCGGCTTTACTGCTTTTTGTATAACAATGGCGCTGAATACCATGTAAATCTTCCTGCTTTTTCATTGTTGTTTGTTTTAGTTTTCCCACCAATAAGTCATTTGTAACTGATTATTGAAGTCCGCCAATGCGATTCTTTTTTAAGGTTTAAATCAGCATCGGGCATATTTGATTGTTTTCATCCCCTTTGCTCCACACAAAAGTAACACATAAATAAAATAATTGGTTTCCTTAGAAGCTCAATTTAAGTTTCCTGAGGGGCTCAAAAAAGATAAAAAATTATCTTAAAGTTTAAGAAATCCTTTTTTGTTTACCGGTTAGGTCCTCAATACTTATATTCATCAAATCAGCTGTTTGGTAATAAAGGTTAGTGTTATTCGGAAACAATAATGACAGCCGAGTATATATTCAGAGTATACCATTAGAGTTTTTGTTATAAAAAAGAGTGTTAATTAAATAGTCATAATCTTTAAAAATTACTGTTTTTTGAAATATTGTGAGTATTTTTGAACCTAAAGTAAGTATAATTAATTATTGATTTTGACTTCTATGATTTTAATTGTTGATGACAACCAAAGTAACCTTTACTCATTACAAAAATTACTTCAGTCTAAGGATTTTCAAGTAGACACAGCAGGTTCTGGTGAGGAGGCCCTTGGTAAAGCGCTGAAGAATGACTATGCCTTAATTATTTTGGATGTTCAAATGCCTGATATGGATGGTTTTGAAGTTGCCGAAACCCTTGCGGATTACAGTAAAACAAAAGAAGTTCCCATTATATTCTTATCCGCTGTCAATACAGACAAAAAATTTATCACACGCGGTTATGCTTCTGGAGCTAAAGATTATGTAACAAAGCCTGTCGATTCTGAGATCCTTTTGCTTAAAGTTAAAACGTTTTACAACCTTCAGGAAAAGAATGTGGCAATGAAAAAGACACAGCAGAATCTTGAATTGGAGGTAAAAGGAAGACGTGAGCTGCAGGTGACGATGAAATCCCAGATTGATCATTTTCATCTGATGCTGGAATCTCTTCCTCAGATTGCATTTACCGTTAATGAAAAAGGAATTGTAGATTTTGTAAACGGTAAATGGTATCATTATTCCGATTCTGAGCAGATTTTTCCTGAAACCCATTCTGATGATCCCGATATCGGAGAAGAATTTGAAAGGGCAAGAAAAAGAGGAAAGGCTTTAGAACTGGAGATCAGAATTAAAAGTATCGGTTCGGAAGATTACCGTTATCATTTGCTTCGCGTAACCCCGGTATTTGATGATGGACATATCAAAAATTGGGTCGGTACTTTCACAGATATCGATGGCCAGAAGAAGGCCGAAAAAGAGAAAGATGAATTTTTAAGTATCGCAAGCCATGAATTGAAAACTCCTTTAACCAGTATTAAAGCCTATGTTCAGTTATTAGACCGGAAATTAAAATTAGATAAGGAGAGCGCCGAGGCTGGTTTTGTGACAAAAGTTCAGGACCAGATCGAAAAACTCAATACTTTGATTACTGATCTGCTGGATGTTTCCAAAATAGAAAACGGTAAATTAAAAATTAATAAAAAACCCGTTAATCTTGAAAAAGTGATCAGCAATGCAATAGATACAATTCTTCAGACTCATGAAAATACAGTCCGAATTGAGCGACATGGCAATAAACCTGATATATTGATTCCAATGGATGAAATCCGTATAGAGCAGGTGCTGATTAATTTTCTGACAAATGCCATCAAATATTCTCCCCACAACAATCAGGTTATCGTTACCACTTTTGTGGATGAGGAAGCTCAGGAAGTGAGAATAAATGTGACCGATTTTGGAATAGGGATTCCAGATTTTAAACAGGATGCGGTGTTCAAGAAATTTTATCGTGTAGAAGAGTCTTCACTGCAGTTTCAGGGAATGGGTATCGGGTTATTTATTTGCTCTGAAATTATCAAGCAGCACCATGGCAGCGTAGGTGTGTCCAGCATCCTGAATGAAGGATCTACCTTTTATTTCACTTTACCCCTAAACTAATTTTTATGCCGAAAAAAATTATACGAAATCTTCAGTTTGGAGTAGGTCTTTCGCTTTTGATTTTAATAGCCAGTTCAGTGGCTTCCTACTGGAGTATTCAAAATCAGATGAGTCACAGAGAGAGCCTGTCAAAAAGCCGGCGTTCAGTGACTGCTGTTAAAGATGTTTTAGTAGCACTGTTAGATGCAGAAACGGGGAACAGAGGTTATCAGCTGACCGGAAGGGAAGAGTTTCTTGAGCCTTACAAAAGGGGTTTGAGAGAATATCCAAAGGCATTGATACAGGCAGAATCACTAGACTTACAGGATAAAAATCAGCTGGCAAGACTTACCAGTCTGAAACATAGCGTTGATCAGGTGATCACTAATCTGAAGGAGCTTGTTGATAACAGACGAAGAGGAAGTGTAATGACTCATCAGCAAATTATAATCGGTAAAGCCTATATGGACCAGTGCCGGAAAATTGTAGCTGATTTCGTTAGATACGAGGAAAGTCAGCTTGAAATTAAAAATAAAGACCTTAACCGTTCGTCCGATACTACGGTTTTATTTATTCTCTTTTCTGCCATAGCAGCAGTAGTAGTGACAATCTTTTTTTACATTAAAATGAGAGCAGACCTTATCAGAAGAGATAAGCTGGAGAGAATGCTGAAGCAAAAAGATCAGGAAACGTCAAGAAGAGTAAGTGCTATCCAGAAAATTGCCAATAGGGTAGCTAATGGTGATTATAGTGAAAAGGCAGTAGACAATTCAGAGGATGATCTGGGAGATCTGGTGGGTTCTCTCAATAACATGACCGAATCTCTTAAAATTTCTTTTGATAAAATAAATAAAAGCGATTGGCGCCAGAAAGGGCTTGCTTTGCTGAATGAATCCCTGGTAGGGAACAAATCTGTGGAGGAAGTGTCTAAAAAAGCACTGCACCAGCTGATTGACTACGGAAAATGTATCAATGGCTCCCTTTATCTTTATGACGAAGGAGTTTTGAAACTGAATAAAGCTTTCGGTTTGGAAGGCAATATGAAAAAGACCTTTGAACCGGGAGAGGGAATGGTAGGACAGGCTTTTTTAAATGCCAAAACACAGGTCTACAACAATCTTCATGAAGAAGATTTTGTGGTTACTTTCGCAAGCAGTACCATTAAAATATACGGAATCCTTTTGATTCCGGTTTTTGCAGACGGACACCCGATTGGAGTTCTGGAATTAGGATCTACCTCTAACTTTGATGAAGACAGGGTGAGCTACTTCTCAGAATGCAGCATTAACATAGGAATTGCATTGAGTGCAGCTAAAGGAAGAGAAAAAGAACAGCAGTTACTGGAAGAAACACAGGCTCAATCTGAAGAACTGCAGGTTCAGCACTCCGAACTTGAAAATCTGAATACTGAATTGGAAGCCCAGACTCAGAAGCTTCAGGCTTCGGAAGAAGAACTGAAAGTACAGCAGGAAGAATTGATGCAGGCCAATGCAGAACTTGAAGAACGTTCAAGATTATTGGAAGAAAAAAATCATCTGATTGCTGAACGGAACAATGAAATTCAAAAAAAGGTTGAAGAACTTGCCTTAAGCACAAAATATAAGTCTGAGTTCCTTGCAAATATGTCTCATGAACTTCGTACTCCGCTGAACTCTATCCTTCTTCTGTCCAGATTGATGGCTGAGAATCCGGATGAAAATCTCAACGATGATCAGGTTGAATCTGCAAAAGTAATTCAGAGTTCAGGAACAAGTCTGCTAACACTGATTGATGAAATTCTGGATTTGGCAAAAATAGAATCCGGTAAAATGACTCTTGAATATCAGGATGTTGTGATAGAAGAAGTTGTAAAAGATTTAAAGAGCCTTTTTAATCCTGTATTTCAGGAAAAAGCCCTTCAGTTTAATATTGACATTGATTCTGATATACAGGAGGTTATTGAAAGTGACCGCCTGAGAATTGATCAGGTATTGAGAAACTTACTGTCTAATGCTTTAAAGTTTACCAAAGAAGGAAGCATTGGCTTATCCATTAAAAAACACTCGGAGAAACCGGATTTCATTATATTCTCTGTAAAAGATACAGGAGTGGGAATTGCTAAAGATAAACAGAGGATTATATTTGAGGCATTTCAGCAGGCAGACGGTTCTACCAAAAGAAAATTCGGAGGAACAGGTTTGGGCTTGTCTATAAGCCGTGAAATTGCAAAACTTCTCGGTGGAGAACTTGTTTTGAAAAGTGAAGTTAATGAAGGCAGCGAATTTAGTTTTATAATTCCTGTTCATGCTGTTGCTGAAGCTCCTCAGAGTGAAACAGATCAGGATCTGGTAGAAATCATCCGTGAGGACGTTGAGGAAATTAAAAGCATTCTGGATGATGCAGAAGCTGACACATTCCGCCCGAATACTTTGGAGATTCCGGAAGAAGTAGCAGATGACAGAGATCATATCAATGAAGGAGATAAAGTTATCCTGATTATAGAAGATGATACCAATTTCGCGAAAGCCCTTCTTAAATACGCCCATATGCAGAAGTATAAGGGAATTGTTGTGGTGAGAGGAGACCATGGTCTTTCCGCTGCTCAGAAATACCATCCGCATGCTATATTGCTTGATGTGCAGCTTCCTGTGAAGGATGGCTGGGAGGTAATGGATGAACTTAAATCTAATCCTGCAACAAGGAATATTCCGGTTCATATGATGTCTGTACTGCATCTTAAAAAGGAAAGCCTCATGAAAGGTGCTGTGGATTTTATCAATAAACCCGTAGCTCTGGATAAAATGACTGATGTTTTCAGTAAAATTGAAGAAGCTTTAAAAAAAGGGCCTCAGAAAGTTCTTATCGTTGAGGAGAATGCCAAACATGCGAGTGCGTTGTCCTATTTCCTGAGCAATTTTAATATCTCCCTTTCCGTAGAGCACAATGTGGAAGACAGTGTAAAAGCACTTACTTCAGACCATGTTGACTGTGTTATTCTGGATATTGGAAATCTGAAAGGAGATGAATACCATGTTATAGAATCCATAAAAAGCAATGAAGGGCTGGAAAATCTTCCTATCATTATCTTTACAGAGCAGAATTTATCAAAAGAAGAAGAACTGAAAATAAAGCAGTATGCAGATTCTATAGTGGTAAAAACGGCCCATTCTTATCAGAGAATTTTAGATGAGGTAGGTTTATTCTTACATTTGGTGGAGGAAAAAAACAATTTCCTTGAAAATAATACCAGTAGGGTGCTAGGCTCTCTGACAGAGGTATTAAGTGGGAAAAAAGTTCTGATCACGGATGATGATGTGCGTAACATCTTTTCTTTAACCAAAGCGTTAGAAAAATACAAAGTGGAGGTGATTGTAGCGATGGATGGGAAACACTCTCTTCAGCAGCTTAAGCAAAACCCGGATATAGATGTCATTTTGATGGATATGATGATGCCTGAGATGGATGGTTATGAAACCATTAAAGAAATCAGGAAAATGCAGGAATTCAAAAGGCTGCCAATTATAGCCATTACGGCAAAATCAATGATTGGAGAACGTGAAAAATGCATCACAGCAGGAGCTTCTGATTATATCTCAAAACCTGTGGATATTGATCAGCTGCTATCACTGCTTCGCGTTTGGTTATATGAAAGTTAAACAGATAAAATTCTGATGAATAAGAAAATCTTAATTGTGGATGATGATCCACGTAATATATTTGCACTGAAACTGACTTTAAAGTCTCGCGGATATCTGATAGAGAGCTGTACAATGGCTCAGGAAGCTATAGAAATGCTGAAGTCCGGTCATCAGTTTTCAGTGATCCTGATGGATATGATGATGCCGGGAATGGATGGTTATGAAGCTATCAGAATTATAAAAAATACTCCGGAAATCGCAGATGTTCCCGTAATAGCAGTGACCGCACAGGCCATGCCGGAAGACCGTCAGAAATGTATTGAAGCCGGAGCTATAGACTATGTTTCGAAACCGATTGACGTAGATCTGTTGATAAAAGCTATTGAAAAACTCTCATAAATGCTGGAACCGAGTATCATTAAAGATGAAGAAATAGAGTACCTGATCAACGATGTTTATGAGATGTACGGTTATGATTTTTCAGGATACAGCCGTGCTTCTTTTAAGCGGAGAGTAAACCGTATCTGCTTGCTAGACAGATTTACCAGCTTTGCAGAACTTAGATATACCATCATCAATGACCAGGAATATTTGAAGCGTTTTGTAGAAGAAGTTACGGTGAACGTCACGGAGATGTTCAGAGACCCGGTTTTTTTTAAAACTTTAAGAGAAAAAATACTGCTTCAGCTAGGTACCTATCCGTTAATCAGAATCTGGATTGCAGGCTGTTCAACAGGAGAGGAAATCTACTCTGTTGCTATCCTGCTGAAAGAAGCAGGTCTTTATCATAAATCACTGATTTATGGGACAGATTTGAATCCCTCCGTTCTGGAAACCGCCAGAGCAGGAGTCTTTCCTTTACAGCAGATGAAACTCTATTCTGAAAATTATATTCAGTCTGGAGGGAAAAAGGATTTTTCTGATTACTATACTGCCAATTATGACAGTGTGAGATTTGATAAAAGCTTGCAGGAAAAGCTTATCCTGTCAACCCATAATCTTGTATCAGACAGTTCTTTTAACAGTTTTCAGCTGATCATCTGCCGTAACGTTTTAATCTACTTTGACCGCGAACTTCAGGAAAGAGTTTTCAGCCTCTTCGATAATAGTCTGGAAAATTTAGGTTTTCTGGCTTTAGGAGCTAAAGAAACCCTTAAGTTTTCTACCATTGATAAAAACTATCATCAGGTTGAAGATCAGAAAATCTGGAAAAAGCTGGATCACCATTAAACCGTTCCCCATGAAAACACAAAAGGATACAGAACTAATTATTATAGGAGGCTCAGCAGGAAGCTTGCAGGTGATCATTGAGATGGTTAAAAATTTAGATGACACCCTAAATATTCCCGTTTTGCTGGTTGTTCATAGGAAGGCACATGCCACTAATATTCTTCAGACTTTATTGCAGCAGTTTACATCACTGCCTGTGATTGAAGTTGAAGATAAAACCGAACTTCAGGATGGCAGTATCTATATTGTTCCGGCAGACTACCATCTGCTGTTTGAGAATAAGAAAAATATGTCGCTGGACAGTTCAGAAAAGATGAATTATTCCCGTCCTTCTATTGATGTAACCTTTAAATCTGCTGCCGAAATTTATGGCGAAAAGCTGATCGGTATATTATTGTCCGGAGCCAATGCAGATGGAGTGGAGGGCCTGGCTTACATCAAGAAAAATAATGGCCTGGTTTGGATTCAGGATCCCGTAACGGCGGAGGTGGATTATATGCCCAGACATGCAGTTGAAGAAATTAATTATGATTTAATCATTAAACCTAGTAATTTAGCAAATCTTATAAATCAATTATAACATATCTCAATATAATAATCCAACTAATATGAGTAAAAAGAAAATTTTAATTTTTGATGATGATAAAGCTATTTTAGAAGTAGTCACGATAATCTTTGAAGAGAACGGATATGAAGTTAAAATTTCGGAAACATCACACGATATTCTGGAAAGAGTAGCAGATTATCAGCCGGATGTTATTTTAATGGACAACTGGATCCCCAAAATTGGTGGAGTGGAAGCTACAAAACTTCTTAAAAGCAACGAGGAATTTAAACACATTCCGGTCATCTATGTAACCGCAAATAATGATATTGTTGCACTGGCTGCTGAAGCTCAGGCAGACGATTATGTTTCAAAACCTTTTAATCTGGAGGATCTGGAAGATATGGTTGCCAAGCATATGAAAGAGAATGTATAGTAATACTGAAGATATCTGACTGATCATTAAAGCATATAAAAGGCTGTCTCAAAAACTTATTGGGGCAGCTTTTTATTTTATAAAATTCCTACTTTATTGGTGTTCTCTGAAAGACTCCAATGCTTTTGTCATCTGAGCTCTTCTTAAAATACCTGAATTTATCTTATGAATTAAAGCCTGTAACAAAAAATATAACGGTGAATTAATTCTGATAAAATCCGAAAACGTCTTGACCAGAATTTGTTTTTTTGAGACTATATTTTCTGTAATAATATACTCATTGCTGAAATTCATACTGATATCCAATTCATCTTTTACAATCAGGCTGAAGTACTCATCAATAATTTCCTTATCCCTTGTCAGTTGTAAAATGTCGGGTTCTGTATCATTCATGATAATGATTTTAATTCCTTTTATAATTTTTACAAATTTTGTACCGAAATTAAAATAAAATTAAGCTTATTAATAAACTTAATTTTATTTTAATTGGTATATTTGTAATCTAAATTAAAGTTTGTTTTTTAAGATGATGCCCTCATTTTTTGAAAAAGAATCGTAAAAAGTACAGATGAACGAGATAAATATTTTTTGGTTTAGAAGAGATTTAAGATTAGAAGATAATATTGGACTTTACCAAGCACTGCAATCAGGGTTGAAAGTGATTCCTATATTTATTTTTGATACCGGAATCCTGCGCCAGCTTCATAACAAATATGACAGAAGGGTAGACTATATTCACCAGGCACTTCAGCAGCTTCACGATGAATTGCAGAAATACGGCAGCGGACTTCATATTTTTTACGGAGAGGTGGAAGAGATTTTTGAAAAAGTGGTCGCTAAATTCAATATTAATACTGTTTTTTGTAACAGAGATTATGAGCCTCAGGCTATAAAAAGAGATCAGACCGTTGCACGATTACTTTCGAAACATACCATTCAGTTTAAAGAGTTTAAAGATCAGGTGATCTTTGAGAAAGATGAAATTGTAAAAAGTGACCATTCCCCTTATACGGTGTTTACGCCCTATTCCAGGAAATGGAAGGAAAACATGACCGCTGTTAAAAGTGTTAGGATTGATACGAGCCATTTTGTGGAGTTTCATGAAGGTTCAGAAATTGTAACGCTTGCGGAAATTGGATTTGAAAAAACCGATCTTGAATTTAAAAAGCCGGAACTGGATTCGAAAATTATCGCCGATTACCAGAAATACAGAGATTTTCCGGCGCTGAATCACACTACCCATCTGGGTATTGCGCTTCGTTTTGGAACGATTTCCGTAAGAAAATGTGTCAAATATGCTGCTGAGCATAATGAAATATGGCTAAATGAGCTGATATGGCGGGAATTTTTTATGCAGATCCTCTTTCATTTTCCATCAGTTGTTACCCATTGTTTTAAAAAGAAATATGAAAATATTAACTGGCGAAATGATGAAGATGAATTTAAGGCATGGTGTGAAGGCAGAACAGGATATCCGATTGTAGATGCAGGGATGAGAGAACTCAATGAAACAGGGTTTATGCACAACAGGGTAAGAATGATCACTGCAAGCTTCCTTACCAAACACCTTCTTATCGACTGGCGGTGGGGAGAAGCCTATTTTGCGGAAAAGCTGCTGGATTATGATCTTTCAGCCAACAACGGAAACTGGCAGTGGGCTGCAGGATGCGGGTGTGATGCGGCCCCTTATTTCAGGATATTCAATCCCTATGAGCAGACCAAAAAGTTTGATAAAGACTTAAAATACATTAAAAAATGGCTTCCGGAAAACTACCGCGAAGAGCCGGTTGTGGATCATAAAAATGCCAGAGAACGTGCATTAAAAGTATATAAAGAAGGACTGGCAGATTAACCGTCAGTAAAAAATAAAACATTGACTAATAAAATAAGGAACATTGGCTAAAAAAGGAATATTATTAATCAATCTTGGTTCTCCAAGATCAACTGCTGTGAATGATGTAAAGGAATATCTGGATGAGTTCCTTATGGATGAAAAGGTAATTGACTATCGCTGGATTTTCCGGGCTCTTTTAGTTCAGGGAATCATTTTAAAAACCAGACCGCAAAAATCTGCTGAGGCTTATAAGACCGTCTGGACAGATGAAGGCTCTCCCCTGATTGTTATTACCAAAAAAATCAGGCAAAAACTTCAAAAGCTCGTCGATGTACCTGTGGAAATCGGAATGAGATATGCAGAACCCAGCATCGAAACAGGAATCAGAAATCTTGTTGAAAAAGGGGTTTCAGAGATCGTTCTTTTCCCTCTGTATCCTCAGTATGCAATGAGTACAACCGAAACCGTTATTGAAAAAGCCGAAGAGGTAAGAAAGAAGAAATTTCCGGAAGTAACCATCAATTATATACAGCCTTTCTATCATCGTGATATTTATACCGATTGCCTGGCAGAAAGTATCAGAGAAAAGCTTCCTGAAAAATTTGATGCTTTGATGTTTTCTTATCACGGGGTTCCGGAGCGGCATATTTATAAAACAGATCCTACTAAAACCTGTAATATGAACGATTGCTGTTCCAGAGAAACCAACCCGAGCCATCCGTTTTGTTACCGTCATCAGTGCTTTAGTACTACCGAACGTGTGATCAAAAAACTTGGACTTTCAAAAGATAAAGTAATTGTTTCTTTTCAGTCCAGACTGGGAAAAGATAAATGGATGGAACCTTATACGGACCATACTTTGGAAACTATTCCTGCTAAAGGAGTTAAAAAACTGGCGGTAGTATGTCCTGCTTTTGTTTCCGATTGCCTTGAGACCCTGGAAGAAATATCTGTAGAAGGAAAACATCAGTTTTTAGAATCAGGAGGTGAGAACTTTAATTATATACCGTGCCTGAATGATGAGGACCGCTGGATTGAAGTGATCCGTACTTTATGTGAAGAAAAATTAAATCAGTTCTATCTGATATAAGTATTTTTAACGAACGTAAAGACCCATTGAAAGTGATTTATACATCAAAGGTAAAAATGTGAAAAAGGTATATTTGTAAAATATTTAATTGACATGAATTATACGCTTGTTAAAGACTTTATGACGCTGCTGGAAGAGTTTGAAGCAGAAGTCTGTACCCATCCTGATACTTATGCTTTAGATATTCAGGGCTTTAAAACATGGATATCTGACCGGGAAAATGCAGAAGGACAAGATAACCAGGATGAGCCATACTGGGAAGGTAAGGAGAATGGCAGAACAGCAGAAAGTGCGATCAATACATTACTTGTTCACCTCAACCGGTATGCAAAGACCTATTCAAAATCTGCGATCTCCAATTCTGAGTTTTCTACTCAGGAAGATTTTATCTATCTGATCAACCTTAAAGCTTTCGGACAGATGACCAAGATGGAGCTTATCAAGAAAAACATTCATGATAAACCTGTCGGAATGCTGATCATTGCACGGCTGCTGCGCCTGGGCTGGATAGAACAGAGTGAATCTGATGTGGATAAACGGAGTAAACTGATCTGTATTTCAGAAGCAGGATTGCTGGCATTGGAAAGGCAGATGGAAAAAATTCGCCAGGCAACTAATATTGTGGCTGGAAACCTTTCCTATAGCGAAAAAATGAATCTTATCCATATCCTTAATAAGCTGGATAGGTTTCATTATCCTATTTTCTCAAGAAATATAAACTCAGATGACCTTATAGCAACAGTATATGAAGAGTATTCACCGGGGAAATAAGTAACCCGGTTTCCAATTTATTATTCCTTAATTCGCACCTGGATTAAGGAATGTTTTTTTATAAAAGAAGTCGGAAATTAGATGTGTCCAACGATTAATTTATTTCTCCTAAAACGAAAAAATGTCTAGTTTAAATATATATTATTGCGTAAATTGCAGAGTATAAACGCCGCGATGTCAATATTTTACATATTGTCAGTTTCATTGAGCTTTATTTAATATGATTGACCTGTTATTTTTTCATTATATCTGTTTGATATAATTTGATTGGAGATAGAATGTTATTTAGTAAAAAAAGAAAACCGGCAACTGTATTTCTTGATTTATTAAAGATATAATTATTGATCAGAATAATTAAGAGCTAGACCAGCACACGCCTGTAACTTTTATAGTTTTTCAAACTTTTTTAGATCGGTATAGCCTCACAGAGGCACGGTCTATTTTACTCATCAAACCTTAAATCTCTTTTTATGAAAAAAATCAAATTTCCCTTTCATGAGGACTTATTTCTGATGGAAGGAATTACAGCATCCAATAGTAAACATCTGTTTACTGTAAACTTATACACTGCACTGAAGAAACTGATAATGGTTTCTTTAATTGCTCTGTTTGCAAATGTTTCTGTGTTTGCACAGAATACCGGATATATGGATGATCAGTCTTCTATTACGGTAAGAGCAGAAACTGCACCACCGCCGCTTCCTGATTACGTTCAGCCTCCATGTCCCGGAGACGGTTACCTGTGGACCCCCGGATATTGGAACTGGGCTACGAATGGGTATTATTGGGTTCCGGGAGTTTGGGTATTACCTCCTGCCATTAATCTATTATGGACTCCCGGATATTGGGGGTTCTATGACAGTTTCTACGGATGGCATCCCGGATATTGGGGACCACGTGTAGGATATTATGGAGGAATCAATTATGGGTTTGGGTACTTTGGAAATGGATTTTATGGCGGAAGATGGGATGGCGGACGTTTTATGTACAATACTTCAGTGTGGAGGGTCAACAAAAATATACATAATACCTACATCGAGAAGGTTAATATCAACAATAAAAACCGTATCAGCTTTAATGGGGAGAAAGGAGTATCCTACCGTCCTAATAAAGATGAAATGGATGGTATGCGCAACAACCGTATTGAAGCGAGTAAAGAACAGATGGATCACGAAATGAAAATGAGGGACAATATGGGACAGTTTCATAATAATTCCGGCCCTATGATTCATAGTATGGATCATCCGGGAGGTCAGGGATTTGATAGAGGAGGGCGGGAAATGAGGATGGGAGGAATGAACAGAGGAGAAGGAAGAGGAAGAAGATAACCGATTCCCTAAGCGTAATAAAAAATAGAAAGCCGCCCTGCTGCTAAAGTTGGGGCGGCTTTTCAGGTTTTAATAAACAATTCTGAGATCGGTGAAGATGATTATCTTACCACTGTAGCTTCCAGTTCTACCGTGAGCGTTGCAAAAAGTCCTTTTACCTCAAGTAAAGTTGTCGCTTGCTGAATGCCGTGTTTTTGGATAAATGGCACATATACGTCCATGCAGCTTGTAAAAAACTCCTGTGTTGAGGTAGTATAAACATTCAGTCTTACTATATTCTTACAGTCGTAGCCTGCTTCGCTTATCAGTTGTTCAAGATTTTGAATAGTTTGGATCAGCTGCGAGCGCATATCTGCATTACTTGGTATACCATTAGCGTCTATCGCTACCTGCCCGGAACAGTAAAGAGTCCCTGTTACATTTTTTACCTCAACGGCTTGTGCTGAATTTGTGTTTTTACCCCATTCCCAAGGATTGAAAATCTGTTTTTCCATTTTTTTGACTATTAATGTATTATTGATAATGCAAAGCTAGAATAGGCCGGTGACAGCCTTATGTCAGGGGTATGAAAAATCAGTAATTTTTATCAAAATACTCTTGCAGGGTCATTTTATGAGGCTCGAATTTCTCCTCAAGAATTTCCATGTTCTTAATCCTGTCAAGCCGGAAATACCTGAATTCCATACGAAGCCGGCACCAGGCAATAAGCAGCCAGTTTTCTGTAGTACTGATAAGGGCAAACGGTTCAAGCATTCTGATTGTCATTTTGTTTTGTCCGTTAGTATATTTTATTTTGATCAGCTGAAAGTTAGTCAGTGCATTCTGCAGCTGTGAAATAGTACTGCTGCTTCTTTCTCTGTTTATATTCTGCTCAAAACGCGTGCGGTCTGCAAGCAAATTGGCTTTGTCTTTTTCCGACTGTCTTAGTACTGCTTTTATTTTATCAACAGCTTCAGTGTAATCCTTAATGAAAGAAGTATCCTTATTCTTCAGTACCAGCTGTTCAGCAAGAATTAATGCATTGGCTTGGTTTTCAGTAAACATAACTGGTGGAATCCTATATCCTTCCATCAGAGTATATCCTTTTCCTTCTTCTGTAAGAATGGGAACTCCTGCCTGTTCCAACGCTCTGATATCCCTGTAAATTGTTCTAACGCTCACATCAAATTTTTCAGCAAGGCCCGGGGCTGTCAGAAGTCGTTTCGTCTGCAATTGTATTAAA
Organism: Chryseobacterium sp. MEBOG06; assembly: GCF_021869765.1. NCBI lineage: Bacteria > Pseudomonadati > Bacteroidota > Flavobacteriia > Flavobacteriales > Weeksellaceae > Chryseobacterium > Chryseobacterium sp. MEBOG06. The sequence continues at coordinate 2,979,221 of NZ_CP084580.1, read as the reverse complement.
ATTGCTGTCAGTCTTGAAAGCCGTTTAGTGTCGTTTTCATTCATTTTTAATTCTGTTGGTGGAAAAGGGAAGGTGAGGGGTCGTCTATATATCCTCCAAAACCGGAGATTTCTTTTCTAAAGATGAACACCTATGTTTTGAATTCCAAATTTACAAAATCTATTGTTTGTTTGGTAATGCCCTTCCTATATCAGCAAGGTAAATGATCATCAGTTTTTATTAATGTCTTAAAAGTTTTGTCAAAATGGATTACAAATAAGCTTTGTCCTGAACAGAACAAAGCTTATTTACAATGATATTTTCCGGAAAATTATCCGTGGGCTTCTACTGAAACCTCATTCCATTCTTCCCATACTTTTAAACGCTGTTCATAATTTTGTTTTACAAATGGAAGCGCAACTTTCCCAAGTAATAAACGTAAAGGTGGATTTTCTGTTTCGGCTAGTTTTATGATTGCAGGTGCTGTAGCTTCTACTTCTCCGAAAGAGTTTTCAGATTTTGCAAATGCCTTTTTAAGTTTATCATAAGCAGGGTTACTTTGGGTATTGATTCCTGTATGCCAGATATTGGAAGCATAACCATTAGGCTCTACCAAAGTAACATGAATGCCGAATTCTTTCACTTCTGTTGCCAGTGTTTCACTTAGCCCCTCAATGGCAAATTTTGATGCATTATAAAGCCCCATTGTCGGCAAAGTTGCCAATCCTAAAATAGAAGAAACCTGAATAATATGCCCACTTTTCTGATTTCTCATAATAGGAAGAACCGCTTGTGTAAGCCACAGTGTTCCAAAGAAATTGGTTTCAAACTGAGCTCTGGCTTCCTGTTCGTTTGTTTCTTCAACAGCACCGGTTAAAGCATAGCCGGCATTATTGATCAGGATGTCAATTGATTTAAAATGTTCATGTACTTTCTGAACAACAGATAAGGACTCTTCTCTCTTATCAACATCCAATGTTAGGGGCAATACAGAATCTCCGTATTTTTCTTTTAAATCATTAAGTGTTTCTACGTTTCTGGCTGTAGCTGCCACGTTGTATCCTTTTGCTAAAAATGCTTCGGCCCAGGTTTTTCCAAATCCTTTTGATGCTCCTGTAATTAAAACTGTTTTTGACATTGTTTTTTGGTTTTTAAATTATTGTGATTATTATAATCTTTATAAAGATTGTTTTTGTTATAAAAATGACTGATCGGTCATTTTTTAGATAAAAAAAATTACACACTGTTTTCTTCTATTAAATTTTTAAGCGTATTGATGATTACCTGCATTTTGCTATTATTGCCGGACATTCTAGACATTAAGTGTCCGCCTTCAAGCATGGCAAACAGAACCGCTGCAAAATCTCCCGAATTCCAGTCTGCTCTAAATTCATTGTTTTTAATTCCCTGTTCAATAATGCCTGAAAGCAATTCCTGCCCTTGCTTAATAGCATGATTTACTTTTTCCTTAACAACCGGATTGGTATCGTCAGCTTCCGTTCCAAAATTCAATAAGGGACAACCTCCAATCAAAGGCGGATGGTTAGGGTCACTAAAAAAATCGATGTATGCCAATAACTGCTCTTTAGAAGTTTTAGCCTTGCTTAATGCCTTTTGTAATTGATTACTGAGCATTTTCATATTGTGATCAACTGCGGCACAGGCAAGAACTTCTTTATTTTCAAAATGAACGTACATACTGCCTTTAGACAACTTGGTAGCCTCCATGATATCACTCATAGAAGTAGCAGCGATCCCTTTTGTATTAAAAATAGGGGCGGCTTTTTCTACAATAAACTGTCTGGTTTCTTCTCCTTTTGCCATAATGTTTCTCAATTACAATGCAAATATATGACCGATTGGTCATAAAAACAAAATATTTTAATGTTTTTTATTTTTTACCCTTAAACAGGCGGTTTGTTTAAGGTAGAATGATACGATAAGTAAGTTCTTTGATAGGATTTCATTGAAAAGAAGACTGATACAGTAAGCTTGTTAATCTTTATAGATCTGTAATTTCGGAATCAGTTTTGTCTAATTCAATGTGAAATCTGTCTACTTGGTGTAGATTTTACGTAAGACATAAGGTAAAGTTGCGTAATTTCAATAAAAATTTACGGATATGGATCGTTTTTTTAAAAAGATAAAAACAAAAAATATTCTGGCCTTCGTTCTAGTTGCTTTTATAGGCATTCAGTTTTACAGACCTGAAATTACGCATAAGCCTGTTACCGGAGATATACATGTCCCCGCTGATGTAAGGGCAATATTGCAGCGTTCGTGTTTTGATTGTCATTCCAACCAGACAGATCTGAAATGGTTTGATCAGATCGCTCCTGCTTACTGGCTGGTAGCAGACCATATTAAAAAAGGAAAAGAAGGACTGAACTTTTCTGAGTGGGATAAGTTAGCCCCTCCGGCGCAAAATGCAAAATTATGGGAAGCTTTCAACCAGATCAATCTGGGAGTTATGCCTTTGAAAAGTTATGAATTATTACATCCCCAGGCTAAATTATCTGAAAAAGACATTACTGTACTGAAAAGATATGTGAGCTCGCTTGCTCCTAAACAAAAGCCGGATACCGCAAAAATTGCCGCTTATCACAAGCAGTCTCTGCAATTGAATGCTATGACCAATGAAAAGGCATCCAACGCTTCACTGCCTGTTGCATTGAATGGAATCAGCTATATTCCTGATTATAAAAACTGGAAGCCCATCAGCTCTACTGAGAGGTTCGACAATGGAACAATGAGGATCATATTCGGGAATGACATTGCTGTAAAAGCCGCAAAAGAACATAAAACAAATCCGTGGCCGCATGGAACCATACTGGCTAAGGTGGCATGGGATCAGATCATAGACAGCGAAGGGAATGTAACCACAGGAGCCTTTAAACAGATAGAATATATGATTAAGGACAGCAAGAGGTTTGCTTCCACAAAAGGATGGGGATGGGCGAGATTTGTATCTCCCAAACTTGAACCATACGGAAAAACTGCAGAATTTTCAAATGAATGTATCAACTGCCACCGTCCTATGAAAGACAATGATTTTGTATTTACATCTCCTATTAACCATTAAGCTATGAAGAATCTAATTGTTTATATGATCGTCTCTGCGTTTATGATGAGCTGCAGTTCTAAAAAAGAATATGAACCGGTTAATCAAAATGCTTCCCTTCCTGAACATTTTGATTTTAATGCCATGAATCTGCATGTGGTGACTTCTTCCATTAATCATAAAAAACAGACAATGATGACTCTGTATGGTAATACTTCAGCAATGGATGATCTGAAGGGTAATGCCACAAAGAATGAAAATAAAGAAAAAATACTTGCACTGGTTACCTGGTCACAAAAAGATGATCCTGATTGGTTTGGAGCAAAAATTCCTGATCATCTGCTATCGGTAGAGGTGATCAGAAGCACAGGAACATTTTCAGGTAATTCGGGAATCCAATATCAGAGATACGAAGGGAAAGAACTTAAAAAAGTAACAGGAGAGAGTGCAGAAAGAATCAAAATAATTCTTCAAATGAAGCCTTCTGTAATGCCCTGAGATCTATTTTCAAAAGTTTAAAGGATAAATGAAGTAATAACCCGTTAAGCTTATAAAGACGGCAAAGTATTTGTTGCTGGTTATTAGTATAAAACCTTCTTCATAAATACAATAAAGTTCTGTGTTTATGAAAAATTGAACCACGGGACAAATGAATTGTATAAATCAAAAAAAAGTTATAAAACATATAAAATCTAATTAAAATCTTTTTTCAATGAAAAAAATACTTTTTATCGGGATGATGCTTATTACCATTGTAAGTCTTTCATCATTTATTAAATCAGGAGATTCTACAGGTTCAAAACCTCCGAAGTCGATCTACGATTTTAAAGTGGAATCTATTGACGGGAAGCAAATCGACTTTTCAAAGTACAAAGGCAAATATATTCTTATTGTGAATACTGCTTCCAAATGTGGGTATACCCCTCAGTACAAAGGGCTGGAGCAGCTGTATAAAGAGTACGGTGATAAGCTTGTTATTGTTGGTTTTCCATCTGATAATTTTGCAGATCAGGAATTTCATGACAATGTGGAAATCAAATCTTTTTGCGAGAAAAATTATGGGGTGACATTTCCGCTTACTACTATGGTTAATGTAAAAGGAGCAAAAATCACTCCGGTATTTGACTATCTTACCCACAAATCTAAAAATGGAGTTTTAGATGCTGTTGTAAGCTGGAATTTTAATAAATTTCTGATCAGTCCGGATGGGAAATTACTGGAACATTTTGATTCCAAGGTGGTTCCTGAAAGTGATCAGATTACTCATTACTTCAAATAGTATTTACAGATATTGATCAGTTATCCTATATAATCCTTACCTTTAGAAGTAGGGATTTTTTATTTTTATTACATGATTATATCCAGTTTGGCCTGCAGTTGATCATTGAAATAAAAAGGGATAAGACAAATATATATCATAAGTACATTGATGATTTCGTTTAAATAAAATATTTAGATTATTGTATTCAATCATATTAGGTATTTAGATTATTGTTTAGTATTTTAGTGAATCAATTCAATATCTTTGAGACAGACTGTCTGTCAGTATCCTTAAATAATTGCTCAAAGATTTCTGAATAGTGTATGTTTAAATAAGGAACTATGCCTCAGGTTGACTGTCATGACGAGCAAATACATCTTTGCGGAAAAATCCAGTATTTTGGTTATCTTTTTGTTTTTGAAAATAATGTCTGCATTGCAGCCAGTAAGAACTCTATTGAAATTACAGAACGTTCCATTGAACAAATAATTGGACTTACAATAGACCAGCTCTTGAATTTGATGACCCCTGATAAGAGATGGAACTTCAGTGAAATTGACGTGAATATATCGATTCCGAATAACAGGTTTACAGAACATATCCGAATTGGTGTTCAGGAATATTATATAAGTATATATCAGTACAGTAAGAAACAATTTCTTGAAATAGAAATATGCAGTGATTATATTGCAAAATCGAACAACCTGAATAATTATGCCCGGGCACTTGAACACTGCAATGACCGTTGGCATATGCTTACCGAGCTGATCAAAGAAATAACAGGTTTTGACCGTGTTATGGTATACCGGTTTCTTGAGGATAATAGCGGGCAGGTGATTGCAGAGTCAAAAAATGAAGAATTACCTTCCTTTTTGTCATATAGGTATCCTGAGTTTGATGTCCCCATACAGGCACGTGAACTTTACACAAGGTTCCCTTCCCGAAATGTAGCGGACATTGATGGGAAACTGTTTGAGATCCTTGGTATTTCAGCTGATCAACTGGATCTGAGTCATTGCGGACTCAGGGCTTTTTCGCCTATGCATCTGCAGTATCTCAGGAACGCTCATGCGCGTGCCAGCGCCAGTTTTTCGATAATGATTGAGGGAAAGCTCTGGGGACTGGTAACCTGCCAGCATACTCTGCCTAAACATGTTGACCTTGGACAGAGAAATCTATGTACTTTTTTAACACAGTATGCCGTTAACTATCATCTTCTGGAACATCAGAAAGAATTGATTGATGCTTACAAAGTAATGGGAGCTGTAGAAAGAGACCTGAAGGCGGAGCTTTTAGTGCAGCATGATTTTCATGGCGTTCTGGAACAGTTTGCTCCCAAAATAATGGAGATTGTTGCTGCGGATGGAATAGTATTAATCTATGACGGAGGACTGAGCTGCATAGGAGAAACTCCGGGGCAGAAAGAAATAGAACTAATAGACGATTTTCTTTTAGATAAGGATGATGAAATCCTGTTTTCTACAAACAAGTTTATATACTCTCAACCGGATGGCAGGGATGGTCTTTATTTTCCTGGTGTAATCCGCATTAATATTCTCCCGGGAAATAAATGGTTTCTCTATCTTTTCCGAAAAGAAAGTATTGTTGAGGAAATATGGGCCGGAAAGCCTGAAAAGCTCATTGTAACAAATGAAAACAGCGGGATTTCTTATCCGGGCCCGCGCACCTCTTTTGCGAAATGGAAAGAGATGACCAAGGGTAGCGCCATCAATTGGAAAATAATCGAATTGGCATTTCTTGAAAAAATAGTGAATATTACCCAGCAGGCGATTGGGCAAAGAGGTGGCGAAATTTTCAATTTGAACAGGGAACTTATCCGTTCAAATAATGCGCTGGATACCTTTGGATATACATTGACTCATGATCTTAAAAATCCACTGGCAATGATTAAGTTGTCTGCTCAGATGATACTAAGCCGTGAGGAAGACAAAAGCAGCATGTTTTACAAGCTGGCGACCAATATTCTGGATTCGTCCCATCTCATGGCGGAAATGATGGATAAGGTTTACGACCTCTCCCAGTCAAATTATATTCATTTTGAGCTAGAGCTGATCAATCCGCAGAGTGAAATACTTGATATTCTTAAAAATTCCAAGAAACTATATAACAGCAAAAACCTTATTTTCAGCTTGGACGACACTATAGCAATTCCCGGGGAAAGAACACTGCTTTATCAGATGTTTTTAAATCTTATTGGAAATGCAGTCAAATACAGCTCCAAAAAAGAAGAACCAATGGTAGAGGTAAAGAGCTACAGGAAAGGTTTATCTGTGATCTATGAAGTCCGCGACAATGGTATTGGTATTGACCTGAATAATGGGACCAATATTTTTGATATTTTCAACAGAATGCCCAATACTGCAGAATTTGAAGGTGCAGGCATTGGCCTTTCCATTGTAAAAAGGATAGCTGACCGTTTAGGAGCTAAAGTTTCTGTAGAAAGTGAAATCAATGTCGGTACAAGTTTCCAGGTTGAATTTATCAATGTTCCTCTTTAACAGATAACAAATGCAAAAAAGCCGGAAGAGTCTAATTTCTTCCGGCTTTCAGTTTTTATGTTATACTAAGGAATAAGCACTGCCCGTCCTTTTATTTTACCATTTCTCATTCGGTCATAGACTTCATTGGCCTGGTCCAGTTTATATTTTTCAATTTCGATATGGATCTTTTTCTGTCTTGCCAATCCTACAACTTCCATAAGTTCTACTCTGGAGCCCCAGTAAGGGTTTGTCATGCTTACTCCAAACGGAAGGCCGGACATCGTGTACTGGTAATGGCCGCCGCCAAGCCCAACTATTGTAAGATCTCCATCTAAACTTACTACTTTGGTTCCCAGTTCAATTGTTGAGGTAGCTCCTACAAAATCAATAACAACTTTGGCTTTTTTAATGCCTGTGATTTTCTGAATCTGTTCTGCAGCATCTTCATCCTTAGAATTGATGGTGAATGCGGCTCCCAGCTCTTTTGCAAAAGCAAGCTTTTCATCAGTAACATCACACGCTATGATGGTGCTGGCGCTTATTTCTCTAAGAATTTGCAATGCTACATGTCCCAGTCCTCCAACGCCTATAACAACTACATACTCATCGGGTGTCAATTTAGCAATTGATCTTTTAATAGCGGAATAAGGAGTTAATGCAGCATCAGTAAGTGGGGCTGCTACCACAGGATCCAGGTCATAAATAGGAACCAGTAAGCGTGAAGACGGTACAAGCATATAGTCTGCCATACCTCCGTCCAGTCCCAATCCGCCTCCATACGCCATTTCAGATTGATGATCACAATAGTTTTCTTTAGACTGCTGACAAGGCTTGCAATGTCCGCATCCCCATGGTCCATATACCAAAACAGCGTCCCCTTTTTTATAGTCTTTTACGTCAGGTCCTGTTTCTTCTATCCAGCCTGCATTTTCATGCCCCAAAGTGAATACTGAACCTCCTACTGTTCCTTCATCAATAATGTGAAGGTCGGAATGACATACTCCGGCACCTCCAATTTTTAACAAAACTTCATCTCCTTTTGGGGTTGGCTTTTCCATATCATTAACAACACGGACATCTTTGTGTCCGAAAAAACGTACTGCTTTCATAACTTTGAGAATTTTTAATTGGTCTATTAAAAATACGAAATATTTACCCAATGGTTTTTTTGATGTTTAAGTATAGAAACCTGTGATTGGTTGTGTAAAATAACTTGATTTTGATTGTTTTGTGAAATTTTTTCCTGGTTCATTGAGATGCTTTGATAATATGATTTTTAATTAAAAATAAATAGAATATTAAAAATTTAGCAATAAAATTATTCTGTCAAAAAGCTCCACTTTAACACATCGGTTTTTATATCCTGTTAAGATTGTAAAAAAAGATGTCAGATGTGTATATACCATAAAAAAATAGTACAGACCATGAAATAATCTGTACTATACAAAAAATATAAATCTAATAATTACTTTTTAATGAATGTTTTTTGAATTCTTTTGCTTCCTTCTGTTACCACTATAAAATAAGAACCATTGGTAAGATTGGAAATATTGATCATTTCCTCATAATTTCCTGTGGATGAAGCTGCCGCTTTTGTTACAAGAACTTTTCCGGAAAAATCAATAATATGAATGTTGATTTTATTTTCAACTGATTTGAATTTTATATTAATTTCGCTGTTAGCCGGATTAGGATAGATTTTAAAATTTGATCCAGCATTGCTGCTCTGCTCGTTTACAGATAAGCTATTCAGATCACATGCCGGAATTCTGCTTGTTCCGTCTATGCCCCAGGAAGACATTACAGGAATACAAAACCAGTTCAAAACAGTAGGGAAGTGGTCTGTCTGACGCGGGGTGTCTAAATAATTCTGAATAGTAAAAACTTCTGTGGTTTGAAGGTTTCTTGTTGGTGAACCCGTTATCGATGCGTTGTTACTAAGAGGCCCGGAATCAGTGAGTGTACTGCCGGAAGTTTCATTCATTTTATAATTGGCCAGAAGCTGATTATAATAAGGATGTGAGCTGGTAACGTCCTGATTGGCATACTGAACAATAACCTCCTTAGGGAGTGCCGTTTTCCAGATCCTGACGTCTTTATAAGAAGCTGCAAGATTTACTCCGTAAGTATTCGTGCCGTCCTGATTGAAGGTAAGAGGAAGATTGGAATTGATATCTCCGATAGTGTTCATTTTCCCGAAAGTTACAGGAACTCCGTCTTCATACAGTGTGGCCAGGCCGTCACGATCAAAGCTTACAGCAATATGCTTCCACTGATTGGTATTCACTTTTCCTCCCACCAAATCCAGTCTGTTGGTTCCGTCCCCTATATTCATTTTCAAGGTCTGTCCTGAATACCCTGAAATTACAAAGCCTTTATTGGTACCGCTATTCCAGTTTTTATTACCGATCATAACGGGATCACTACTGTAGCCTGCATTAGGTTTAACCCAGAATTCAATGGTGAAATCCTGATTGGCTCCGAAATTAAAACTACTCTGAGAGGCTGGTTTAGCGTAAGTTCCCGCAGGAAAATTCAATTGATTGAAGGTCTTTGAATTCTGAATTTGTGTTTTACTGATTTGCTGTGACGAAAAAGAAGGGTTTGAGTAAATTGAAAAAATATTCCTTTCAGAAAGGTTCCCACCACCGTGAGCGTTGTCTACAGCTCCATGATCAGTGGTCACTACAACCAGCCAGTCTTCGTTATTGAAGTTACTTCTGCTCTTCATCGCGGTAAGAATTTCCCCGATATATGAGTCGGTAGTCTGCATTGCGCTAACATACTGAGGGACTGCTGAAGAGAATCCGTAAGAATGTCCCGCATGGTCCACATCGTCAAAATCTACAAAAAGGACATCCGGATTATCACTTTGTAAAGCCTGCACTGCGGCATTTTTTACTGCGAGGTCTGTACCCGAATTGGTCTTTACATCCGCATTCTGAATAATCGTATTATTAATAGGAGTCCAGTTAACCAGTGAAATAGTTCTCAGGTTTGGGTTAAAAGTCTCAATTCTTGTCATAAAATCAGGATAATTGGTAAAGTTTGGATTAGTAAAACTATTATCCTGTACATTGTGTTTGTTGTGCCATACTCCGGTCAGCATGGTACTCCAGCCATTCCCACTCCAGGTAGGTGCAGCAGTGATGGCATCCAGAGAATAAATAGCAGTAGGTAATAAACCTTTGATATTAGGGGTGTTTGAAGACATCATAACGTCTGCTCTGCATCCGTCGATCCCAATGAATAATACTTTTTTGGTTTGTGCGCTTATAAGGGCAGCAGAGAGTCCCAAAACAGAAAGAAGTTTTGTTTTCATATTAATTTTTATATTAAAAGATTGATTCCTGAAGGTTGGAATAAACTACTTACAGAAAACTCTGTAAGCAGTTTGAAAAAGAATTAAAGAAGAATTTTTTCAGCTTCTGAAATATTGTTTAAGATATAATCCGGTTGCGCAGCTTCTAGCTGTTCTCTTGTCTGTGCGCCGCTCAGTACTGCAATGGTTATTCCGCATCCTGCATTTTTACCCTCTTCAATATCGATGGCGGAATCTCCTGCTTTCATTACTTCTTTAGGATCTGTAATCCCGAATTTTGACATGGCCAGTCTGATCATTTGCGGACTTGGTCTGCTTTCAAAAACATCATCAGCAGTGATAAGGTCGTCAAAATGAACATTTTTCTGCCATGCTAATTTTGACAACAGCTGTTGAGCCACTTTTTTGGTATAACCCGTATTTAAAACTACTTTTTTATCAGCGGATTTTACTTTCTTTAAGAAACTTTCGACATTGTCAATAGGCTTCACCTCCAGTTCCTCATAGGCAAGAGCAAGATCATCCGAGAAATTTTCAAAAATAGCATCGGTATCATCGGTATTTCCGCCAATATTTTCAAGAAGGTTTCTGATGGCTTCTGCTTTTTCCATTCCGGCACAGATTTCAAGTACTTTTTCCAGGGTGACATCATACCCGTAACTGTTCACGGCTTTGGCAAGTGTTTTATATACTACATTGTCTTCATCTATCGTTGTTCCGGCCATATCCAGAACCAGTAATTGTATATTCATTTTTTAAGAAAAAATTGTATTGATATTAAATTTTGAAAAACCACCGCTTCCGGTCATTCCTTTACCACCGATTCCTGTTATGATATGAATATTCGGAGAAATATTATGCTCGAAAATATCCTTTGTTTTGCATTGGGAGTAGATTCCGAACCATCTTTTCTGAATGGCATAGGTAGGGAGATTAATGATTTTTTTAGCTTCCTGAATCATAAATTCGTCAATATCCATATTTAGATCATAGCCCAGATCGTCTGCATTTTTTGCATCAGCGTATTCGTGGGAATCGCCAATGATGACAGAGCCATCTAAAGCCTGTTTGAAGAGAATATGAATTCCGAATTTCTTTTCAAAAGAGTTGGAGTCTTCAGCTTCTTTTATTTTACGGAAAGAGGAACACTCGCTGAAAGATTCATACCTTCTGATTGAAAGTCCGGTGAGGATATTTCCGGGAAGTGAATAGATCCCCTGAGGTTTGGTCTGAAGCATCTGCAGTTTGCTTATTTCAAGATCACTCTCGTTAAATATTTCAGGATACATTGTTTTAAATTCATGGCCGCCGCATATTATTATTTTAGATGCCGTTATTTTTCTTCCGTCTGCTGTAACCGCTGTACAATGGGTATTATTTTCAAAAGTTTCTACTACAGTTGTGTTGTAAAATAAATCTAATTCTTTATGGTTTTTTAAATATTGATGAAGTTTAACAATCATCTCACTGGAGTCAACTGAGATTTCCTGAGGAAAAAACAACCCGCCTTTACAGTAGTCTGATCTTAATCCGTCAAATTTCTGAATGCATTCATTCTTAGAAAGAAGCACAGACTCATAATCATTGTTTTTGTTGATCTGAAAAAGTTCCTCAATCAGCTGAAGCTCTTCGTCATTAGAAGCGATATAAACAGAGCCGTTCTGACGAACGGTAAGATCCGTTTTAGACTGAAGATCTTTATAAATATGCAGGCTTTCTTTGCCGAAGTTCTGCCATTTGATATCCATTCCCGAAGGAACTACCTGCCCGAAGTTTCTTACGGTTGCCCCCTGCGGAACAGAATTTCTTTCCAAAACAGCAACTTTCAGGTTTTTCTGTAAAGCGTGATAGGCATGAAATGTTCCTAAAACTCCACCACCTACTACGATAAGGTCATATTGATGATTCATATTCATTTTTTTTTATTATTAAAAAGGATCGAAACTCATAATGGGAGAATTGTCGTCTTCCTTTGATTTTATTTTTGATTTTCTCTGAAAAGCCAGAAGTGCAATCACAGCAAACAACAGTACGGTTCCGGCAATGATATAATTGAGATGGATATAAAACTGAAGCCAAGACTGGCCCGCAGAACTTAAATTTTTCAGAAACAGAACAGAAACACTGCCCAGATATCCGAATGCATCAACGAAATAAATGAAAAAACCTACATTTCCTTTGATTTTAAAGGCTGCAATCATCCTGTCGAAATAAATTCCGTTGAAAGGGATGTAGCAAAGGTACATTCCAAAGCCGGAAACAGTCATCCACAGAAAAGGAGAGATAATTCCGTTTTGAAAGAAATAGGTGGATAATGCTACAGAAATGATTCCGCCAAAAAGAATGTAATGGTAATAAGCAAAGGCCTTCAGATTATTTTTAACTTTGACCATAAACCCGAGAATAAGCAGAACCATGATAGAGATTGGAACTTCTGTAAGAGTGAAAACAGCACTGTTGGTATTTCCGCTCATCTCATCCCATATTTCCCTGCTGAAATTGTCCCTGAAATCTCTTAAAACCGTAAGGCTGATGTACAAAACAGTGATGCTGATTAAAGGGATAAAGAACTTTCTAATCAACGCTTTTCTTTCCTCTTTGCTTAAAGGTATTCTTTCCTTCTTTAAAGCTTTGTCTTCTTCTGTAGGAGCAGGGGTTTTATTCAGCATAACAGCAAAAATAATCATTGGAATGATGAAGATTAACCCTGTTGTAAAAGGCATCCAGAATTCTGAAATACTGAAATGGTCCATCAAAAATTTACCTGCTGATTTTACTACTCCCGATGAAACCACGAAGCTTGAACAAAGGAATAAACCAATGATTTCCGTAGTTTTTCTTCCTTCAATATAAGAAAATACAATCCCCCAGATCATTCCCAATGGAATACCATTGATGAACATGCAGATGATATTATAAGGAGCGGGAACCATAGCAAATCCAAGTAATGCTAATTCTGCAACTCCTATAAAGCTAAAGAGGAACAGGATCCTTTTTTCAGGTTTTAATTCTGAGATAAACTTAATTCCGATAAATTTAGAAATGAAATATCCAACCGCCTGAGCAATAATGATTAAGATTTTATAGTCAAAACCGAAATATTCAAGATTACTGAATGAAGCTGCAGTAAAGGGCTTCCTGAAAGCATACATGGAGAAGTAGACCCCGAAAGCTGCGATGGCCGCTTTCAGAGTTACATTCAGGGTATTGTTTTTTAAGTGCTTGGTTTTCATCTTTTAGAAATTCAGTTTTACCCCAAGATTTCCTCTTACGCCATAGTATTCCACCTGCTCAGGTCTGTCCTGGCTTTCCCCGAAATGATAGATCAGAGGTTTATTCAGAATATTATTCACATCAGCAAAAACTGTAATATGTTTATTGATCTGGTACGAAGCTCCGAAATCGAGATTGCTGTACTTTCCGTAGTAAGAATCATAAAGATCTTCCTCCGCATATTCTACAGCAAATTTTCCCTTGTGGTTGTAAGCCAGCCTGGCATTGAATCCTTTTTTCTCAAAGAACAGCTGGATATTATAAAGCTCTTTGGCCTGATAAGGAAGCTTTACTTTTCTGCCGCTCGGTTTTTCCATTTCTGAAGTCATGAACGTGGCATTAAGCTGAGTTCCAAAATACTGTAAGAACCCCGGTAAAAAGTCAAACCTTCTGTTGATTCCCAGTTCAATTCCTCCCAGCCATGCCGCTTTTCCGTTATTGGGAGCACTGAATTGCACCCCGCCGATTCCGTTATACGTTCCGATGAAAGAATCCTGGAAAATAGGATCTGTAATCGATTTATAGAAAACACCACCGCTTAAAATCCCGACATTAGAGAAGTAGTATTCACCCATTAAGTCCAGGTTGATCGAGTAGGTGGGATTCAGGTTAGGATTCCCTCCTTTAAACTCATTATCAGCTTCTATATAAGTTCCTCCCGGTGTAAGATCTCCAAAATTGGGTCTTGAAAAAGTACGTGTTGCAGCAAATCTCAGGTTTGTTTTATCGTTAATAGCATATTTGAAATGGATCATAGGCAAAACAGCAAGATATTCTTTGGTGTTTTCAACCGGAGTAAGAACATCATCTATTACGCTGTACCCTTTTACTTTGGTATGGGTGTTGGAGAGTCTTACCCCTCCCAGAATGGTCATTTTATCATTAATTCTGTATGTTCCCATTCCATAAGCATCAAAGTGCTTCTCAAAAACATCGAAATTTCTTCCTAGTGCCTTGTTATATTCCAGCGCTTCAGAATCTGTTTTGTTGATGGTAAGATTTCCCTGATTCTGGAACCAAAACTGATTCATCCCGCCCGTAGTTAATACCGGACCAAACGTATTTCCGATATGAGCATTCATTTCACTTAGATATTGAGGCCCTCTGGGCTGCGTTGTGATATACTGTGCAAAATCAGAAAGTAAAGGCGCTGTTCCACTGCTCCAATTGTAAAAAATGTCTGAAAATCTTGCATTTCTTTCCTTGTCGCGGTATTTAAACCCATATTTTAAGGTAAGCTGATCAGAAACATTGATTTCATGATTGAAACCTGCCACGATTTTATCTTTTTCCTGAACGTAGACCTTGTAGAATTCAAGATCGGTAAATCTCATTTGGGAAGCATCCATTTTGAAATTCGGATCACTGTAAAAACCAAATAAAGCATCCGTGTTTTTGTAATCCAGTTTTCCGCCGTCTGCTTTCCAGTAAGCTCTTGGCCCGACTCCTTTATCAGAAATGTAATCTGGATTGATTCCTACGCCATTTTGAGTATATTTAATGACATAATAAGAATTATTCTGCTTATCCGGAATATTTCCATATTTAAAAAGGTTGTTGTAGTAAGAGAGATCCCAGTCTATTTTACTTTTATTCAGCTGATGAACACCACCTAGAGAAACTGAAGTAAGCTCCGTGATCAGTAAATTATGAATATTCTGAAGCTCAACTCTTGCCGTATTATTAACACCATTGAATTTATCAAAACGTATTCTATGTTTGTAGTGCGTCTCATCATCAGACAGAGTTCCGTACATTCCTTTCACATAAAATGTGCTTTTGGGAGACAGAACATATTCTAATGCCACGTTGGCTCCGGTGGTTTTTCTGACCCCGTTGTAGTCTCTGAGTTCCAGTCTGAATACCCCTTCGTCACCACTTCTTCTGGCTTCAAAATTATCCGTAGACCAGTTTCTGATAAAATGTGAGAAGTTAACTAGATAACCGAATTTTTTGTCTTTAGCTCTTCCTCCGTACAAGAATCCCAGGTTGTAAATCCCTTTATCTGCTTTTGCATTATAGCCGGTTCCCACTGTACCTCTGAATTCAGTTTTCATTGGTGGTGTTTTGGTAATAAAATTAACGCCGCCTCCAATTCCGTCTGCTTCAAGATCCGGTGTAAATGATTTATTGACGTTGACGTAGGAAATGAGTTCCGTAGGGAAAAAGTCAAAAGCTGTAGCTCTGGAAGTGGTTTCTTCCTCAGCTGTCGGAAGTCTGTTCCCGTTGATGGTAGTGGAAGCCCAGAACGGCGGAAGCCCTCTTAAAGAAACGAATCTTCCTTCACCCTGATCTTTTTCGATAGAAACGCCCTGAACGCGCTGAACCGTTTCTGCTGCATTTCTGTCCGGAAGTTTTCCGATTCCGTCGGAAGCAATTACATTGGTAATATTGATGGCATTTTTCTGCATGTTTAAAGCCCTCGCTTCACTGTTTTTAAGGGTTCCGGAGACGACTATTTCTTCAATACTTTTCTGGCGCTGATACAAAACAATACTTCCAAGATCAAGATTCTGAGCCTCCGGAATTTCAATAGTCAGTTTTTTAGCCTCAAAACCAATATAACTTACTTTAAGGTTGTATTGTCCAGCCTTCAGATCACTGATACTGAATCTTCCTTCTGCATCTGTAATGATTACTTTAGAAGTTCCTTCTACGGTAACGGCTGCCCCGGGAAGAACCTGGCTGTCGTCAGACACAATTCCTGTAACAATTTGTTTCTGGGCAAAAATCCCAATCGTACAGCAGGCAAATAATGGAATAAAACTTTTTTTAACTACGCCATTCATTTTTACAAATATTAAAATTGTACCGCAAAAATATGCTTGATTTTTAATATTTATAAACTTTTGATATTAAGTAATGGTAAACAAATTATATATTTAATTTAAATAGAAATAAGTGTATTGATAGTTTTGATTGAGCTTTTATGTCTCTTAAGATGTTTGTTTTCAGTTGTTTGATTTTATTTCTGAACTGTTTTTTTTGTCCTGAATACGATAAATTAAGAAATGTGATATTAAGAAACTGTTATTTATTTGTTAAATAGCAAAAATAAAAGTTTACTAATAGTAAACTTTTTGATCAATTTTTGCGTTTTTGAAAATCCAGGATCAGGCTTTTTCAGAATAAAGATACAATACCAGCATAAGGCATGATTCTTCTGAAATACTCTCAGGAACGTGAGGGTGTCTTCCGTTGAAATACAGGGCATCGCCCTCAGATAAGATGATCTCTTCCTGATCTATGATGTATTTTACTTTTCCTTTTAAAATATATTTAAATTCCCAGGCATCGGTAATTACTTTTTCTCTTTTAGAATTAGGCTCTAAAGTCAATAAGACAGCTTCAAATCCTAAAGAATTAAGACTTTTACTGAAAATATGCATGTACTTAAAGCCTTTTGCTTCCATTTCTTTTTCTATAATCTGCTGGTTTTCTTTAGGAATATATAAGAATTTTGAAGTGCTGTCTTTTTCAACACCTTCAAAAAAATAACTGGCATCAATCTCCAGTGACTGTATAAGATCCAGCAAAACAGGAAGGGAAGGAATGGTTCTTCCATTTTCGATTCTCGAAATAAGACCATTGCTTACATTGGCTCTGTTGGCCAGCTCATTAATAGTAAGATTATTTTCTTTTCTGATATCCTTGATTCTCTTGCCAATTCCTATGATAAAATCGCTCATCGTTTTTTCAATCTGATTTTGTTTACAAATAGTAATAATATAAACAAATGTAATATTATTTTGAATACTATTTTCTATGAATGAAATATTATACTTTAATTCCGGAATTTTTAGCCAGTATTTACTTTTTACTAAACCAGAATATTAAGTTTTTCTTTATTTTTGACTAAAATGACGGCAGACATTCAGGTAGATCATAGTGCACAGCAAAAAAGCCGGGAATCAAAACAACTGTCATTTTAAAGTCGAAACGGGAAAAAAGAGTATTTATACTCCCCGGAAGGGGAAAACGTATTAAAGAACCGCTTTTAGAATCTTTTTTGATGCCATGGGTGATTTTTACCGTAAGATCAGGCTACTGTCTGGCTGTAGCGTTGCCTTGTGATAACCAAGAATCTTAAATCTTCGAAATTTTGATGTTTTAATAGGATTGGTAACATTTTTGAATTTTTATAATGTCATTTATGTATTTGAGACTTATCAACGTAAAAATAAAAGTTTAAATAACTTCAGTCATCATCAATGATTTATTCCCAAATTATTTATATTTTTGGATTATTAACTCATTGAATAAAATTATGTTGATCAGAAAAAAAAGCTTTATTGGATTCAGTTGTGCAATCGGTTGCATTACTTCAGGTTTTTCCCCAGCTCAGCAATCCGTTAAGGTGACTAATCCTTTGGATTTTTCAAGAACTGAAGTGGTGACTGTTCAAGCTGCTCAGTTACAGTCATTCTTATCTAAGCACAGTGAAAAAGAGCTTAGAATCAAGGATTCAACAGGAGCATTACTTCCGGTTCAATGGATAGACTATGATGGAGACGGGATAAGTGAAGAACTACTCTTTCAGGTACATATCAATGCTAAAAAAACAAATAATTATACCATTATGGCTGATGGAAAGGCTCCGCTTCCCGAAACCACGGTTTCTACCTATTCCAGATTGGTTCCGGAGAGAGTAGATGATTATGCCTGGGAAAATGATAAAATTGCCTTCAGGGTATATGGCCCCAAAGGACAGCAGGAAGCATTACAGGGAATAAAAAGCAGCACCCTTTCAAGCGGAGTCGATATCTGGCTGAAAAGGACCGATCAATCCATTATCAACAAATGGTACAAAGGATATCTTACCGATCCGATGTATTACCACAAAGATACAAGAGGAGAAGGCTACGATCCTTATCATGTAGGAAACAGCCGCGGAACAGGAGGAATTGGAATCTGGCAGAATAATAAACTTCAGACTTCACAAAACTTTGTACACTCCAGAACTATTGCTGAAGGACCTTTAAGAACTGTTTTTGAACTCATTTATGATCCGTGGAGCGAATATGGAGTAAAGGAAGTCAAGAGAATTTCTTTGGATTTGGGCTCCAATTTTTCAAAGTTTGAATCTCATTTTGAAACTGAAAAAAATGTTCCCAATTACACCATCGGAATCACTTTACACAAAAATGAGGGCGAAACCAAACTGAATGATAAAAACCGTTATTACCTTCACTGGGAAAAAATAGATGATGCTTTTGTGGGAGAAGGAATTGTTGTAGACCCTAAAATTGTAGAAAAATCAATAGCCTACAAATCTGATGTTCCTGACGAAAGTAACCTGCTGGTCGTTACCAAACCCGAAAAAAAGTTAACCTATTACGCAGGGTTTGCATGGCAGAAAAGCGGACAAATTCAGACTCAGAAAGACTGGGAGAACATTCTTGAGAAGCAGTCCCGGATGATTGAAAAACCGTTGGTGATAAAAGTGGTAAAATGAGAGATTTTTATGGGTTTGAGAATGATCGGAAAATAAACATTCTCTCTTACAATATGGTTACTAATTTCTGAAAAATAAAAAAATGAATCTTAAAATATACACATTTGCATTAGGTTTAATGGCCGTTAATTTTTCCAGTCAGGTTAAAGATACATTAGCAGAGAAAATGATGATTTATCAGCTCCCCAATGGAGGTTGGGGGAAACAGCTTGAAGATAAGTCAACGGTGAACTATAATTTACCGCTTGATAAAAACCTTTTAAAAAAGATAAAATCTACAGGTGATGATCATGCAACGATTGATAATAATGCGACCTCCAGAGAGATCAATGGATTGATTAAAGCCTATTCAGCAACAAAGAATCCTGAATATTTGAAATCTGCGGAGAAAGGAATCGGTTACCTTCTTCTGATGCAGTATGATAACGGTGGTTTTCCTCAGTATTATCCCAATAAAGGGCTCTACAGAAAACAGGTGACTTACAACGACAATGCAATGATCAATGCCTTAACCGTTCTTTATAATACGGCAGAAGGAAAAAACAATTTTGATGTCGTTGACTCAACGCTAAAAGAAAAATCTAAAGCTGCGGTACAAAAAGGAATCGAATGTATTTTAAAAACCCAGGTTTTGCAGAAAGGAATATTTTCCATCTGGGCAGATCAGTATAATGAAATCACTTTGCAACCCGATAAAGCGAGAGCTTTTGAACCTATCTCATTAGCCACAGGAGAATCGGTAGGCGTTATCAGGTTTTTAATGTTACAGCCGGTTACACCGGAAATTGAAAAATCTATAAAATCTGCGATACAATGGTTTAGGCAGAACAAGATTGAAGGCTATAGCTACAATGTTTCCAAGCAAAACGGAAAAGCAGTAAGAGTATTGGCAAAAGATAAAAATTCGGTGATCTGGGCGAGATTTTATGATATTCACACCAACAGGCCTTTGTTCGGAGATCGTGACGGAAGTGTAAAATACAATTACAATGAAGTTTCGGAGGAGAGAAGGAATGGTTATAACTGGTTTGGAGATTTTGCAGAAAAACTTATAGCGAAAGAGTACCCGAAGTGGTTGGAAAATAATAAAATAACAGAATGATTTTTTGTTATTGGTGATGACTTATTTTATACAGTGTTCAATTTTACTGTAGATAGAATCCTCGCGCCCTTGAGCTGTTTTTAATCTGAAATATTGCATCTTTGCGATCGTCCAACTTATTTGTTTTTTGTTGGAGAATTGCTAAGGCGTAAAGATTTTTATTGTTTATATAATTTAAGGTACAGGAAAATAAAAGCTTTTCGGCTATGTTTTATCCTTGGATACACGATTTTTTATAATAGAGTTTGTATAAAAGGTCTGATCTTGCAGGGTATTAATCACTGAAAATTACTATAAATATTCAATAGGAATGGGTTTTAGCCCATTCTTTCATTTTTATCCTTTTCCATTGGCTTTAGCCAAAACCTATTACTCAAAATATAATCATTCATCATATTTTTAAGCGTTTAAAATAGAAAAGAGAGCATCTCATTGCTGAGATACCCTCCTTCTTTTATTACTACTACTACTACTACTATTACTATTAAAGCCTCCTGTTAGAAAGCATCACATATATTTCCACCCAACGTTGCCCCTGCATTAGCCATTACATCCGCTTTTACGTCTGCTGCGTTAAGTTTAGCAATGCTGTATGGAGGTGTGAAGGCCGTTCCGCTTCCTGAAGTATTTCCTGTAACATTAATGAAGCTGTTTCCTGTTTGGGTTACCGCTGTAAATCCGGTCATCAAATTGATAGGCTCTTTCACATTTTCAAAAACATTTCTTTCCACCAAAATATTGGCCTGAACCCCTGCTGCAATACATTTATTGCTTACAGAACTGTTGAAATAACTGTTCAGAATATGGATTTTTCCGAATCTTACCCTAGGCATACGTTCTCTGCACCCCGGGGCCCACCAGCAACGAACAAAAGTGACGTTCAGTTTTCCGGCATCAGCGGTTGCTCCATCACTTGATCCGATAAGATTTGAGAATCTGTGGTCATCCGTTCCTCCTGAACCTCCTGGTTTTGGGGCTTTCAGATAATGGAATTTTGTGTAAGATACTGTAATATAATCGGATTTGTTTTTGATATCGAAATTTCCGTCAACACCGTCTCTGAACTCGCAGTGGTCAATCCATACATTTCGGCAGTCATCCAGAATGGCATTATCCCAGCCATCCGTGTCATAAGCTCCCGGTCCTTCAAAAATAAGGTTTCGGATGATGATATTATTACATCTTTTAATATTGATGATTCCTGAGCCATCCTTTGTCTGGTCAGTAGAAACCAATTTGGCTCCGGTTGCCCCATAAATTGTTTTTCCGGTCTGATCCTGAAATGATAAGCGTGTTGTAATAGTAATGGTTCCTGTTACTTTTATCACTTTTACAGATGTGTTTTCAATGGCAGCTTTTAGTTGGGCATAGGTAGAAACCGTTGTTTCTGCTGCAGTTCCGCCACCGGTAGTTCCGCCATTTTGAGAAGCCCATCCCGGGGCAATACAATCAGCTAAAGGGATGATCTTTTGAGCCAGTGAATTTTTAATGCTTAATTCATTTGTGGTAAGATCGTTATTAATCTCTTCATGACCACATCCGGTTAGTGCAAAAGTGGAACTTAGAGCTACTGTAAGAAAGGTAGCCTTGAACATTGTTTTCATAGTTTATATTTTGTGATTTGTTGTGATGTAAAATTATAAATTTATTATTAAATTATTTTATATTTTATTGTATTAGTATTTATATAATTATAATGTTAATTATTTTATTTAAGCAACCGATTGCATTTTATTAAATGTTTAAAGACTGGATATGAGTTGGTTTTTTATTAAAATTGTATGGATAAGAATATGAAATTTTTTAACAAAAGAATATAAAAAAACATAGAGACCAGAAGCTGTTCCTTGCATATTAAGGAATGAGAAAATCTTCTCTGAAAGGAGCAAAAGCATCAATTAATCTGCCTTCTTCAATACATTTCACTCCATGAAAAATATTGGGCTGTGCGAAAAAAACATCACCTTGCTGCAATATTTTGATTTCACCATCTACGGTAACTTCAAATTTTCCAGAAGCAACATAGGTGATCTGAGAATGAAAATGCTGATGTAAAGGTCCTGCAGCATCTTTTTCAAATTTTACAATAACCATCATTACCTGAGAATTATAGCCTGCAAGCTGTCTGGAAACGCCATTTCCTAGATCTTCCCATTCAGAATTACCATCGAAGAAAGGTTCTTTTTTAAAATTCATTTTTGTCTATTTTAGATTTTACATTTGATTTCATTTAATGTATTTTTCCAACCCTGTTTTCAGATTTTTCAAAGAATAGACTGCCAGCTTTGCAACAGATTCAGCACCCAGTTTTGATAAATGGGTATCATCATCTTTTCCTTCCGGATAATAAGGATCTTCTCCTTTTCTGTAATGAAGATGCAGTTTTTTTGATTTTTCCGGACCGTAAGATATTTCTAGCAGTTCTGTCTGTAGCTGCAAATCAACAAAAGGTACTTTAAGATCGTTGGCAACCATTCTTACCACCAGAGGATATTCTTTGTGAGTATCTACCAAAACACCGTTTTCATTGAAATTCCTCCTCACAATGGAAGTCATCAGAATGGGAACAGCCCCTTTGGCTCTCACCTCGTTCACATATCTTTCAAGATTGGCTCTATACTGAGTATAAGGATTGGTGAAACGTGCCGAATCATTAACTTTCTGATCATTATGCCCAAACTGAATGATCACAAAATCTCCTTTTTTAAGTTGGCTCATCACTTTTTCCCATCTTCCTTCTGTTCTGAAACTTTTGGAACTTCGTCCATTAGTTGCATGGTTCTGAATTTCAATTCCTGATGTAAGAAAGGGCGGAAGCATTTGTCCCCAGCCGTGTTCCGGGTTTTTTTCCGGGTTTTCTTTGTTAGCCATAGTTGAATCTCCGATCAGGAATAAAGTCGGCTTTTGTGCTGATGCCATGATGGACAGAAAGAAAAAAAGTAGGGTAAGTTTCTTATTCATTTTATTTATTTATTAAGTTCTTTTGTCTTAAAACAAAAGAACCAAAAGTTCAAGACCTGGAATCTTCCGCTAAAAATTAATTCTGTTCTCTAAAAATTCTAAAACTCGTGCGGATTGTCTGCTTGTTCTTCGGTTCATTATTGTTGCCGCACTCAGACAGTAGAATTTTTTTAACGTTCACAGAATTAATTTTTTTAACGCTCCATATTCCTATGTCGATTGTATGGAGGTCGTTATTCGATATTTGTCAACTGATCGGGTTGTATTGCTTTTATTCATTTTAATTTATTTATTAATTTCTTTTGTCTTAAAACAAAAGAACCAAAAGTTCAAGACCTGGAATCTTTCGCTAAAAAATAATTCTGTTCTCTAAAAATTCTAAAACTCTTGCGGATTGAGTGCTTGTTCTTCGTTTCATTATTGTTTTCGCACTCAGACAGTAGAATTTTTTTAACGTTCACAGAATTATTTTTTTTAACGCTCCATATTCCTATGTCGATCGGCTGTAGGTCGTTATTCGATATTTGTCAACTGATCGGGTTGTATTGCTTTTATTCATTTTAATTTATTTATTAAGTTCTTTTGCCTTAAAACAAAAGAACCAAAAGTTCAAGACCTGGAATCTTCCGCTAAAAAATAATTCTGTTCTCTGAAAATTCTAAAACTTGTGCGGATTGAGTGCTTGTTCTTCGGTTCATTATTGTTGCCGCACTCCGACAGTAGAATTTTTTTAACGTTCACAGAATTAATTTTTTTAACGCTCCATATTCCTATGTCGATTGTATGGAGGTCGTTATTCGATATTTGTCAACTGATCGGGTTGTATTGCTTTTATTCATTTTAATTTATTAAGTTCTTTTGTCTTAAAACAAAAGAACCAAAAGTTCAAGACCTGGAATCTTCTGCTAAAAATTAATTCTGTTCTCTAAAAATTCTAAAACTCGTGCGGATTGAGTGCTTGTTCTTCGGTTCATTATTGTTGCCGCACTCAGACAGTAGAATTTTTTTAACGTTCACAGAATTATTTTTTTTAACGCTCCATATTCCTATGTCGATCGGCTGTAGGTCGTTATTCGATATTTGTCAACTGATCGGGTTGTATTGCTTTTATTCATTTTAATTTATTTATTAAGTTCTTTTGCCTTAAAACAAAAGAACCAAAAGTTCAAGACCTGGAATCTTCCGCTAAAAAATAATTCTGTTCTCTAAAAATTCTAAAACTCGTGCGGATTGTCTGCTTGTTTTTCGGTTCATTATTGTTGCCGCACTCAGACAGTAGAATTTTTTTAACGTTCACAGAATTATTTTTTTTAACGCTCCATATTCCTATGTCGATTGTATGGAGGTCGTTATTCGATATTAAAACAAAAGAACCAAAAGTTCAAGACCTGGAATCTTTCGCTAAAAATTAATTCTGTTCTCTAAAAATTCTAAAACTCGTGCGGATTGTCTGCTTGTTCTTCGGTTCATTATTGTTGCCGCACTCAGACAGTAGAATTTTTTTAACGTTCACAGAATTATTTTTTTTAACGCTCCATATTCCTATGTCGATTGTATGGAGGTTGTTGTGGATTATGTACAGAGCCAAAACTTTACACGTTTGTGTTGACTCTATGATTTAATATCCTGTAAACCAGTTGAATATTTTCTCCAGGGTGTAGTTTTTAACATCATTTTTTGTCAGCTGATGAGACCATTCAGCTCTTTTTGAGGTATTTCCTCCTTGACCTTTACTACCATATTCAGCATAATAAGCGGTTTTTTCTTTATCAGGAAACATTTTGTCTCCTTTCCAGGGATTCCAGCCTTCAGGGACGATGTGTTTTCCCATTTCTGTATTGATGAAAATTGTTTTTGCATAAGGTCTCCATGGTCTTCCCAGATACACTTTGGTGACGCCTTCTTTAGCGATCAGCTTACAGTCTAAAAATACAAAGCCATATTTTCTGTCGGCTTCTGTTGCAGCAGCAGTGATATAAGAATCTGCAAGGCTTTTAATGATACAGTTTTTGAAAATAGCCGTTGCCTGTCCAAAAATAAAGTCTGTGGTTCCTTCTATATAACAATTTTCAAAATATTGTCTGCTGTGATTAGTTGCACAATATATAGTGTCCTGACACCCCAAAATATTGGAATTTGTCATGGTAAAACGGTCTCCTTCTACATGAAGGGAAACTGCCTGAGCTTCATTGCATGAGCTGTTTTGTATGGTCAGATTACTGATTTTAATATCATCACCCATCACCAGAACGGTATATGAGTTGAATGTTGTCATTTTCTCATTGAATGTATTAAGTTTTCCCGAGAAATCATTGTTTGTAATGATCGTGTTGTCTTTATTTTCACCTTCCAATGTGATTTTGTGCTTTGAAGAGGGGATGACTACTTTTTCATGGTAAGTCCCTGATTTAATTATAATCAAAGCTTCTGCAGGTCCCAGATCTCTTACCGAATTGATGGCTTTCTGAATACAATTGAAATCACCGCTTCCATCCTGAGCAACCGTAATTTTAATATAGGGATCGCTTTCAGCCAGCAGAAACTGAGCTGTTGAAATGAATAGAAGTAAAAGAAATTTTTTCATGCTGTTTATTCTTAATCGTCTTGTAACTTACTTTAAAATTTTGTTTAAAAATTCAACTGTATAATCCAATGTTTCTGTAAACCATGGCTCGGCCGACCAGAAAGAGTGCGGAGAGTCTTTTATTTCGTGAAACTCCGTGGGGATAGTGTACGTTTTCAGTTTTTTCATCATGTCATTTCTACCGGCATGATACTTTGGTTGAGAACTGTTAATGAACAGGGTAGGAGGTGTATTTTTATCAATATATTCCAAAGGGGAAGCTTCTGTCCAGTTTTTTAAATTTGTATCTCTGTCACCACCCAGCCAATAGGACGCGTAAGAGCTTTCTTCAGCTTCAGGATGTGTAAAAGAAACAATTCCGTCTACATTAATGATAGCCTTTATTTTATTTCGGGCTTTAACTCCCACCAATGTTGCCATCTGTGCTCCGGCGGACTCTCCTAAAACCACTATTTTCTTTTTATCTAAAGTGTATTTTGCATGGTTTTTCTTCAGCCACTGAATACCGTTTTCAATATCTTCAATTCCCGCAGGGTATTTTGCTGCATCTGCTAAACGGTAGCCTATAGCAATGGCGACAAATCCTTTGGAAGCCAGTTCCATCGCCATATATTTCTCATTTTCTTTGCTTCCGGAAATCCATCCGCCACCGTGAACCATTGCAATTCCCGGATATTTTTTTGATGAATCAAGAGGGTAATAAACATCTGCTTTTAAGGAAAGTCCATTGATGTTGGAATATTCTACATTCTTATCAATTTTTATATTCTGTGGAACGGGGCGGTCAATAGGGGTAATGAACGGGTATTTTTTCTTTAATTTTTCAAAGGTGGCTTCGTTGGTGTAAGGAGAAGCATTCGGTCTGCTAGTTTGCCCGAATGCCATCATCCCTACAAAGAAAATAGAAATATAAGTATGTCTTTTATTAAAAATCATTCGCTTGAGGAATTGCTTTTTTGTTCTGAAAGTTGTAAAATGGTAAAGATGCAGGGTTTTATTTTACTGCATTTTTAGATATATCAGTGGCTACAGAAAAAGCATTTTTATCTGCAGTGGCTTCTTTGGGTAAGAGCACAGTTCCTGTTTTACTTCCTGAAATTTTGATGTAAGGCTTGTTAGAGGATTCAAATTTTACAGTTGAAAGATTGATATTCTTACTGTTGTAAACTGTGGCTCCTGTTCCTTCGGTGTATTTCAGGGTTACATTTTTCAATTGGATGCCGTCAGCATCTACGATGGTCAAAGCTTTTTTAGTATCAAATTTTGAATCTTCAATGATAATGTTTTTCAAATTCATTTCTGCTAAACCAACTAAGGTAATCGCTTCGTAAGAATTGACCGCATTGATGTTTTTAAAGTAAATATTTCTGAAAATCGGGGTTTCTTCTGTGACTGGGTAAATTTTTTCAGGTGTTTTGTTTCCTTCCTGTTTCTGTCCGTCCTCTAAAACCGGAGAAGCGCCCTCATAAAACATATTGAAACCGATAGTCTGCGTTGGGATATTAATCATATCAATATTTTTAATATAAATATTTTCAACAATTCCTCCTCTTCCACGGGTAGTTTTAAAACGAAGTCCGATATCCGTCCCGATAAATGTACAGTCGGAAACATGAATATTTCTTGCACCACCGGACATTTCACTTCCTACCACAAATCCTCCATGGCCGTGATAGACAATATTATTTTTAATGATCACATTTTCTGTTGGCATTGCTCTTTTTCTTCCGTCTTCATTTTTTCCTGATTTGATGCAGATTGCATCGTCTCCCACATCGAATGTATTGTCATGGATCAGTACGTTTTTGCAGGACTCCAGGTCTACACCGTCACCGTTTTGCGAAAACCATGGATTTCTCACGGTAAGATTTCTTAAAATCACATTGGAACACATCAACGGATGAAGATTCCATGCCGGGGAATTCTGGAAAGTAGGACCATCCAGCAATACTTTGTCGCAACTTACCAGGCTTACCATCACCGGACGCAGGAAATCCTTTACAGTGGTCAGTTCATTTTTGGATATTTTGTCCGGAACATTGAAGTTTGAGCTGCTTTCAAATCCTTTTTTATAACTTTCTGATGGATACCAGTTTTTGCCGTCAGAAGATAATATTCCACCAGATTTGATGATTTCTTTCCATTCGGTTTCTGCTACTTTACTTTTCTTGATAGCTCTCCAGGCATCACCGCTTCCATCAATGACCCCTTTTCCCGTGATGGCAATATTAGAAGCATTTTTAGCTGAAATAGGGGACTGGCAGCGAACGGTATTTACTCCTTCAAAACTTACGTCTACCAGGGGATAGTCATCTTTATCTTTACTGAAAATAAGGAATGCACCTTCTTCTACATGGAGATTGATGTTGCTTTTCAGTTCGATGGGGCCGGTTAGCCACATTCCTCTGGGAACAACCAGTTTTCCGCCACCTTTTTTGCTTAGATCATCAATCGCTTTTTTAAAAGCCAGCGTATTTTTCACATTTCCCCCCGCAACCCCTCCAAATTGTGTGATGGATACGGTGTTGGCAGGAAAAGAAGTTTCGGCAACCTGAGGCATGGTAAACTCAATGTTTTTATAAATATCCAGATTCTGGGCAAATAGTTGTCCGGAAAACATCATTGCTGCGGCTAAGCCGATAATGGTAAGAGACTTCTTCATATTATTTTTTTTGAGTTTTAATTAAATTTTTAAATTCTTTATAAACCAGTGATGCAACTACTTTTGCCCCTTCAGGCTGAAAATGAGTATTGTCTTTCTGTCCTTTTGGATAAGCTTCGTAAAGATTTTCAGGAAGATTCATAAAGTAGTTGTTGGTAGTGAAATCCTGTCCTTTTGAGGTGAAATATTCCATCGATAGTTTATTGAGATCAATGTATGGGACATTCATTTCTTTGGCAATATCAATTGGAGCCTGCCAGTATTCTCCATGTGCATTGTTCAGTTTTCCTTCTTTCCAGGGGTAGTTTCTTGCTACAGGTGTTACTATAACGGGATTTCCTCCTTTTTCTCTTGTCTGGGTAACAAATAGCCTTAGAAATTCTTTGTATCCCTGAATGTTTACATAACGTTCAGGATGCTTTTCGGAACTATCGTTATGCCCAAACTGCATGATCACATAGTCTTTGGGCTGAAGGTGCTCATAAACATACCGCCATCTTCCTTCCTGAAAAAATGTACGGGTACTTCTTCCGCCATGGGCCCTGTCAATAACTGCTACGGAATCTGTTGTGATAGCAGGTTTCAGAGAAGCTAGGCTATCTTTCACAAAAAAAGGCTGAAAAACCTGCCCCCAACCTGTAATAGGGTATCTTACCTTCATATAATCTTTTCCGGGATCGTAATCTCCTGCGTAATCTGCCATTGTGGAGTCTCCGATGAGGTAGATGTGGGTTACTTTTTTATTCGGTTTTGCTGTGGCTTTTTGGGCTTTGTCTTGTGACTGGCACGCTGATAACAGGGCTATACTGAATAAAATTGAAGCGGTTTTGTATATTGTTTTCTTCATGATTTTTTTGTTGGTTATCGCAAAAGCGTAAGTGCTTTTTATTCTTTGTCCTGTTTTAAGGCTCAAGAAAATCAAAGATTTTCGGCAGTTTTAGTGGTTTTCAATTTTATTGCAGATGAAATTTTTGCACCGTATAATTGTGCGTATTTTAACGGCTTAGGGGGTTAGCGTTTTCCAGCTTAATTTATTTCTTTGTAATCCTGAACCAGTCAAAATCGGCATAGCCTCCTCGTGGTGCTTTTTCTGTGCTTATGCTGTATAATCCTACCTTTGCTCCGATCCATTTTCCGGGTTTGGCCTGAAAAACGTCGCCTGCCTGTATGAAGTTTTTTCCGTTTTCACTGTAACTAAACTGGCATAACCCGTTGGGTTCATTTACATTGACTTTTAAATAGACTTCGTTGTTTTTTAATTTCGTTTCGAATACAATTTTTTCCTCACCTCCTTTATCCGCTTTTTCTGCTTTTCTCAGCTGTAAATAGTAACCATCCTGTTTGTTTGTAATAACTATGGATTGATGATCCAGCCCCATAATCAGCAATCCTGCGGTTTTTCCTTCTTTGGCATCTTCGGGAGCTAGCTTAACTTTCGTTGATGCAGTGAAATTTGGAGCAGGAAACTTTTGGGTTAACAGATTCGGAACATTCCACAGATTTTTTTCACCTTCCGGAACTTTTACAGAAAATAATCTTAAAAATTGCTGTCCGGGAAGTTTGGACGACCATACGATGTTTTCATTGGCGCTCCATTGCCATTGTAATCCTAATTTTTCACCATCAAACTCATCAGTTTCCGGAGGGGCAGTAACGGGATAGGATTGGCCAACGTTAGGCTTTTTATACGTTAACACAGGCTCGCCAACTCCGTTTTTATTATGATCAATTCCCACGACAGGCCAGTCTTTTTCCCATTTCATAGGCTGTAGATGAACAATTCTTCCACCTGCATCTACATCCTGAAAATGATAGAACCAGTCTTCTCCGGAAGGAGTGTCTACCCAGGCACCCTGATGAGGCCCGTTGATAGCCGTTGAGCCTTGCTCCAGTACAATCTTTTCTTCATAAGGACCATAGATATTTTTTGACCGTAATACCAGCTGCCATCCTGTCGCTACGCCTCCTGCCGGAGCAAAAATATAATAATAACCGTTTCTTTTATACATTTTAGGGCCTTCTATTGTAGGATGGGAATCGTGGCCATCAAAGACGTGAGTTCCTTTATCCAGGATTTTTGTTCCTTCAGGATTCATTCGGTTAAGAGTCAGAATACTTTTTACTCCCGCACGGCTTCCGGCCCAGCCATGAATCAGAAAGGCGTTTCCGTCATCATCCCAAAAGGGACAGGAGTCAATTAAGCCTTTTCCTTCCATTAGTAATACCGGTTTCTCCCAGGTTCCTAGCGGATCTTTGGTTTTTACCATATAAATTCCGAAATCCGGATCTCCCCAATAAATATAAAATTCACCTTTGTGGAATCTGATGCTTGGTGCCCAAACTCCACCGCCTCTTTTTGGAGTGGAAAAATGGTCATCAGGAAGGATGTCCTGAATAGCGTAATTGACCAGCTTCCAGTTGATCATATCTTTTGAATGAAGAATAGGCAGTCCCGGAGCTTCATTGAAACTTGAAGCGGTCATATAGTAATCATTGCCAACTCTGATAACATCTGGATCGGAATAATCTGCATACAAAATTGGATTTCTGTAGTTCTTCCCCTGATCAGCAGTCCATACTTCGGAAACATAGTTTTTTTCCTGTGCCTGCAGATAAGTGGAAGCTACTGAAAATGCCGTAATGGAAAGGATATTTAAAATACTTTTTGTCTTCATAGAATCTGATTGACGTTTTATTAAGACCTTTCTTTATTTCTCAAATTCTAAACTGGCCAGAATAAAAGGACCTGTCCCTTTCGGATCGTTGGAACGGACTTCTTCATTCACGTAATATTCATAAGAGCCGCTTCTATAGGGAGTTCCGCCTAAACCTGCTACGGCACAGCATTTATTTAAACTTACCACCCCGTTTTCATCTACTGTAATCAGGTTTTTGATGATGCCTTTGTAGCCTTTATCTGCGTAAGTTTTGTATGATTTGGTTAAATATCCTTTGTTGATGGATTTGATCATGGTATATACAAACATGGATGAACCTGTTGCTTCCAGATAATTTCCTTTTTCTCCTCCTTTGTCCAAAACCTGATACCAAAGTCCTGTTTTGTTATCCTGAACTTTGATAACAGCGTCGCAGTAAAATTTTAAATATGAAAGTAACCTGGCCCTTCCCGGATGGTTTTGTGGTAAATAATCCAATACATCTACCATCGCCATTCCGTACCAGCCCATCGCTCTTGACCAGAAATTGGGAGAAAGTCCTGTTTCTTTGTTGGCCCACTGTTGTTCTCTGCTTTCATCCCAGGCATGATATAAAAGTCCGGTTTTTTTGTCCAGCAAATGCTTTTGAATTAAGTCAAATTGATTGATGATATCATTAAATGCTTTTTCAGCGGCTTCTCCTTTTGAAAAATATTGGGTGTAGTGGGCGTAGAAAGGTTCGGCCATATACAAACCATCCAGCCACATCTGATTGGGATAGATTTTCTTGTGCCAGAATCCACCTTCTGAGGTTCTTGGCTGGCCGTTGATCTGGGAGCGCAGGGTTTGTAACGCTTTTAAATATTTATCTTTTTTCTCCTGCTGATAAAGGTAAAGAAGTACATTTCCGCAATTCAGCATATCAATATTATACTTGGAAAGGTCGTAGGAAATGATGTTTCCGTCTTCTTTCACCATCGTTTCACCGAAGGTTGTGATATAGTTGTAATAGTCTTTGTTTCCGGTTTTTTCATACAGTTTTTCTGCACCTTCCAGAACGATAGCGGTAGGGTAGCTCCATTTCGGGGCTTTGTTATAATCCAGCATCCAGGCTTGCGGGAAACGTTTCATCTCGGAAAGAAGCATTCTTTGCGACCAAGGAAGCTGGGCCGAAATTTTACCTTTTACTTCGGACTCTACATTTAGTGAGGTGGTTTGTAAAGTTTTTTGTGCACAGGATAAAAAGAATCCCGAACATACTGCAGCCAATGCATATACTTTGATAGTGTTATTGATAAAGTTCATGATTTTAAACTTTAAAGTTGGTTGTTTTTATCCAGAATATCCAGTTTTTTATCCAGATCCTGATAGAAAGATTCCTCGCTTGTTAAACCATTGGGTTCCTGAGACCAGGCTCCTAAAAAGTAATAGGATACATTCTTTGTCTTTTTGAAAACGATGGTGTGAGTGGATTTCGTTTTGGCATATTTATCGAAATTTTCAAGGGGGTAGAAGACTGCCATTCCCAGGTTGTCTTCTTTTTGGGCAAGGGTCTGCTGTCCATAAGTTGCAATATAGCCCCATTTTTTATTTTTGCTGATTCCCTGTTTTACCGGAATATCTTTAACAGCAACAATTCCGGTGCACAAACCTGAAAGGGTATTGCTCAGATTCAGGTCTACTTTTACAAAACGGTCTTTTGGAAAAATAGTCAGTTTTGACTGTAAATCTATTGCATCGCCCCAGGTTTTCCAACCTTTATAATCGATGACAGCATAAGACTTATCTTTTTCATTGATTACTTTCGCAGTGGTCCTTTTTACGATTTTAAAGGTTTCCACATAATCATTCTGTTCATCATATCTTCCGTAAGAGCCGATTCCTATGCTGCGCCCGGATTTTAAAATATCCTGCCCCCACGGTGCATCATGATGATAGGATTCAAAGCCGTCTTGTCCTACTTCCGGCAATACCAAAGCTGTCACTTTTTTTCCGAAAATATCCGTTGCATTTCTCCAGTCCAGATAGAGCCTGTAGCCAATCTGGTTGTTTTCCAGACCGATTCCCTCATACCTGATGTAAGAAGAATGGTCGGTGTGAGAATCGGGGAGAGTAAGTTCCTGAACGTTTTGGAAAGTTCCGCCAACGTATTGATTTCCTTCCCATTTTCCGCCTTTTTTAACGGAAAGTTCTGCGTAGGAAAAGGGAGCTTTAGGATTTCTCTTAATGGTTTCAATCACAGAGGTCTGTGCTGAAAGGGTAGAACTGATAAAAGCTCCTGCAATGACTATTTTAAACAAACTGAATTTCATACTATTTTTTATTATGGGGCGTGCCGATTTTTAATAATGAGTTTTCATGGTTATTAGCTTTGTTCATCGGTTATTTTTTTACAATATCATTCAGATAGACTTTAATATTGTTTTCGTTTTTATCCAATTTCCGTCTATGGCAACTGTAGCTGTTCTTTGGCTGTGTGGATCAGGTTTTCATTATGGTAAGCTCTTTTTTACATTCCAGTTGTCTTTTCCTTTAAGGATATTGACTGTTGTATATTTTTTTCTTTCTTCTTTGCTTAACTGATGTGACCATGGAACTCTTTGGCTGTTATCAGCACCAGCTCCTCTTGAATTGCTTTCTGCATAGAATGTTGTCTTTTCTGCATCAGGCTTATTCCAATTGTGCCATCCTTCGGGTTTTATTGTTGAATTGATTTCACAATCAATATAAATGGTCTTTGCAAAGGGTCTCCAGGGTCTTCCCAGATATACCGAATGGTCTTTGGCATTGCCTGTAATTTTTGAATTGATAAAAATAAATCCAAATTCATGGTCCTTTGGAGTAGAAGCTGCCGTAATATAACTTGCCGTTTCTTTGGAATAAATAATACAGTTTTCAAAAACAGCGGTTCCTGCCCCGAAGATATAATCGGTAGTTCCTTCTATATAACAGTTTCTAAAATAATTCCTGGAAGGTTTCGTTTTGTCCTGCATATCCTGAACTCCTTTTAGGTATAAAGTGTCCTGATTACCTAGAAATCTGCAGTTTTCAAAGGCGATCCGGTCACCGGAGGTAAGAACGGCAACAGCCTGGCCTACTTTTCCGGAACTGTTTTCAATAGAGATGTTCTTCGCTGTAAAATCATTGGAGTAGATAAAAACTGTAGATGAGCCCGTTGTTCCGATTTCTTTTCCCTCTGCATTCTTTTTAGAAGCAAAATCATCATAGGTGATCATGGTTTTCTCAGGATTTTCTCCTTCCAGAAAAACAGCACCTTTTGTTTCGAGAATAATGATCTTTTCTTTATAAATTCCGGCTTTTATAAAAATTTTCGTCCTTACGGAAGAACCATTTTCAATAGCATCAACCGCTTGCTGAATCGTTGTGAAATTACCTTTTCCGTCTTTCGAAACTATGATGGTCCTATCATTGGTTTTGAAAGAAAGGAGGCTGAACAGAGCGACCAGAACGATGAGAAACAGATGATTGTTTTTAAAAAATAGGGAGGTTTTCATAGAATGACTTTTGGGGTAAAATACAGACTGATCCGCTACAGAGACAGTCTGTATTTTCATATGAATGTTAAACTATCTAATATCCGTAATCTTGAGTAAGGTTATAATTTGAATTGATCACATCCAGTGCAATAGGAAGAAGCTCCTTTTTGTTAGGCTGGAAATAGTAAGCATAACTTTTCACAGGATCTCCACTGATGTAAGGCTGTGTCATGGCCAGTCTCCAGCTGATTTTGGTGTATCCTGAAGGAGTGGCTACACTTTGGTTGGGGCTGTAGAATACATCCGCCTTGCTGATTCCGTTGACATACAGGTCCATATCCAGAACATTTTGCTGGGCTGTTCTTGAAGGAACGTAGTTTACAACTGTTGAAGCTGGTTTTTTATAGAAAATATACTCGGGAACATTGGCATAAGCTCCGGTTCCGTTCATAAAATCGGTTAGCTTTTGTCTGGTTTCATTAATTTTTGTTTCCAGAAGATTCCAGCGGATCAGGTCATATTTTCTTAATCCTTCCCCTCCGAATTCCAGCAGTCTTTCCTGTACTACATAATTAAAGAAGGCATTTTTTGAAGTGGGAATAGTTCCAATCTGACCTAAGTTTCCTGCATAAGCTCTCTGTCTTACCGCCATTACAGCGTCAATAGCTTCCTGTGAAGGAGAACTGTGCAGTTCATTATCTGCTTCAGCAAACATTAATAAAATATCGGCATATCTTAGTAAAGGCCAGTCGATCCCTAAATTCTGCGAAGTTCCCGTAATGGCGGTCCATGATTTTCTGAACTTTCCGTCATTCCAGTTGATTGAAGTCTGAAGATCCTCCTGCTTTGTGGTACTTACCCTGAAAATAGCCACATTTACATCTCTTCTCAGATCATATTTGCTGAATTCATAGAAATAAGTAGGAATAGCACTGATTCCTCCGGCTGATTTCCAGTCTGTATCGTCATGTCTTAATCCGTTATAATATCCTATTTTAGAATCTGTTCTGGAATTTCCTCCGAACGCACCTACCGCGAAAATAACCTCGTTCGTTGTATCCTGGCTGTTGGTATGCAGTGATCTGAAAAGCCCTTCATAACTAGGATTCAGTTTGTGCTGTCCGGAATTGATGATGTCTTTACATTCATCGTAAGCGATCTGGTAATATTTCTGAGGGTTAGATCCCTGTGCCATCATTTGCGGACTTCTGCGAAGAGAATATCCTGCTCTTGCCAATGCAATTCTTGCTCTTAACCCTTTTACTGCTGCTTTTGACAGTCTTTGAGCAGTTGTTCCTCCCTCGGATTTCCATGGAACTAAGGTTGATGCCTGGGCCAGGTCTTCCAATAATTGATCATAGATGACATCACGGTCTGTTTTAGGAAGATATACAGAAGGCAGGTCGGCAGAAGGAACATCCTGAAAAGGAATATCCCCCCAGTTTTTGATTAAATCATAATAAAAAAGGGCTCTAAGGGTTAAAGCTTCACCCAGATATCGGTCCATCAGCTTTTTATCAGCCGCTGATCCGGTTTGATAAACAGGTGAGATTGGGATGTTCTTGATAATAAGATTGGCTCTTTCAATCCCTGTATAAGTATCAAGGAAAGGCCTCAGTAATTCCGTGTTGGTAGGTACTGCTCCGAAGCAGCTGATTCCTCTTCTGTCATTGGCATTATAATCTCCGGATGTTCTGAAATCGTCTCCCGACTGTGAAAGAATAAGATTCATTCTCTGTCCGTAGGTATTGTCACCCATGGCGCTGTTGTAAACTCCCACGAGTGCAGCAAAAGTATCCGGTGCTGAGTCAAACTGTTGTTTCTCTGTGGTATTGGAAAGATTTTCCACCTCTAAATAATCACTGCAGGAATTTAGCGTGACCACGCAGGCAAGAGATAAGAAAAGGCTTGAAAATTTATTTTTGTTCATAACGTTTGTTTTTAGAAAGTGATGTCTATTCCTGATAAAATAAATCTGCTTCTCGGATAGGCGGAATAATCAACTCCCGGTGTAAGTGGGTTTCTTCTGGTATTGGCTTCCGGATCAAATCCCGAATACCCTGTAATGGTAAATACATTATTAACGGTAGCATACAATCTCAGGTTTTTAACGCCTATTGCTTCTAAAGATCCTTTTGGTAAGGTGAATCCAATAGTTAGGTTGTTCAGTCTTAAGAAAGAACCGTCTTCAATAGCATAGGAATGCAGGAAGTAAGCTCCGGAAGGCGGAGTCCACATCGTAGTATTGGCATTAAGTGCTGCAAGGGCAGTTGGGTCTGTTACTTTTTGTCCCGCATCATTAAACCATCTCCAGCGGTCTGCCACTTCCGCAAGCATATTATTGTCCTTATACAGATATTGAGTAGAATATTCTACTTTATTGGCATTATATACCTTATTTCCTACGGAGAAATTAAAAAGAAGGCTCATATCCCAGTTCTTATAACGGAAGGTTTGGGTAAATCCGCCATAGAATTTAGGCTGTGCATTTCCAAGATCAGTCATATCTTTGCTGTCGATCACACCGTCACCGTTAAGATCTTTAAGCTTTAAATCTCCCGGCTGTACGGCTTTTGCTCCATTAGCTACTGCGGCAGAACTTGCTATTCCGGCCTTTAAAGTATAAGCTTGGGTGGTAACATCATAATTGAAATCGCTCACTTCGTATCTTCCGGCTGTCTCGTAGCCCCAAAAAGTGCCCACCGGTTTTCCCACCTGTACAAGGAAGTCAAATAAGTTATTTTGCCATCCGGAAGGGTAGTAGTAATAGTTCGAACTTGCCGATGCATTACTTCCTAAGCTTTTGATCGTGTTTTTGTTGGAGGAGATATTCGCATCCATCTTCCATGAGAAGTTTTCTTTGCTGATGATAGTGGTCCCTAAAGAGAATTCTATTCCTTTATTTTCACTGCTTCCGGAGTTCTGGTATTGATATTCATAACCTGAAGTCTGAGGGATTTTAGCCAATAATAAAAGGTCTTTCGTATGGGTTTTATAGACATCAAGAGTACCATAAACCCTTCCTTTGAAAAAGCCGAAATCTAAACCTGCATTATAAGAACTTGCTGTTTCCCAGGTTACATTAGGATTAGCCATAATATTCCCTGTAGTAGCACCAGGGGTTATACTGGTCCCGAATGCATATCCGTAATCCGAAGAAGAAGTAAAGAAGGTATCGTATAAAAATGCCCCAATTCTGTTATTTCCGGATTTTCCGTATCCTAAACGAAGCTTAAGCTCATTCACATAATTGTTTTCTTTCAGGAAATTTTCTTCCTTGATCTTCCATGCTAATGAGGCTGCCGGAAAATATCCCCACTGATTGGTTCCTGGTTTAAAAACACTGGAACCATCCGCTCTCATAGATACCGTTGCAATATATTTGTTCTTATAAATATAATTGGCTCTTCCAAAAAACGAAGCCAGACGGTCCACTTCTCTTGCCGTTTTAGGCGCATCCTGAATCATTCCTGATGGAGGAGAAGCCAGCTGTACGTTAGCAAATGCTTCCTGAGCCGAAGCTGATTTCGGGAACCATTTGATATTGAAAGAAGTAGATTCTCCATCCGTTCTTACCGTTTCCTGGCCTGCCAATAAATCTAATTTATGATTTCCCAAAGTTTTTCTGTAGTTCAGGGTATTCGTATTTGTGATTCTTCTTGTTTGGGAATTACTTAAAAATACCACAGGCTGATCATTGTTCTGTCTGGCCAGACTGGTAACAGGACCGGAAAACTGGTTAACGATCTGATCCCTTTGCACGTATCCGATGACACTTCGGAAAGTGAAATCTTTGCTGATCTTATAATCAATCGTTCCGTTAAGCAATAAGTCGTTTCTTCCGCTTTCTTTGATCTCATCATTAGCGAGCAAGACAGGGTTTACAAGATTCGTCTGATCGGCAAATAAAGGATCAAAATCATCCACATCCACAGAAGAACCCCCTTCAAAAGGCTGATATCTTATCGCATTTCTCAAACGGTTGGTGGTCTGCGAACCTGAAGCAGAAGTTCCTGCTCCGTAAATCATCTGACGGCTGTAACGGGCATTAACTCCAATGCTTAGTTTTTTAGACACATCATAATCATACCGGAAATTTGCCATATTCCTTTTAAATCCTGAACCTATCATCACGCCATCCTCTTCTACATTATTTAACGTTAGCGCAAAAGCAGAATTTTCAGATCCTCCGGACATAGAGACATTATGGGTGAAGTTAAAAGCTTCTCTTCCAAAAAGTTTATCCTGCCAGTTAACCTTTTTAACCGATTTATATTTGTCCAGCTGATCAAAAGTACCATAACGGGTGTTAAACGTTTCAATATCTTTTACATCGCCGTTCTTATAGTATTGTTCATATTGATAAAGCACATATTGATAAGGATCCAGTACATCAATTTTGTTCTGAATGCTTCTTACCCCTACAAAACCATTGTAATTGATCGTTGCTTTTCCCTTTTTACGTCCGCCTTTCGTGGTGATCAGCACTACACCGTTCGCGCCCCTCGAGCCGAAAATAGAAGTAGAAGAAGCATCTTTCAGCACTTCAATGGATTCTATTTCCTTTGGAGAAAGTATGCTCAGGGCATTATCCATTTGTATACCGTCTACAATATAGAGGGGGGCATTACTTTGCGTGATGGAGTTTCCTCCGCGTATCACAATATCCACATCTGCGCCGGGAGATCCTTCGCTGAGAGAAACCTGTACTCCGGCAAGCCTTCCCTGGATGGCTTCAGCAGCATTTGTAGAGGGCATATCTCTCAGAGCTTCCCCTTTCACAGAAGAAACAGCATTCGTAACATCTTTTTTAGAAACCTTTGTATAGCCTACCAGAACCACATCATCCAGCTTGGTTTCTTTATCTTTTTTTGTTTCTTTTTCTTGAGCCATGGCAAGGACAGGAAGCAGAAAAACAGTTAAATATAACCACTTTATTGATTGTACTCTTTTATCCATTTTTGTATCCTTATAGTTTTAATTCTTGGTTGAAAGTTTTTTCAATCGTTTTTTGTTGAGGACTGTCAAGTATTCTGCTGATTTTAGTGGCTGCTATGTTTTCAATATTCTGTACGCTTTAGTGCAATCGATTGCGTAATTTTTTGTAAAACATTATTCTGGCTCCTAAACTAATATTATTTTTCAATACACAAAGAAAAAAATATTATTTTTTTATTAATTTACCTGTTTTAATCGGTTTTATTAACAAAATAAATGTTGATAATTACATTGTAAATATTTGTTTTATAGCATTTTGTGTGTTTGCTTGCAAGCCTTAAGAAGGTTTTTAAATTAAGAAATTTTTTAATGATTGAATTTAAAAAACTTAAAAATTACTTAAAATCATCGCAGATTTTACCTCTTAAAAACCCCGAAATTTTGATGTTGGGAGAAATTTTAAATGCTTTTTCTGATTTTTGTCAGCTTTTAAGACGGTCTTTGAATGGTGTATTTTTTCATTTTTAATAATATCCATTAATGGGTATTATTTATTATGTAAATTGGTTATATTTTTATCAATTCAATACTGATTATTAGATTCATTTTTTTGGCACGATTTTATATTTAAAGATAGGTTTCGTTCAGTTTTTGGTTAAAATAGAATCGCTTTTTTTACAGTTTTTCCAAATAAATCATTTCATTTTTAAAATTTATTAATCTGAAAATCAATTACTTTAAAATTTAAATTAATTTTTTGTTAACTAATTAGAGAATAATTATATATTTATCCCACAAGTATTTCTGCAAATTTTAGTGTGATTTTATGCAATCGATTACACTATGTTTAACAGGTTTGAGAAAACCGCAAAAAATAAAAAGTAGTATGGCACAATCAGAATTTCGTTACGCCCATCATCCCGAAGATGTTAAAAAGTATACTACAGAAGATCTTAGGAGGGAGTTTCTTATCGATGATTTATTCAATGAAGATCAGGTGAAATTAGTCTATTCTATGTATGACAGGCTTATAGTGGGTGGTATAATGCCTTCGTCCAGAGCTTTGAAGCTGGAGCCTACTGATGATTTGAAAGCTGAAAACTTTCTGGATAGGAGAGAGCTGGGAATTATCAATGTAGGAGGTGTTGGAAAAGTAAATGTAGATGGTAAAGTTTATGAACTTGGAAATAAAGAAGCTTTATACATTGGAAAAGGCGCAAAAGAAGTGATTTTTGAAAGATCCGGTGATGAACAGCCGTATTTCTATATCAATTCTGCCCCTGCACATCATACCTATCCTACGAAAAAGATCACAAAGAACGAAGCTGAAATTGTAGAGCTGGGTGACGAAAAATACGCCAATAAAAGGGTGATCAATAAACTGATTGTAAATTCTGTTCTTGAAACCTGCCAGCTTCAGATGGGAATGACAGAACTTCAGCCTGGAAGTGTCTGGAATACAATGCCTGCCCATACTCATACCCGAAGAATGGAAGCTTATTTCTATTTTGATCTGGAAGAAGGGCAGACAGTAAGCCACTTCATGGGGCAGGCTGATGAAACCCGCCACATTTTTATGACCAACAGACAGGCGGTGCTTTCTCCCGAATGGTCTATTCATTCCGGTGTAGGAACTTCCAATTATACTTTTATCTGGGGGATGGCCGGAGAAAATATGGACTACGGTGATATGGACGGCATCAAAACAAACGAACTAAAGTAATTTTTTCCAATGAATTTATTTGATTTATCCGGCAAAGTAGCCGTTGTTACAGGCGGTACCCATGGATTAGGAATGGCTATGGCTGAAGGTCTTGCTGCTGCAGGAGCTGAATTGGCAATCACCAGTACGACCCCGTCAAAACTAGACCAGGCTTTACAATACTATCATGAAAAAGGATATAATGCAACCGGTTATCTTTTTGATGTAACAGACGAGCTTGAAGCTGCTCAGAAAGTAGCTTTGATGGAAGCTACCCATGGAAAAATAGATATCCTTGTCAATAATGCTGGTATCATCAAGCGTGTTCCCGCTATTGATATGGAGGTGGAAGACTTCAGAAAAGTAATCGATGTAGATCTTACCGGACCTTTTATCATGTCGAAATTAGTCGGCAAATATATGATCAAAAGAAAATCGGGAAAGATTATCAATATCTGCTCGATGATGAGTGAGCTGGGTCGTGATAATGTAGTAGCCTACGGTTCTGCAAAAGGCGGTCTTAAAATGCTTACCAAAAATCTGGCAACAGAATGGGCCAAACACAATATCCAGGTGAACGGAATCGGTCCCGGATATTTTGCAACCTCTCAGACAGAACCTATTCGTGTGGATGGGAACCCTTTCAATGATTTTATCATCAGCAGAACTCCGGAAGGAAGATGGGGAAACCCCGAAGACCTTGCTGGAACAGCTATTTTCCTGGCTTCTGAGGCCAGTCAGTTTATCAACGGACAAATTATTTACGTTGATGGCGGAATCCTGGCAACAATCGGAAAACCGGCTAATGAATAACAACAGAATTAGACTAGAATGAAACCTTTTATAACAGATCAATTTTTATTACAAAATAAATACGCTGAAGAACTCTACTTCAGATTCGCAGAAAAACAACCAATCATTGATTATCATAATCATCTGATTCCTAAAGATATTGCAGAAGACACTGTTTTTGAGAATATTTCAAAAGTGTGGATTGCAGGCGACCACTATAAATGGCGGGCCATGCGTACGATGGGAGTAAATGAAAAATTCATCACAGGAGATGCTTCAGACAAAGAAAAATTTGAAGCATGGGCAAAAACAGTTCCTTATACTTTGAGAAATCCTTTGTATCACTGGACTCATTTGGAATTAAAAAGATACTTCGGAATTGATGAACTTTTGTGTGGGGATAATGCATCTGAAATTTATGACAACATCACTGCTCAGCTTCAGACTCCTGAAAAATCAACAAGAGGTCTTCTGAAAATGATGAATGTAGAATCTCTGTGTACAACGGAAGACCCTACAGATGTGTTGAATTACCATCAGGATCTTGTAAAAAGTGACTTCAGCATCAAAGTAAGTACCGCTTTCCGTCCTGACAAAGCTATTTTAATTGAAAATCATAATTTCCCTGATTATATTTCTAAACTGGGCGAATCCGCGGGAATTGAAATCAATTCTTACCAGACGTTGTGTGATGCTTTACTTAAAAGAATCGACTATTTCCATGAAAACGGATGCAGACTTTGTGACCACGGTCTGAACAATATTTCTTTCGAAGAGGCTGCAGAAGCCGAAGTGAATGCTATTTTCAATGATAAACTGGCAGGAAAAGTAATTGCCGAAAAACAGGTGAATCAGTTCAAAACAGCTATTTTATTATTCCTGGGTGAAGCATATCATCAGTATGGATGGGTTCAGCAGTTTCATCTGGGTGCATTGAGGAATAACAATGAAAGAATGCACCGAATTCTGGGTCCGGATACAGGCTGGGATTCTATCGGAGACTTTGTTCAGGCTGAAACGTTGTCTAAATTAT
Organism: Chryseobacterium sp. MEBOG06; assembly: GCF_021869765.1. Taxonomy (NCBI): domain Bacteria; kingdom Pseudomonadati; phylum Bacteroidota; class Flavobacteriia; order Flavobacteriales; family Weeksellaceae; genus Chryseobacterium; species Chryseobacterium sp. MEBOG06. Next base: position 2,936,441 of record NZ_CP084580.1, on the reverse strand, counting down.
TAAATACTTTAGATGGAAAAGACAGATTGACGAAAACCATTTTATACAATTTAAACCCTGCCGATAACGAAATTTTTGCCACCATGATCGGGAATTTCAACGACGGCAGCATCAAAGGAAAAGTACAGTTCGGCTCAGGATGGTGGTTTCTCGATCAAAAAGATGGAATGATCAAGCAGATGAATGCTCTTTCCAATATGGGATTAATAAGCTGCTTTGTAGGAATGCTTACCGACTCCAGAAGCTTTCTTTCTTATCCGAGACACGAATATTTCAGAAGAGTATTGTGTAACCTTTTCGGAGAAGAGATGAAAAACGGAGAACTTCCGGATGATATAGAGCTGATCGGGAAAACGATCTCAGACATCTGTTATCACAACGCTAAAAATTATTTTGATTTTTAAAATTCAAATACAATCATTGAATCTGCACATTTAATACATTATGACAGGTAAAATAGTCACATTCGGTGAAGTGATCATGCGTCTTTCCCCACCCGGAAACAGAACCATGAAACAAAGCCACGAAATGGAGTTCTTTTTCGGAGGAACAGAGCTTAATGTAGCGTCTTCATTAGCAGCAATGGGCTGCGAAGTGAAACATATCAGCTGTGTTTCCAATGATTTTGTGGGAGAATCTGCTGTTTCTTTCATCAAAGGCTTTGGAATTGACACGACTTTCATCAGTAAAAATGAACATCCGTTAGGGCTGTATTTTCTGGAAGTGGGTTCATCTGTCCGTGCCAGCAGAATAGCATATAACAGGCTTAACGGATCATTTGCCAATATTCAGGCTGGCCATGTAGACTGGGAAAAGGTCCTTGAAGATTGCGAATATTTCCACTGGACTGGTATCAGCCCCGGAATTTCTGAAACGGCCTATGAAACATTAAAGCAGGGTCTGAAAACCGCTCAAAAAAAAGGAATTCAGATTACAACAGATCCGGCCTACCGTTCCAACCTTTGGAAATACGGCAGAAATGGGAACGAAGTTTTGAAAGAACTGGTCTCTTACTCTACGATTTTCATGGGTGGAGTGAATGAAATCAATGAAATTCTCGGAACTCAGTTTTCTTCAGATAAAGAAGGTTTCATTGAAGCCTGTAAAGAATTAAAACAACAGATCCCCTCCATTCATAAAATTTTCGATAAAATAAGAATAGGTGTTACAGCGAGTTCTCAGCAGACGCAGGGAAGAGCTTTAGTGGACGGGAATTATTTTGAAACTGAGCTTCTGGAGGTTAACCCTGTAGTCGACAGAATCGGGACCGGAGACGCTTTTGCAGCAGGTCTTATTTATGGTTTGATCCACTTTGATGAGCAAAAGGCATTGAAATTTGCCAATGCAGCCTGCGCTATTAAGCATACCATTCCCGGAGATATCAATTACTCTGGTGTTGACGATATTATGGAAGTTATGAACGGAAATTCAGGAGGAAGAATAAAAAGATAATTATGGCAAGATTTACCCGTATAGAGGTAGCATTAAAAGCAAAGGAGACAGGCATTGTTCCTGTATTTTACCATGCAGATGCTGAAATAGGCAAGAATATCATAAAGGCTTGTTATGAGGGCGGTGCCCGCGTTTTTGAATTTACCAACAGGGGCGACCTTGCTCATGAAGTTTTCACTGAACTGATAAAATATACCGCAGAAGAACTGCCTGAAATGATTGTAGGAATAGGCTCGGTTGTCGATGCCGGAACCGCTTCACTGTACATTCAGAATGGTGCAAACTTTATTGTAGCTCCGTTATTAAATCCCGAAGTGGCTAAGGTGTGCAACAGAAGAAAAGTAGCATGGATGCCAGGCTGTGGTTCTGTTTCTGAAATTTCTTATGCAGAAGAGCTGGGTGCTGAAATAGTTAAAATATTCCCTGCAACACAGGTTGGAGGACCAGAGTTCATCAAAGCAGTGAAAGGGCCAATGCCATGGACGAATATTATGCCGACAGGCGGGGTCCTTCCCACAAAAGAAAATATTACACAATGGATCTCCGCAGGTTCCTACTGTGTCGGTTTAGGCTCACAGTTATTTGTGAAAAATGAAGAAGGCCAATATGATTACAGAAAAATTACAGAGACAGTTGCCGGTTCCATTCAGATCATTAAAGAATTAAGATAAAGATCCTTACAATTTTAATAAAATCATTAAAGGAATTTGAAAAGGAAGATTCATTGATCTTAAAGCAAAGCTTAACTTCATTATTCCAAATTCCCTAATCAAATCATAATGGTTTAAGAAAATAATAATTCCTGTACTGAAATCAGTATGGATAGGGAGTTTTTTGCTCCTTTTTGTTGTCAAAATCAATAAAAATCAATACTATTAACGATTGATATGAAAAAAGAAATATCCTCGAAACTGAGTAACTTCAGATGGACGATCTGTGTACTTCTTTTCATTGCAACGACCATCAATTATATGGATCGCCAGGTGCTGTCTCTTACCTGGAAAGACTTCATTGCTCCGGAATTTCACTGGAACAATAATGATTATGGAAATATCACCGCATTATTCTCTATTTTCTATGCGGTAAGTATGCTTTTTGCAGGGAAGTTTGTGGACTGGATGGATACCAAAAAAGGATTTCTATGGGCTATCGGAATATGGTCTGTAGGAGCGGTCATTCATGCATTCTGTGGAATCGCGACTTCAGGAGTTCTTACCGGAAACTGGCTGGTAAGTTTTGAAGAGTCCAAAGAAATAATCGGTACGGTAGATAACGCCGGAGCCATTATCAGTACAAGTGTTACCCTCTTTATCTTTGCCCGTTTTGTTCTGGCTGTAGGTGAAGCAGGAAATTTTCCGGCAGCCATCAAAACAACAGCAGAATATTTCCCTAAAAAAGACAGAGCATTGGCAACGAGTATTTTCAATGCCGGAGCAACGGTAGGAGCTTTGGCTGCACCGGTTAGTATTCCTTTTATTGCAAAATCTATGGGCTGGGAGTGGGCATTTATCATCATCGGAGCTTTAGGTTTTGTGTGGATGGGGCTTTGGGTGTTTTATTACAAGAAACCTCATGAACATCACAAAGTGAATGAAAACGAACTGATCTACATTCAGCAGGATCAGGATGATTTCCCGGCTGAAAATGGATCAGGTGCAGAAAAGAGATTTTCTTTCAAAGAATGTTTCAGCTACAGACAGACGTGGGCTTTTGCTTTCGGAAAGTTTATGACAGACGGGATCTGGTGGTTTTTCCTTTTTTGGACACCTGCTTATCTGAGTTCCGTTTATAAAATGGATTCTACTCAAAGTGCATTACCGCTGTTCGTGCTTTATATGATTACTTTACTGTCCATTATCGGAGGCTGGCTTCCTAAATATTTCGTAGAAAAGAAAGGTATGAACGCCTATTCAGGAAGAATGAAAGCAATGCTGATTTTTGCATTTTTCCCGTTACTGGCATTGTTTGCACAGCCTTTAGGCTCTGTTACCTATTGGATTCCCGTATTGATTATCGGAATTGCAGGAGCAGCTCATCAGGCGTGGTCAGCCAATATTTTCTCCACCGTTGGCGATATGTTTCCTAAAAAAGCGATTGCAACCATTACCGGAATTGGAGGAATGGCAGGAGGAGTAGGTTCTTTTCTTATCAATAAGTCATCCGGCGTATTGTTTGACCATGCCCATAAAGCATGGACAACTGTTGACGGAACACCATTGCTAGAAAAATACCCGCAGTACATCAATGAACGTCTGCCGGAGAACTTTTTACACAACCTGGAAAAATCCGGTGTGATCATTTCAGATGGAATAGACAAAGGATATATGATCATTTTTTCTATCTGTGCCGTTGCTTACCTGATTGCATGGAGTGTAATGAAAACATTAGTCCCAAAATACAAAGCGATACAATAACTCAATATTCCTTTAACATCACAATAAAAATAGCTGACTGAAATGGCTTTGTGAACTTAAAATCAATAAAAAATCTTTGCAGTCTTTGCGTTAAAGTCAAAAAGGATATTCAAAATAATAAAGATGGAAAATCAGATAAAACAAAAATTAAATCGTGAATTCAATGATTCTCAGGAGAAATTGCCTATTAAAATTGTGCAGTTTGGAGGGGGTAATTTCATGAGGGGTTTCACAGATTATGTGATTGATTTGCTTAACAAAAAAACAGGATTCAATGCCGGAATTGTGAATGTGCAGCCTACTCAGGGCGGTTCCGTTCACAAGCTTGAAGAACAGGATAATCTGTACACTCTTTTTACAAGAGGGATTAAAAAAGGAGAGATCATTGATGAAAAACAGATTATCTCAGCTATTCAAAAATCAGTCAATCCCTATACACACTATGATGAGTTCCTTGCATTAGCCAAAGAAGAGGCCTTGGAATTTGTTTTTTCCAATACCACAGAAACGGGAATTGCTTATGATGAACTTGAAAATACTTATCAGGGTCCGCACAAAAACTTTCCTGCGAAAGTAACTGTTTTACTATATGAAAGGTTTAAACATTTCAATGGAGCTCCTGAAAAAGGATTGAGAATTATCCCGTGTGAACTGATTGAAGACAATGCTTTAGCTTTAAAACAAATTATCCTTCAATATGCAAAACTGTGGAATTTAGAAGATTGTTTCGTACAATGGATCGAACAGGATAATTATTTTCATAATACATTGGTAGACAGGATTGTTCCAGGATATCCTAAAGATGATGCTGAATCTTACGAAGAACAGCTTGATTACGAAGACCGGATGATGGTGGTTTCGGAAGCATTTTTACTTTTTGTAATTCAGGATGTTAATAATCTGAAAGGGAGGATACCTTTTGATCAGATTAATGAGCAGATCCTTGTGGTAGATGATATTCAGCCTTACCGTCTCAGAAAAGTACGTATTTTGAATGGCGGCCACACCCTGATGCTTGCTCCTGCTATTTTATCAGGAATGGAAACAGTGAAGGAGTCTATTGAGAATCCATTTATCGGTAAGTTTTTAAGTGAAACAATTTTCAATGAAGTGAACCCGACTTTAGGATTGGATGAAAATGAATTGAAAAACTTTGCAGAAGATGTTTTTGACAGGTTCAAAAACCCTTTTATCAAACACTATTTGACAAGTATCGCTTTGTATTTTGTATCCAAATTTAAAGTAAGAATCCTTCCAAGCCTTTTAGGGTATGTTGACATCAATCAGAAATTACCGCTTAACCTGACTTTCTCTCTGGCAAGTTTAATCCGTTTTTATCAGGGAAGTTATGGTGAGAAATGGCTTCCTTTGAATGATGAAAGCTCTGTGGTTGAGAAATTTAAAGAGATCTGGACTCATTATAATGATTATGAAACCGTTGCGGAGCTGGCATTAAGCGAAGCATCTTTCTGGGATACGGACCTCACTAAGGTTAAAGGCTTGAAATCTGCCGTAGCAAAAGCATTATGGGAAATTGATCATCACGACACAGAAACGGCTTATCACAATTTCGTTCAATTTTATTCTTAAAAATCATGCAAAAGAAAGTACTGAAAGTAAATCCCAAAGATAATGTAGTAGTTGCACTGGTTGATCTGAGGCAAGGGGAGACTGTTACTTTGGGTCATCTTACTTATGACATCATAAAAGATACTAAGGCTAAGCATAAATTTGTAACGGAAGATCTTTCAGAGGGAGATTCTATCATTATGTACGGTGTCTTGGTGGGAAAAGCAAACCAGCCGATCCAAAAAGGAGAAGTAATCACTACCCTGAATGTGAAACACCAAAGTGCAAAAGTACAAAAGAAAACAGAAACCACTTCCTGGACAGCCCCGAATGTTGACCAATGGAGAGACAAGACCTTCATGGGCTACCACAGAGAAGACGGACAGGTAGGAACAGAAAATGTATGGCTGTTCTTTCCGCTGGTTTTTTGTGAAAACAGAAATGTAGAGATCTTAAAAGATGTTTTTGAAAAAGAGCTTTTATTTGAGAAAACAACCAAACACCAGTTATTATTAAGATCTTTAATCCATAATTCAGAGGCGGAAGCAGTTGCTGAAGAAGATCAGGATTCAAGAATTTTTAAAAATGTAGAAGTTAAATTTATCACTCATCAGGGTGGTTGTGGCGGAATTCGTCAGGATGCAGAAGCGTTGGGAAGACTTTTGGCAGGATACGTCAACAATCCGAATGTTGCCGGAGCAACGGTTTTGAGTCTTGGATGTCAGAATCTTCAAGTACAGGTTTTTAAGGATGCCTTAGAAAAGATTAGTCCGCAAAATAATAAACCAATCATCGTTTACGAACAGCAAAAGTCCGGAACGGTAGATGAAATGCTCAGCGGAATCATTAAAGATTCTTACGAAGCCATCAAAAAAGCTAATGATATCCAAAGAAAACCTGCTCCGCTTTCAAAGCTTGTATTAGGGCTGGAATGCGGTGGTTCAGACGGATTTTCGGGAATTTCTGCCAATCCGGTATTAGGACATCTGTCGGATTTAATGGCCGGAGTAGGAGGTGCTACCATTCTTTCAGAGTTTCCGGAACTGTGCGGAGTGGAGCAGGAGCTGGTCAACCGTTGTGTAAACGAAAAAGATGCAGAAAGGTTTTTACAGTTGATGAAAGACTTTGAAGCATCAGTAGTTGCGGCAGGTTCAGGCTTTGATATGAATCCATCGCCGGGAAACATTAAAGACGGCCTTATTACCGATGCTATGAAATCTGCAGGCGCTGCGAAAAAAGGGGGTTCATCCCCAATCAATGACGTTCTTGATTTTACTGAATATATCAAAGAACCCGGCTTGAATTTGCTTTGTACACCGGGAAATGATGTAGAATGTACGACGGCTTTGGTAGGTTCAGGCTCCAATGTTGTGCTATTTACAACCGGTCTGGGAACCCCTACCGGAAATCCTGTGGTTCCCGTGGTGAAAATATCTTCCAACACTTCTCTTTCCGAGAGAATGCCGGATATTATCGACTTCAACACGGGAGATGTGATTACCGGAGAAAAAACAATTGATGAAAAAGCAGAAGAACTGCTGGAGTTTATCATCAAAGTAGCCAGCGGAGAAGTAAAAACCAAAGCTGCTATTTTAAACCAAAATGATTTTATCCCCTGGAGAAGAGGGGTAAGTTTGTAAAATGTTTTTTTAATTATAAATATTAATTAGGATTGAAAATGCTTTCTATGTAATGTAGAGGGCATTTTCTTTTATCAGAGGTAAAAACAATGTATATTTGAACGGCATTCAAGGCTACAATGATGGAGTATTAAAAATGGAACGATCCTTTGCATACATCACTGAAGAGGTCATAGAATGGATGTATACAACGGAATAAAAACTTTACATCTAAGATGTACAAAATAATATGGAAAATCCTTTAGAGCTTTATGAGACCATTTTCTTATCTAAAAGGCTTAAAATATCAATCTTTCAGTACAAAGACGGAAAAGTTTATACAGCTGATGAGTATAATAATATAGAGGAACTTAAGGTGTCAAAAATCGTTGATTATTCAAATGGAATGGTTCGATTTTATAATATGATTGAAGGAGAGAAAAAATGGGGTGTTATGCTAATTAATGGCTTCCAGATTATACCTCCTGTTTATGATTATATATCTCCTTTGATCGATCAAAAATATTTTAAGATTTTTATAGGTGACTATCATTGGAAATATGATGATGAGTCTAATGAGCTTTTTTACGAATTTTTATGGGATAACAAGTCGTGGAATGGTGACGAATATAAGGGAAGGCTAGGACAGGGAAAGTGGGGGCTGATCAATACAGAAAACCAGATCCTGATTCCTGTAGAATATCAGTGGATAGATATCCTGGATCAGCGTACTGTATGCTGTAATATAGGAGATACTCCCATTATAAAATGGTATCATGGAGATAACAAAAAAGACGTACTCTCAATAGGCGGTGGTTTATGGAAAGTGATTTACCTCAGTCGCTTCCAGAATATAGAGACCGAATTGGGGATGTACTATGAGGTTATTGAAAAGTTTCCCGAAGAATATAAAAAACATAACAATCTTGATTATCACCCCTTTTCCTATGAATTTCAAAAGATTCATCAGTTTTGATCTTACACCCTCGAGCCTGCATGAAGATTGGGAACAGAATGAAAAAACGACAATCTCATTCAATAGGAACGGGTTATTATCCTGAGCGTAATGAAAAGGAGCCCGTTTTAAAAAAAGGAGAAATTATCATTGGCTTAAGCCAAAACTTACTTATTGATTATAAATTGAGATTCTTCCTTCGTCAGAATAACAAACAGGCTGTTGATAGCTTATGTAAACAATCAATCTCAGGAGAAAAACTATTTTTTCTTAGACGATTTTCGGATATAAAGCTGCGGGGTAAGCACAACCTTTTTCTCAATGGAAACTCCGGATCCATTCTCTTTTACACTTTCCAAAAATACCTGCCCAGCCATTTTTCCCATTAATACCGGAGTCTGATCAACTGAACTGATCGGAAGTTCCATAAATTGAGTGAAAGGCTCGTTGGAAAAACCAATAACAGCAACTTCCTGAGGAATCTTTATGTTGCGTTTTTTCAATTCCTGGCAAGCGCCTAAGGCTGCAAAATCACTGGACGAAAATATAGCATCGGGAACAGATTTTTTATTCCAAAGCTTTTTAATAGCTTCAATTCCGCCATCTATTGAACTCTCTGTAGAAATTATATTGTCTTCTTTTACAGGTAAATGGTGATCCGTAAGAGCCTGCTTATACCCGTTAAGACGATTCTGATAAATTTCAAGGTTAAGGTCTCCTGCAAAATGACAGATATTTTTATAACCTTCTTTGATCAGGTGTTCGGTGGCCATATACCCCCCGCGATAATCATCAATGGTCACGGTGCTGATGCCTGCGATATCTTTTTTACGGTCAAAAAAGATAATCGGTGTATTCGAGGTGTCTAAAATGTTTTGGATATGGGTGGTATCTGTTGTCGTTTTGGATACAGACATGAAAATGCCGTCTACCTGAGCATTAAGCAAGGTATTAAGCTGTCTTTTTTCAATATTGGCATCTTCGTGGCTCTGGCAGATAATCACATGATAACCAAGCGGAGAAAGCTCCTCCTCAATTCCCCGTATCACAGATGAAAAGAAGTTGGTGTTGATGTAAGGAACAATGATGCCGACATTTTTGGTTTCACCACTTTTTAAGGCTTTGGCAAGGTTATTTTGCTTATAGTTCATTTCCTTGGCCGTTTGGCGTACCAGTTCTTTCGTGGCCTGGCTTATTCTCGGATGGTCGTTCAATGCTCTTGAAACAGTTGCCACACTCACGTTAAGCTTCTTTGAAATATCATAGATGGTGGCACTTTTCTTATTCATACAGAGATTTTTCTACGTGTTTTTATACCTACATTATAAAGGTTAAATTTAATCAAATTATAGCTATTTAAAAGGAAAACCAGCGTATTTTATGTTGCCAGGTATGATATTGAATGCCTATTGCCTTTTCTGTTGTTTTAAATGATTGATTATGTTTGTTTTAGAATTATTCTTTATTGGCGGGAATTTATAATTGATCGAAAAAGAGGGAAGAATCCGGAATCGTCATTCACGATCTGGAAGAAACATTTAAAGATTTACTATTTCGACCGAACGATTTCAGATTTTTATTTAAAAAGAATGTTTTCGGATTATAGGATCGATGATTAGGGCTTTAATACGTTTTATCTGTAGTTATCGTTCAAAATAAAAAACACCTATGAAACCGGTTAAAATGAATTAAAAAACTTCCCTCATGGGGAAGCTAAAAGATTTTGGTGTGATAGTGATATCACTAAGATTATCATTTTCAAAAGTAAGTGATATCAAGATATTTTATTATGATTACGATCATAATACAGCTTTTCATGAAAATTTTATCGCAGGAATTAACCATTTGGAATAGGGAAGTGATAGCATTTTTAAGTTTAAATTCTTAAATTACACGCTTTCTATCATTCTGAAACGAACTCAATGCGAAACTTTATAATCACTTCTATAGTTACTTTATCCTCTGTTATGGTATTTTCCCAAAAAGAAGAGACCTCTGTAACAGCACAGAAAGGAAAAGAATTTCCTAAGATCACCCCCGAAGGCAAAGCCCAGTTTAAAGTTTATTTTCCCGAGGCAAAATCTGTTACTTTAGAAGGGGGAGACGGGATGCAGAATTTGAAAACTACTGTTAACAAAGACAAAGATGGTTTTTGGAGAATTTCTGCTTCACCCATGGAAATAGGATTTCATTATTACTGGTTCAATGTGGATGGTAAACGAACCAATGATCCCAATACCGAGCTTTATTTTGGCTATGGCCAGCCGACGAGTGCTATTGAAGTAGATTCACGAGAAGATTTCTTCTTTGAGAAAAAGGTAAAGCACGGGAAAATTGTTGATGATTCTTTGAACTCGATCATTACTCATGGAAAGAGAAATTTTAAAGTTTACCTTCCTCCAGGTTACGGAACTGAAAGACTTCCTGTTTTATATCTTTATCATGGAACGGGTGAGGATATTACCGGATGGGAAAAACAAGGATATATCAGAAATATTCTGGACAATCTTTTTGCAGAGAAAAAGGCGAAAGAAATGATCGTGGTGATGGATTACGGAGTTGCTCTTAACCCTGAAGAAGAAAAAATGCCGGACAATTATCCGAGAACTGTACTTTCTGCTCAAAACCTTGACAGGATTGTGGTTCAGGAACTGATTCCTTACATTGAAAAGAAATATAAAACTACAAGTAAAAGGGCTATTGCAGGACTTTCCCGTGGAAGTTATCAGGCTATGCTGATTGGATCCCGTCATCCTGAGTTATTTTCTGCTATTGGATCATTTAGTCCTGTCATTTATGAGGGAACCAAAATAGAACCTTTTAAGGAACTTCCTATCGGTAATCTCTTAAAGTCAAGACAGAAGCCTTTCTTCTTTATCGGAATTGGAGAGAAAGAGGACCATAGATTCCTTGAATTTAACGAAGCTATCGTTACTTATTTTAAACAAAATAAGTATCCGTATTCTCAGTACAAATCTCCACAAACCTACCATGAATGGCTGACCTGGAGAGGATGCCTTTACCGGTTTGCACAAAAAATATTCAAATAATTTAGAGTGGATTTTTACTGTATTTATTTTTATAAAAAACAACAGGCTGCCTCACTTTGGAGACAGCCTGTTGTTTTTTTACTAGCTTTTTATCTGGAAGAGCATTTACTTTTTTGCGGTAGATATGCTTAAACACTTCTGCCCATTATAATCTATAATGTCAGTATTTTCAATCATTTCACTATAAATTCTGGTATCCGGCCCTTCAATCTTATAGCCATCAATAAATACCGGGCTGTTTTTCGGTACGTTGTTCTGACTGTTAAGAAGTTCAAGAGATATACTGTCGGGATAGGCCCCATTTTTTTTCAGTTTCACTTCTGCCAAACCATTATCAGCAAGGTATTCAAACTTTTTCAGATGGGAAGGAAGGTTTGCTTTAGTCTTAAAAACATTTATCTTTTCAATACTGCTTTTGTAGTTGTCAAACATTTTAGCTGTTCCTATTACATCATTGTAAACGGCAAATTTTACAGTATTGCTTTTTTGCGCGAGTACCATTCCTGAAGCAAAAATTAGAAATGTATATAAAAGCTTTTTCATAATAAAAATAGATATTTAAATAGTAAGTAAATTATTTTTTTGTGATCGGATCCGTGGCTCTTTTCAATCTTTAGGATCAGTTAGTCTCTGTTTTTTACCATAACCCATCCTGTGAATTTTATTGGAGTCTGCTTGGTGTTGGACTCATTCCAGCCAAGATCAAACCAATAAGTCCCTGTGGCTACTTTTTTTCCTGCAATAGTTCCGTCCCATTTGTATCCGCTTTGCTTATTTCCTTCATGGATCTTACTTCCATATCTGTCATAAATGTTAAATGTTAAATTGGATTTTCCGGCTAAAGCAGAATAGTCAAGTACATCATTTACTCCATCGCCATTAGGGGTGATTACGTTAATCAGATTAGGTACGGTAATATCTACCTGCAAAGGAACACAATTGTAAGAATCTTTTACATAGAAGGTAGTAACCCCTCTAGGTACGTTGGTAAATACATTGTCATCCTGCCAGTTGATATTATCCATTGAATACTGGTAAGGTGGTGTTCCGGCAATAACAGTTATTGTAACAGTATTGTTTGTAATATTAACATCGGAAATAACAGGATTTTCGGAAGGATAGATTTTAACCGTCTGTCTGGTTGTACATTCTCTGGTTTTAAGATCAACCCAATAAACACCCACTCCTAAGTTATTGACAACCTGGGTGGTTGCTCCCGTACTCCATAAATACCCTGTGAAACCAGGTCCGGCATCTAATGTTGTGGTATTTTCCATACAGATTATTTTATCTTTTAAAACATCTGAGTACATTGGAGGGATCACAACAAGAGTTACTTCTGCAATTTTAAAACATCCGTTGGCATTGCTTACTTTAATATAAACTACACCGTTTGGAGCAATGTAATTGGCCGGGGTAAGGATTTCGTTTGTTCCGTTTTGTGCATCAGTAGGGGATGGATAATATTTTCTGGTAGTTCCCGGCTGCACATTAACTCCTGCGGATGTTAAATCAAATAATCCCAATACAGGGTTAGCAGGTGTAAAACATGATTTTAACGTAACATCTTTTACGATTGGGCTTTCAGAAACAGTTAATGTTAAAGTTACCTGTTCACAATCTGTAAAGTCCGGGTTATTTCCGCAGAATTTATAAACAATAGTATCCATTCCCATATACCCAAAGTTTGGAACATAATTAACAACTCCTGCCGGATCTACAGTTGCTGTACCATTTGCCGGAGGCGTAATGATGGTTACCGTACTCGGTACATAAGTTTGGGTAGAATTTGTAAATTCGGGAACAATAGACTGGTAGCCTTCACAAACAGTCATTGCTTTGGTGGTCTCATTCAGACAGGTATATACTTTATAAACCGGAGTGGTTGCCGGAGTACATGAGCCTACTGAGATTTTTACCGTATAGTTTCCTGAAGCTACAGGAGTATAGCTGTTGGAGTTGGCCCCGGGAATAGGATTTCCGTTCAGATACCATTGGTAGGTATCGTAGCTGTCATCAACCTCCAGAACAAGACCTGGAATACAGTCTCCTGTCTGCTTGGCAATTAATGGAATAGAGGAGAACCCCGAGAAGTATCCACCGTACCCTGATGTACTGTACCCTCCGTTAATACCTGCAGTTACAGCTTTATCAGAAATAATGGTCACATTTCCGGTGATAGGTGACAATGCATAAGTAACCCAGTTAGAATTTCCTGTTAAAGGGAAAGGTCCTTGTGCCGCTGTAGGAGTAATACCGTTTACGGTTACATTAGCTCCTGCTTCGGTTAAAATATTCAATTTTACAACGGTTCCGCTTGGAACAGTACTGCTTGTTCCAGTTCCGGTTGGCATCTCGTTGATTTTTCCTATTTCATCAATTTTTCTGGGTAAGAAACAGTTTAATGGCGGGATATAGTTGAAACCACAGGTTGCACTGCTGTTATCCACTGAAACCAATTGATACAGATATACATTTTTTGAAGTGGTAATGAACATATTGAAATGCCCGGAAGTTCCCTGCTGAACATAATTGCTTCCCTGGATCCTGTAATATTCACCACTGTTGATTGTAGCGATAGGCGTATTGGCTCCGTTAATGAATATTTGGGTATTGTCTTCAGTTCCAATAACAATACCTCCTTCCAGATCCGGATTGCTTGATCGGGTTCTTACCATGGCAAAAGTACTACCAAGTCTTTCTGTAGGTACGGCCTGATCAAGGATTCCATCTGATCCTGAAGATGTATTATTTCCAAAATTTCCATTGATATTGCCGTTGGTAAGAGTGATGGGTTTATCAGCAACAATCTTGGCTCCTATAAAAGCAGATTGGTTAAGTCCATTAGTTCCAGTACCTCCTGCAAAAATAAAAGACTGTCCTTTATTTAAGGTAACAGTATGGGTATTGGCTGGCGGTGTAGCACCAAAGAATGTTACATTTCCACTCCAGGTAGTAGTCACAACCGTATTGTTTTCTGTTGCCATCACCCCTGCGGTAAAGTTAAAACCTGAAGATGATGCGGTAGTAGGCGTTCCTGCAACATAAAACTCTTTACCAATTCCGGCTTTACCTTTACTGGTTACAATTTCAGCATGCGTAGTGCTGCTTACCATTCTTAATGAGCAATAGAATGGTTTGGTTCCCTGTACATATAGTCCTTTATTGATAACATTGAACGCATCTGATGTTACTGTAGCAGCTATATTAGGTATGGGTACAACAAAAGTCTGAGGGGCTCCTTTACTAATGGTAACAGTACCGATAGGTGCATTATTACTGTTAATAGTAACAACAAAAGGAGCTACTGAATCTGTGGATAAATATAATGCCTGGGTATAGCTTGTAGAGGCATAATAGGGCGCAAACCAATGGTCCGTATCCCTTTGAGCCGAGACATTGATGCCTAAGATAATTAATAATAAAATGAGTAGATAGTTTTTCATATAATGTAAAGTTTGTTCACTGAATAATAGAAAATTGTTTATTAGGTTAAATTTTTGTTAAATTTAATGAACCACGATGAATAATCGTAGTTCATTAAGCTGTTATTTTGAAAATTATTCAATATTTTTCACTAAAATCCATCCTGTATACTTAATTGGGGTCTTTTCTTTGTTGGATTCGTTCCAGTTAATATGATACCAATAAGTGTCAGTTGTTATTTTTTTATCGAAATGCTTTCCGTCCCACCTGTAGTTATTAAACTTATTTCCGGTGAAAATCTTGTTTCCATACCTGTCATACACTACGAATGAAAGATTCTCCTTATAAGCCAATTCACTATAGTCAATAAAATCATTTTTATGATCTCCGTTTGGCGTGATCGCATTAATAAGGTTAGGTACTGTTACTTCTACAGAAACCGGCGTACAGTTATATGCATCTTTTATATAGAATGTATGCTGGCCTCTTGTAAGTCCTGTGAAAACGTTAGAGTCCTGCCAGTTAGAAGGAGCGTCTACCGCATATTGATAAGATGCTTTTCCTCCTGATATATGAACGGTTGCAGTATTATTGGAAATTTCAACTTCCTGAATCACCGGATCCTGAGATTTTTTAACATTGACGGGCTGTTTAACAAAGCATCCGTTATCTTCAAGAATGACCCAGTATGTTCCCACCATGACATCCTGTATTGTTTGCGTAGTTGCTCCGGTACTCCATTGGTAAGAAGCATATCCGGGGCCTGCATCTAACGTAGTTTTGGCATCTATACAAATGATTCTATCTGTAAGTACTGCAGATCTTTTCGGAGGAATTACCTTAAGAATAATTTTTGCAATGGAATAACATCCGTCTGCGTTGTAAACTCTTGCATAAACAGTGGCATTTGCAGAGGTATAAGCTGTCGGATTCTGGATTTCATTGGTATCATTGCCGGCATCCGTTAATGTTGTATAAAAACTCTTTGTGACAGGTGTTTCATTTGTGATGTTGGCCGCTGTCAGATCAAATTTTGACTGATTTTCTGCTTCCGGAAGAAAACATTCACTTAACAAACCATCATGTACTACAGGAGAAGGAAAGAAAGCTAACGTAATTTTAGCAGTGCCCGTACATCCTTCACTGGTCGTTACCTTTACATACACAACTCCGGCGGCAGAGTTATAATTTGTAGGATCTGTAATTGGATTGGAGTCAGAAGTAAGATCTGCCATACTAAGGTAGAACTTTTTCACTACAGGACTGTAAGAAGTAACAGCAGCTTTTGTTAAGTCAAAAAATCCTTTTCCGTTATACTGACATGCTTTAACGGTGGCATCATCCAGAATGAATGGTACAACATTTAAATGTAAAGTTACTTTTTCACAATCAATAAATTCCGGTGCATTACTGCAAAACTGGTATACAATAAGGTCCGGGCCTATATATCCTGTATTGGGAACATATGTAAATGCTCCTGTAGTAGGGTTGGGTGAGGTAACAGTTCCGTGAGCGGGAGGAGTAATGATGGTGACTGTACTTCCTAGTGGCGTCTGGGCAGAATTGGAGAATGCAGGGGTAATAACCTTTGAAGCACATGAATTAACCGTTGAAGTAGATTCATATAAACAAGGGAAGACTTTATAAATAGGAGTCGTAACCGGTGGACAGCTTCCCATTGTTACTTTTACGGTGTAATTTCCTGCCTGAGTAGGAGTGTAGGTATGGGATGTGGCTCCTGGTATGGCAGCTCCATTTAAGAACCATTGATAAGAATCATATCCGTCATCTACTTCCAGCACAATACCCGGAACACAGTCTCCTGTTTTTTTTGCAATTACAGGGATTGATGAAAATCCTGCAAAATATCCTCCATATCCGGAAGTGTTGTATCCTCCATTGATACCGGCAGTGACTGCTTTGTCAGAAATAATAGTTACGTTACCTGTAATTCCTTCTATCACATAAGTTACCCATGATGCATTTCCGGTCAGCGGATAAGGCCCCTGAGTAGCATTAGGGAAATTTCCGTTGACTGTTACCGTTGCGCCGGCTTCAGTTAGGATATTTAACTTAATGACCATATCGCTTGGGGTAGGATTAGGAAGTGGCATTTCATTGATTTTGCCGATCTCGTCTATTTTTCTCGGTAGAAAACAGTTTAATGGAGGAATATAATTGAACCCGCAAGTTGCACTACTGTTATTAACAGCTACCAGCTGATACAAATAGACATTTTTTGAGGTGGTTATAAACATATTGGCATGTCCGGAAGTCCCCTGAAGTACATAAGCATCCCCTGAAATTCTATACCATTCTCCCTGATTGATTGTAGCAGCGGGCGTGGTAGAGCCATTTAAAAATATATCTGTATTGTTTTCAGTAGCGATCACAATGCCACCCTCTAAGTCTGCTGCGGTAGATCTTGTTCTTACCATTGCAAATGTACTTCCCAACCTTTCTACAGGAACAGCCTGATCCAAAATGGCATCCGATCCTGAATTGGTTGTAGTTCCAAAATTTCCGTTAACGTTTCCGTTGGTAAGAGTAACCGGCTTGTCAGAAACTACTTTTGCTCCAATGAATGATCCGATATTCGAGGAATTGGCTCCATTACCTGCGAAGATAAAAGACTCTCCTTTATTCAGGATAAAAGTATGCGTTGTACCTGCTGGAGCAGTGCCCAGAAAATTGACACCCGCATTCCACGTTACCGTTACTGAGGTCGCATTCTCTGTAGCCAAAATACCGGCAGTGAAATTATTTCCCGTACTTGAAAAAGGAGACGGAGTTGCAGCTACATAAAACTCCTTCCCAATTCCTGCCTTACCTTTGCTCGTAACAATTTCTGCGTGAGTAGTGTTGCTCACCATTCTAAGCGTGCAGTAGAAAGGTTTGGCACCGTTAAGATATAAGCCTTTATTGATCACTGTGAAAGCTTCAGCAGGAACTGTGGCGGCTATATTAGTGACAGGAACCGTATAAATCTGTGGACTGCCTTTACTGATGGTGACAGTTCCCAGGGCAATATTATTGCTATACACTGTAACATCAAAAGGAATCAGAGAATCTGTAGATAAATACAAAGCCTGGGTGTAGCTTGTTGAAGCATAGTAAGGAGCTATCCAATGTTCAGTATCTCTTTGTCCGAATAAAGAGCCGAACGTCAGAAAGAGGCTTAATAGACTAAATATAAAGTTTTTCATGCGCGATAGAATTATAATTTCTGAAAAATAAGGTTGAGTTCATTACTAATAAAAGCTGTTATGGTTCTTTTATGAATTTCTTTTGTATGGTTCCTCGAACATCTTCTATTTCTATTACATAAACCCCATTGATAAGGTTACTTACATTAATAGAGTTATTCAGGGTGATACCAATTGATACTAGTCTTCCTGCAGCACTATAAAGCTTATATTTAGCTTTTGAGCTTATATTCGTGACGTACCAATACGGCCCTGGAAATTTCGTTTAGAAATCCAGAGATATTGATTCATTATCAAAAATTTGGGCGCTAAGTGGGAAGGGGAGGATCCTGTTATTTCACCTGATCACCTATTTTGAGATACGCGATCTGAATCGGAAGAATAATAGAATTATTTCTTTTTAATTACGTTCAACATTCGAAGCAAAAAAGATTTGTATAATTATTTTGAATGATATCCGTGATTATTTTATAAACAAAATATTAAATTCATTACAAAATACTCACCTGCAAATCAGAAATTACTTAATGTTTTTTTATTATCAAAATTCTTAACTTTACGATAGCTTAGCTACCGGCAAGTCTGTGATTATTTTTGGATGTTCTTTCATTTTATTAGAAGGGTTATTAGATTTTTTTACTTTATAATTATGATTTGGGTAAAAATAATTTAATAAAAATTTAATATTACTATACTTTCGTATAGTTTTAATTCCTTTAGTGATGAATTAAAATGATGATGAATAATCATGAGGCTCTTTTGTAATAAAGGATATGTGAATTTTGTCTTATTAAAAAAGACTTTCCTGAAACCTTATTGTCTTTGATCTTTTCATTTATTTTCTAATTTGTACCCCAAAAAATCTGAAAACATTTTTAACAGATATGGAAATAATCAATAAAATGGGGAATTATAGATTTTTTTAATGTTGAAATAAAAGATTTTCAGTTTTATGTTTAACTATAATTAAGTTTTAATAGATTTTTTATTTAGCTTAATTATGGATATGTTTGTAAAAATAATCTAATAAAATAGTTTTGTGTCCACTAATATCATGTCAAAAATATGAGTGATATAATAAATTCAGTTTGTAGCGATAATTCGTCGGTTTTACCAAAATCAGATGAAAAAAATGTATCAAACAAATACTTTAATACACTTAAATCTGTAGCAGAAACCAATTTTGGCTGTATTTACATTGCAGATCTGAAAACTGGGAAAATGGAGCTTATTTCCGAGAACCGTTTTCTTTTTTCAGGGCTGGGCTCTGTTGAAGTAGAGAAAATGGGATTCAATTTTTTTCGTAAATATACAAGATCAGAAGATCTTGACATATTGAAAAAAGTGAAGATCTATGGATTCAAATTCTTTGAATGTCTTTCACCGGAAGAGAAAAAACGGCATACTATTACTTATGATTTTCATGTTAAATACGCCAATAGTGTTGATGTACTTATCAATCATAAAATTACACCCATAGAATTGTGCGAAAAAGGAGACATTTCTAAAATAGTATGTGTAGTTTCATACTCACTCAACCGTGCTGCTGGTAATATTCGCGTACTATCAAATACTTCCGATACCTACTGGAAATATAATCTCTCTACAGGAAAATGGTCAGAAGAAGCCAAAATAACCTTAAAAATCAGGGAAATTGAAATCATCAGACTTTATCTTCAGGGAATGAAAATAGAAGAAATTGCTGAACAGCTGTTCGTTGCTCCAAGTACCATTAAATTTCACAGAAGTAAATTATTTGAGAGAATAGGAGTGAAAAATATTATCGAAGCCATTTCTTATGTGATCACCAATAATTTGATTTAGAAAAATTTAAATTTTAAAGTTGTCTTCAGTTAAAATCAGTGAACCGGATATTTTAATTTTTTAATTCTGAAATGTATTTCTTATAGTACAATCAAAAAAAAACCCAACATCTGCTGGGATTTTTAAGGATTGAAAAATCTATTTTTAATCTTTATGCCTTTACTTTATGATTTTTATACCTATCGGAAATTGCTGCATTCTAGAAAAACATCAGCATGAGTTCATCTAATTTTCATAAAGCACAAAACGGTATCGGTAAAATTCCTGTAACAAATAGTATTCCGATTATGCCCATAACATAAAATTGAAGTATTGGATTACTGCAATTTTTTTTAGAACAAAATGGGGATATTAAGCCTGTCAGCAGGGGTTAAAATACTAAGGGCAGATTAATTTAATTGATAGTTGGCGATCACTAAACTTAGAATGAAATGAACATAGTTCTGTTCAACATCTTTTCTGTTGACCAATCTGTTCTTATACTCGTAAGAGTTCAGATCTCTGCTTAATCTGTGGTAGACTTCAAAATCATCACCTTTAATCTTTACTCTGGTATTACCATCCCTTCTTTCAATCATTGTATTGTCTAAAGTTCTGACTTTAAATAAAGCTTCACATAATGTAGGACGAGCCTTCATAGAACCGATATATCTTTCAACTATATTAACCTTGAACGAATCAAATATGACCGTATTAAAAACAATTTTAGAGTTAGGCTCCTGAGTGTTGAGCTCAAGCTTATAATTCATTAATTTAAATTTTTTGGTAAATATAGGCTTAATTATACCAAATCACAGCCCATTTTTGATAGATTATTCCCATAATTTAATTATGCCCTATCAGTCAATTGCTGGAAATACTAAATTGAAGATTGTATTTATGCATACAAACACATGAAATATAAAGATAATCAGTTAAATAGAAGAATGAATTTTATATAATACTGATCAAATGAGAATTGATACTCAAAATATTTTAGAGTCAGTAAGAAATAAAAAACAGACAATGCCATCAGAATATTTAATGTTACCCTAGTCAAAATCAAACATGAGATTTTCAGGTTTTGCAGAAGCTGTTTTCATAATCTTTGGAAAATGGGCTATGATCAATTGCTTTGCTGGCTGCGTTTAAGAAATGAAAGAATATGCCCAAAATAAAACAGCAGCATTAGAATCCTATTGCTGCTGACTAAGTTTTGTGTTTTTACCTTAGTGGGTTTTCTCGAAATCTTTTTTAGTTTTTCAACTCACGTCGTGCTTAATATGTAAAATGGTTATTAGTTGGATGCAAATATACAAAATAAGACACTGTAAAGTGTCTAAAATTAATTTTTTTTATCTCCTCTCTTATTGATATTATGATAATGGAAAGAAAATGTTTGATAGAAGGTATTCAGAGCAATAATGATAAAGTAAAAAAGAATCTGATCTATTCAAATCAATAAAAAAAACAATAGTTTGGCGAACGCTTTTCCTGAAAATGAAAAAGTACCATTAGATGTCTAATGATACTCCTGTGTAAGTGATCTTACCTTAGTTGTTTAATATTCGAAACTATTTTTAAGTTGAGGGACGCGATTGCGACCTGAATTTTCACTTAAATAGTGTTTTAAAATACAAAACGGTTATTAGTTTGATGCAAATATAATAAATAAGACACTATAAAGTGTTTAAATTATTATTATTTTTTATTTATTTTACGAAAATAAGTGTAATGTTCTATATATTAGTCTTTTAAATGAGTGCTTTAAGAAGGAAAAAGTTGTAGTTAAACCCTATTAGCTTGGATATGCTGGATAAAGGTGAAAAAAAACAGGAGGCAGGGTAATATTTTCCCGAAAACGAAAAACACCATTAGATTTCTAATGATGTTTTTGTGTAAGTGTTTTTACCTTAGTTGTTTAATATTCGAAACTATCTTTAAATTGAGGGAACATAATTACGGTCTGAATTTTTCTTCTTTTTCAACTTAGATAGTGTTTTAAAATACAAAACGGTTATTAGTTTGATGCAAATATAATAAATAAGACACTATAAAGTGTTTAAAATGTTATTTTTTTTTCCTTTTTTCTGATTTGATTCATATAATATCTATAAAGCATTGTATATTAATTGATTAAATTATTGGTAAAAATAGAAAATATATTGTTCGAGGTTAAAATTTCAAAAAAAATTCCCATCAAACGGTTAAATATTTACATTCAAGGTCTTCCAATACCTTTGCTGAAGTTTCCTTCTTATAATAAATGCTTTTAATATAATCTACTCATTGTTAGGAAAAGTGACCATCCTTTCAACTTAAGAAAGCACCATTGAATTCCTAACGAGATTTTTGTTTAAATATTTTTCATTAGCTAATGAATGTCTGAAGCTGTCTTTATTGGATAGAGCATAATTACACTCTCAATTGTTTCTAATTCTCCCACTTTAACGGCTCTTTCTTATTTAGAATGGTTTTAGTTTCTACAAATATGCAAAATTAGACACTTGGTAGTGTCTAAAGTAGAAGGAATTTTCTTAAACTTGTATTATCTAATATTTACCATGGAAAGAAAGTCAGTAGGAGGTAATATCCGCAATAAAGAACGAAGTAAAAAGAAATTTTTAGATGCCGTAGGAAAAATCCTTAAAACCAAAGGATATGCCGCATTAAAAATTAATGATATTGCAACTATTGCCGGTGTAGATAAGAAGATGATTTACAATTATTTTGGAGGAATGGATGGCCTGATGGACGAATATATTCGCTCACAGGACTATTGGAGCAAAGTAACAATAGAGGAAATTGATAAAATAAAGCCGAAGACAGATGATGGAGGAAGATTATTTATGGAAGAAATGCTGATCTCTCAGTTTGATTATGTATACAAAAATAAGGAAGCACAGAAATTATTGTTGTGGCGCTTATCCGAACCTCGCAAATCACTGGCAAAACTGACTGCCAACCAGGAACAAAATGGAGAATATATTTTTAAACTGATGATGGATTCTCATTTCAGAGAAAATGCACAGAAGCTCCGTTCGATTATGGCGATTATAGTTTCCGGACTTTATTACCTTAATATGTATTCTTCTGTTAATGGAAGTGTTTTTTGTGGAATAGATGTTAATACCCCCGAAGGACGTGATAAAATTAAAAAAGCAGTTTCTTTTTTGATAGGCCAGTCCTATAAAAACCTGAAATGTTCAGACTAAGAAGATTTTGTATTGGTCTTTCCATCTCTATAAAAACAGCACCATAAGGGAATCCTATGATGCTGCTCTGTAATGTTTTACCTTAGTTGGTGTTTCTTCATTCTCTTGAATGGAGGAAACTGAGTAATACAATCTGAATTGTTTTGGCTTTTCAACTTAGATAGTGTTTAATATATAGAATGGTTGTTAGTTAGACACAAATATACACATTAAGACACTATAAAGTGTCTAGTAAATATTTTTTTTTGAATTTTATGATTAAAGACTGAAACTGATGGACGTCCTGAGTATTAATTCAACCCTTTATTTTATTTTATTTTATTTTATTTTCACACAAATCAATAAATCCGGATATATTGTTCCCGAGAACATAGATGTTTGAGATGAAATGTGCTCTAAAAATTAAAATCCCTGATGTGCTTAATTTTCAGATTTTAGATTAATGCTTATTAAACAGAATAGTAACTGAATTTATAAGACATGGGATAAATTTTATCAATAATTTTATCAACAGAAAAAACAGAAAAATAAAACAGCATCATTACAACTTCAATGATGCTGTTTGTGTGAGTGTTTTCCCTTAGCCGTCTAATATTCGCCTTATTCTAAGCTAAGGGAGAACTATGGTACAATCTGAATAGTTTTGATGCATTCAATTTTGACAGCGATTTTCTGTATATAGAATGGTTAAATTTTTGCAAATATATATAATAAGACACTAGCTAGTGTTTAAAATGATAAAAAAAATTCATAAACTTGTATCTTTGAATGTTTAGTCATGGAAAGAAAACCAGCAGCAGGAAGTATTAGAAATAAAGAACGCAGTAAAAAGAAATTTTTGGATGCGGTTGGAAAGATCCTTAAAACAAAGGGATATGCGGGTCTGAAAATAAACGATATTGCAGCCACAGCCGGAGTAGATAAGAAAATGATCTATACCTATTTTGGCGGCTTAGATGGTCTGATAGATGAATATATCCGTTTGCAGGATTATTGGAGTAAAGCGACCGCTAAAGAAGTTGAAAAAATACTCCCAAAAACAGATGATGGATGGGAATTATTTACCAAAGGAATGCTGCTGTCGCAATTTGATTATGTGTATGGCAACGTAGAAGCACAAAAACTGCTGCTTTGGCGCTTATCAGAATCCCGTACATCACTCGCTAAACTTACCGCTACCCAGGAAGAAAACGGAGAACATCTTTTTAAACTTATGGATACTCAGTTCAAAGAACACGAACAGGAATTCCGTTCAATCATGGCAATCATGGTTTCCGGGCTTTATTACCTTAATATGTTTTCTTCTGTGAATGGCAGTGTTTTCTGTGGAATAGATGTCAATACACCAGAAGGACGTGATAAAATCAAAGAAGCTGTATCTTTTTTAGTTGAACAATCCTATACAAAACTATAATATCTGAATAAGAAACCGGCCGAGCCTGATTACAATATAAGCTTTGCTTAGTAAGCATATGTTTTATAATGAGAGAAAATTATATTGTGAAAAGGCATTTTTCAACTTTATCTGGTAAACCAATACCTATAATCCAGTGACTTTAGCCTTACTAAAGGAAGAGAATTATCGAAAAAAGACTTAATTTTGAAGAAAATAGAAAACAGCATCATTAGTTTTCCAGTAATGCTGTTTACATTGAGTGCTTTTACCTTAGCTTTTTGTGTTCGAAATTCTCTTTAATTCTTCAGTTTAAATTGTGTTTAATAATGAAAATGGTTATTAGTTTGGTGCAAATATACACAATAAGACACTATAAAGTGTTTAAAATTTTAAAAATTAATTAAATTTAATATATCAGTTATTCGGGCAAGATGATAAAAATCCATGCAGATAGTAGCTGGATAAGATATTGACCGGTTTTTTTAAAAAAAGTATAGAAATGCAAGATTTAGAATGTTGAGGAATAAAGTGTTTTTATTTGCCGGATATTGGACGAAGCTCCTGTTAAAGTGGCCCGATTGTCTAATTACTTGGATTGGAATAATATATTTTTAAATACCCTATAATTAAGTTAATAAAAATAATTAAAATAAAACACTGTATAGTGATTAATAATTATAAAAAAATCCTTAAACTTGTATCATTGAATTTTTAGTCATGGAAAGAAAATCAGCAGCAGGAAGTATCAGAAACAAAGAGCGCAGCAAAAAGAAATTTTTGGATGCGGTTGGGAAAATTCTGAAAACAAAAGGACATGCCGGATTAAAAATAAACGATATTGCTGCTACAGCCGGAGTGGACAAAAAAATGATCTACACTTATTTTGGCGGTATGGATGGTCTTATGGATGAATATCTTCGGTCACAGGACTATTGGGTTCAGGTAACCAAAGAGGAAGTCGAAAAGATGAAACCAAATATAGAAGACGGTGGAAGAACATTCATCGAAGCAATGCTATTATCTCAGTTTGACTACGTATACAACAATAAAGAAGCTCAAAAGCTATTGTTGTGGACCATATCCGAACCCAGAAAATCATTGAAAAAATTAATTGATACCCAGGAACAAAACGGAGAATATATTTTTGAACTGATGATGACTCCTCATTTCAAAGAGAAAATGGATATCTACCGCTCGATAATGGCAATAATGGTTTCAGGTCTTTATTACCTGAATATGTATTCTTCTTTGAATGGAAGTGTCTTTTGTGGGGTTGATATGAATTCGCCGGAAGGACGTGCATCTGTAAAAAGAGCAATATCTTTTTTAGTTGAACAGACTTACAACAATCTGATTCCTGAGGGAGATTCGTAAGAACAATTTTAAACTAGATTTCAATTAAAATAGAAAAAAGAGGCATTGATTTGCCTCTTTTTTTGATGAATAATTAAGTATTATTCTTTAATTATTATCAATTTTTGTTTATCAGAAATTAATTAAATCTCAGAAAATGAGGTTCAGTTTTCGATGTAATTTATAGTGCTGTTTTTTTGAACTATGATCGGGAATCCTTTGTATCGGGGTGTTTTGGATGCTTTTTTTTTAATTAATCGTCAATTAATTGAAAAATCACTTTCGTTAAGATCAATAAAAAGTCGGATTATTACGATGACTATTAAGCAAGTGATAATATATAATATCGATATTAGTTTTATATAAAATAAATAGACAGACTTGTCTATTTATATGTAGCTTTGTCTCATGAAACAGAGAGGACAGGTCGTCATAGACAAAATATTGGATACTGCTGAGCATTTGTTTTATACTCAGGGCTACAGCAATACAGGTATCAATCAGATTATAGATGAAGCAGACATCGCAAAAGCATCCTTATATAAGCACTTTGAAACAAAGACTGACTTATTGGTTGCTTATGTTCAGCGTACTCATGAACGTTGGTTCAGCAGATTGGAAAATTCCGTAACCAAAGTGGAAGATCCTCAGAAAAAGCTTCTGGCAATTTTTGACTATCATATAGAACGGCAAGAAATCAGGCAATTCGGAGGATGTCCTTTTATAAAAGTAAATGATGAAGCTGGTACGGACGATCCCCGTGTTCTGGCCCAGATCCGGCTTATGAAGCAGCACAGCAAAGAATTCATTAAAGGCTTAGTGGCTGATTCCGGTCATAAAAAAGAATTGACAGATGAAGAACTGACGGAAACAATTTATACCATGCTGGAAGGGGCTATTGTGACTGCCTCTGTTTTTAAAAGCGCCAGTCCCATACAATCTGCAAAGCATATTATCCAAAAACTGATCTGAGATGAAAGAGGTAACAAATAAATGGCTGGAACTGGTGATTGTATTGGCAGCCCCTTTACTTTCTGTAATAGACGTATTTATCATCAATGTTGCGATTCCTACCATTAAGAAAGGGGTACATGGGACAGATGCTGAAATGCAGCTTGTTATTGCCGGATACCTTCTGGGATATGCAGCTTTCCTTATTACCGGAGGAAGAGCAGGAGACCACTTCGGGAGGAAAAAGGTTTTCTTCTGGGGAATGTTTGCCTTTACAGTCGCTTCATGTTTATGTGGATTGTCAAACTCTGCTTTACAACTTAATGTCACCCGGTTTTTTCAGGGATTGAGTGCTTCATTTATGGTACCTCAGACTATTGCCTTCATTCAGGTTCTCTTTACAGATACAAAAGAACGAGCAAAAGCATTTGGGCTGTATGGGATTACTTTAGGAACGGCAGCAGCAATAGGGCAGATTTTAGGAGGATATTTATCAGATACTCATTGGGTAATAGAAGGCTGGAGGCTCATCTTTTTTATTAATCTTCCCATAGGAATTATCACCCTCTGGGCTACCCATAAATATGTAACGGAAACACAGAAACATCAGAATACAAAATTTGATTATATAGGTATATCGATTTTGACACTGGCTCTATTTTCTCTTATTTATCCTTTAATTCAGGGGAGAGAGGCAGGCTGGCCATTATGGAGCTTGGGATTGATTGTTTCATCGGGGTGTCTTTTTCTATTCTTTATTTACAATCAGAAAAATAAACTCAGCAGAAATGAAAACCCTTTGATTGATGTACGATTATTTCAGATTAAAGATTTTAATATTGGATTGGTAGCTGTCTTATTCCATTTTATGCTGCATACAGCCTATCTTTTGCTGAGTGCGGTTTATCTGCAGAACGGTCTCGGTGTTTCGGCACTGGATTGCGGACTGTATTTTATAGCACCGGGGATATTATTTATTGCCTCTTCTGTAATTGCCTCGCGAATGATCATTATATTTGGAAAGCGGGTTTTACAGTTTGGCGTTACTATTCTGGCATTGGCATTTTATTTACAGATGGAATTGTGGAAACCCGGAATCAGTACGGGGTTAATTATTGGATTGATGGCACTATGGGGCTTTGGAAACGGACTGGTACTTCCTTCATTGCTTAATATTGCCCTCAAAAATGTTCCTCAGCAATATGCCGGAGCAGCAGCGGGAATTTATTCAACATTTCAGCAGACCGCTTCTGCACTCGGAGTAAGTATTATTGGTGGTGTGTTTTTCTATTTTTCTAAAAATGGATGGCAGGCTGCCTATCAGGCCGGGATCATAGGAATATTGACTTGTGTAGTACTGGTGGGAATAATGCTTTATCTGCTTCCCGGTAAAAAAGCAGTAAGTGGAGATCAATAATTAAAAAAAAGAAAGATGGAAAACTCTGAACAGCTAGTATATAAAGAGGTACAGTCACCAGTAGGAAATATAAGACTTATTGCTTCTGACAAAGGTCTTGCTGCCATATTGTGGGAAGGCGAAGATTATAAAAGAACAAAACTTTCCGTTCCTGTCCGTCAGGATGAATCACCTGTCCTTTTGCAGACTGAACAACAGCTGACAGAATATTTTGAAAATAAAAGGAAAGTCTTTGAGGTTCCTCTTGATTTGAAAGGCACTGAATTTCAAATGAAAGTATGGGAAGCTTTGTTAAAAATACCATATGGAGTCACAAAAACGTATGGCGATCTGGCCGGAATTCTTGGAGATGTAAAAGCTGTTCGTGCTGTAGGAGGAGCTTTAAATAAAAATCCAGTATCTATTATTGTTCCCTGCCACAGAATTGTGGGAGCATCAGGAAAGCTGGTCGGTTTTGCAGGAGGTATAGAAAATAAATCTGTTCTGCTTGATCTTGAAAGAGGTTTTACCATCCCTACTTTATTTTAACCTTAAGCATCGTACTATGAAAAACAGAAACCCTGCCATTCCAATAGTTGAAACGGAAACATTCAGTACAGATAATTTTCAGAAATTATGTGAATATCTGGCTGATCAGGATAAGGATCTTAAGTGGGTTTTAGATACACATGGTTATCCCCCGATGTGGACCCGCGAAAATACTTTTGAAACAGTTGTTCATATTATTCTGGAACAGCAGATTTCTCTCGCATCGGCTTTGGCAGCCCTAAACAAGCTTAAAGAAAAAACAAATAGAATAACTCCGGAAGCTATTTTTAGGCTTAATGATGAAGAGATGAGAGCGTGTTATGTCAGCCGGCAGAAAACGATTTACATCAGAGGGCTGGCACAGGCTATTGTAAATAGTGATATCGACCTGGAAAGCTTACCGCAAATGTCAGATGAAGAGGTTCGAAAGATTTTAGTAAGTCTGAAAGGGATCGGAAACTGGACTGCCGATGTCTATCTGATGTTTACCCTTCAGAGAACGGATATTTTTCCTATTGGAGATTTGGCGGCAGTGAATGCCTTAAAACGCCTCAAACAGCTTTCATCCTCAACTACAAAAGAAGAGATTCTGGAAATAAGTGAACAGTGGAAACCTTTCCGCTCAGTGGCTTCGATGATGCTTTGGCATTATTACCTTTCTGATCCGGTAAAAAAGAAAACTTAGATACCCATTTAAAAACCATTCATCAACTTAAAAGAAAAAGTGATCCCAAAAGTCAGACAATTAAACTTTTGAGACCACTTTTTAAGTCTCTATTCTACTACAATGCTTTCAATCCCTTTTTGTAAAGCCGTTTCCTGAATTACCGGAACGGATAAACCTTCCGCACGGACAACAGAAATATCTGTCATTCCCAAAAAGCCAAGCGTTTTCTGAAGGTAAGGTACTACAAAATCATAGGCCTGTCTTTCTCCTTCGGAATAAATACCGCCGCTTGAAAAAGCGACATATACTTTCTTGTTTTTAATCATTCCTTCCGGACCATTTTCATTATAACGGAAAGTAACCCCTGCTCTGGCAATATGGTCAAGCCAGGATTTCAAGGTAGAAGTAATACTGAAATTATACAGCGGAGCTTCAATGATGATGATATCCGCTTCCTGTAATTCAGCAATTACCGTATCCGAAAGCTTTACAGATTCCAATTGCTCGGAAGTACGGTTTTCAGCCGGAGTAAAAAATGCATTGATATGATTTTCTTCCAGATGAGGAAAAAGAGGATTTGTTAAGTCACGTTTTTTAAAAACACTGTCAGGGTATTTTGCGGTAATTTTTTCTACAACAGCATTTCCCAGTTTTTTGCTGACTGATGATTCACTTCTTGGACTTGAAATAATATGAAGTACTTGTTTCATTTTTTTATCTTTTTTAAAATTGACAGGTCAAAATTATTTATATTTACTAATAAAAAGATAGCAGTTACCAAAAGGTTAGTAATAACATTTAGGTTAGCTGCAATAGAAATAAAGAATATGGAAGACGAAAAAATAGTGTATTCACGGCCGCAATGCAGCACTCATCTCGCTGCTACTGAAGATGCTTTGTATGTTCTGGGAGGACGGTGGACCATAAGAGTGATGATTGCAATTTTAGGCGGACATACAAGGTTCAACGAACTACAGCGCACCATTAATGGTATCTCAGCAAGAGTACTGTCCAGCGAACTGAAAAAATTAGAAGTTAACCACCTGGTTGAAAGAACCGTTCTTACCGATCAGAAACCTGTACTGGTAGAATATGTTCCTACCGCATATAGTGAATCATTAAAAGATGTTATTGCTGCCCTGGCAGAATGGGGAGTAAAGCATAAGAAGAAAATCACAGCCTGATAAGGCAAACTTCTGAGCATGTAAACTCCCGAATTAGCCCCCGAAAAGAATAATGATATTTGCTAAACTATAATATTCATCATACTTTCAGTATTTTTACCCAAATTAAGAATGACAAGATGATCATAAATGAAGACCTGTTATTGTCGCATGGAGCCAAACTTGAAAAATATAATGCAGCAGATTATATTTTTGAGGAAGGAACGGCTGCTAAATACTATTTTCAGATAAAGTATGGTACTGTGAAACTGAATACTTTCCTGGAAGATGGAAAAGAGTTTGTACACGGTATTCCCTTTGACGGACACTGCATTGGGGAAAGCTACTTATTTACCGGCCACAATTATGCTGTTAATGCTATTGCAGTCACTTCCTGTGAAATTATCAAAATTCCTAAAGACAAATTGCTCCAGATACTGCTGGAAAATCCTTTATTAATGCTGGAACTGAATAAATATACAGCAGAAAGGCTGCATTTCAGATATATGATTTCCAGTTTTCTGGTGATTTCAGATCCTATTGTAAAACTTGAAAAATTATTTGATCACATCAAGGGGTATTTCGGATTTGAGGAAGCCTATTCTTTTCTTGTTCCTTATACCAGACAGCAGATAGCTACTTTAACAGGTCTTCGGGTAGAAACTGTCATCAGGTATATCAAAAAAATGAACGAGCTGAAACTTGTCAAACTGGACAGCACCAAGATCTATTATTAAGATCTGAAATGAAAGAATAAACTTCCTTAAGTTAAAAAGATTGAAAACCCTTGTATTATTTTAAGATTAAAACCGGCTGGTTGGTGTTTTGGTAAATTCCTTCAGAAATACTTCTGCTGGCCAGGTAATACAGGAAGCTGTGTTTGCCCGGTAAAGCAATGATAAGGTCAGTGTCATTTGAAGACGCAAAAGTAAGAATTCCGTTGATGATGTCTTTATCATGAGAATAATGAATAGTGCTCGGGATTTCTGTTAAATGCTGTTGAATATATTCTTCCAGTTCTCTTTTCTTATCATCACTGATATCTTCTTTTTCACTGGTATTGATATTTAAAAACAATAAACGGACATCCTTCTGATGAATAATAGGCTTATGATGAAACAACCTTTCCAGTCTTTTGACACCATTCAGATCACAGGGAATAAATATATTTTTTACGGCACTGTATCTATAGCTGTTAGGAACAATCAACGTTTTTACAGGGCTTGTTCTTGCAATGCTGATAATGTTATCAGAAACAAAACTCTCTGTAGAAGAAGTACTGTCATCACTTCCCAGAATAATCAGTTCTACAGATGGCTGATTCTTTAGAACCTCATTGATGCTTCGGGTAAGAGCCCAGTCGCTTAATACTCTGGAAACTTTTATATCAGGTGATTTTTCTGTGATAATTGCATGGAGCTGATCAAATAATTGCTCCGTTTTTTCAAGTAAATTGTTGACACTTTCTTCATTCACAAATGAATGCCCTTCAGCAATGTGCAGATAATCAAATTCAGATTCTCCGGCTGTTTTTAAAAGAATAATATTTTGGTATTCATATTGTTTTGCCCAATCTGCAGCTGTTCTTACCGCATTTTCTGTAGTTGATGTAAAATCAATGGGTACAAGGATTGTTCTCATATTATATTAAGTTTTAATCCTGGTTTTCCAGGTTTGCTGTCATTTTTTTTACAAGGACAAGTGCCTGGCCTATTTCATCTTCACAGAGGTCGCCGGCTGCCTTTTTATAAAGGTCTAATGCCCAGGGATAAATCGTCTCCACAGCATTTTTTCCTTTTGGAGTAAGAAAAATCTGATTATTCCTCCTGTCATTTTTGTAAGCTACCCTTTCAACAAGATCTCTTTTTACCAGACTGTTGATAAGGTAGGTGATGCTTGATTTATCTTTGCTTACCTTGTTTCCTATTTCCTGCTGATTGATGCCGTTATTGCGGGAAAGCAGTCCCAGAATTTCAATAAGTTCAAAAGAAAGATCGGGATCATAATCATTAATAGTCGCCTGAATCTTTTGTCTCAAACGGCTTTTCATTTCACTCATTGCCATCCCCAGCTCAAGAGCAAGTTCAGAAATATTGTTTTGCTTTACAGGCATACTTTTAAAAATAATGATAAACCAAACTGCATTCAAATCTGAAAAAGATTTTATGTCTCCATCCCGTTATAACAAATATAAGAAAAATTAGTTTTAATTAAAACTAATTAATCATAAAATATTATATGACAGTGGGTAGGGTTTATTCACGACTCAGATTTAGAATAGCAGCAAAAAAAAACAGAGATTAATTCTCTGCTTTTTCTTTTTTTACAACTTGATTCATAATCAGTATGATTCCGAAAAGTAAACCGGCAATAATCAGATAGCGCCAGGATAACCCTTTCTGCTCGGTGACCGTTCCCGTTACGGAAATAATAAAACTGGTAACAGACGTAATAACATATACCAGTCCTCCCATCAGTCCACCTGCTGTTCCTGCATTTTTAGGGAAATAAAGCATACTTGACGTAAAAAACGAAGTAAACAGAATTCCGGAACATATATGGATGAAAAAGGCAAAAGGAATCAGAATGAAAAGGCTTTCTGCGAAGTAGCTGATGCCAATTAAACACGCAATCAGCAACATCTGCAATAGAATAGGCTGTAGAATTCTGGGCTGAAAATCTAATGTAAGCCTTTTTTTTCCTATAAAACCGCCTATCATCCATGAAAATCCTAAGATAAGAGTACAGTATCCGATAACTACCGGCGTAAAATGAAATGTATTTTCAATGATAAAAGGCCCGGTAATATTAAATAACATCACAATAGAATAACTTAACCCCAAAATGAAAATACCCAACATAAAAATTTTGTTTTTAAGCATCATCTTATACAGGCTGATATTTTCTGAAAGATTAAGCTTCTTTTTCTCCGGCAGACTTTCACCACTGAAAAACCACTCAAACAAAAACAGGAATCCGGCATAGAAAGCAAGGAAATAAAAATTCGCATGCCAGTTGAAAAGCTTTTCAAGATAACCTCCGAGAAAAGGAGCAAGGATAGGACCACAGGACCATACGATAGTGAAATAACTCAGATAATGTTTTACCCTTTCCGAATCATAAATATCTACAAAAATAGCACGGGTGGCAACCACCAGTACAGAAACCGCAGCTCCCTGAAGAATTCGGAGCAGACAGATCAGCAGAATACTATTCGTCATCGTTATTAAAAGGCTGCTGATGACGAGCAGGAATAAGGCAATTAATTTGGGACGGTAACGTCCTATACTGTCCAGAATACCTCCTACAAAAAGCTGGGAAATTCCATAACTCAGCAGATAAGAAGTAAGCGTGATCTGAATGTCTTTTTCCGATACCGAAAGCTCTCTGGCCATAGATGGAAAGGATGGCAGGTAAATATCTGTCACAAACCCGGAAAGCGGGATGGAAACAAACGCCATAATGGTTATTAATCTGATGCGCTGCTCAGATGCTTCTCTCAACATATTCATTCTTTTTTACCCTGCAAAAATAAGATAAGAAATACTGAAATCAGTTTTAAAAGACAAAGTAAAAATTACAAAATTCAAATATTTGAATTTTAAAAGGAATTTTTGAATTTCAGAGGTGAAGTCTGTGCGTGTTTTTTAAAAAAATTATTAAAATGGGAGGGCTGCTCAAAGCCTAAAGTATATCCTATTTCTGAAATATCCCAGTTGGTATACTTCAGGAGATTTTTAGACTCTTCAAACATCCTTTCTTTAATGATTTGTGTTGTGGTAAGATTAGTCACTGACTTCACTGATGAGTTCAGATGGTTCACATGCACATTAAGTTGCTGTGCAAAATCAGACGGTGTTCTTAAGGACAGCGGATAAGCAGGAGAATCCAGCGGAAACTGCTTATTCAGCAGCTCATCAAAAACTTTGTACAATCTTACATTGGCAGGAAGCTCATTCGGGTTAATGTCATCTACCCGGTTTTCCAAAGCCAGGTGTAAAACAGATGCCAGGTGGTTTTTGATACTGCTGCAACGGAAAGGATAGGTAGAATTATTCAGTTTATACATCTGCTCAAAATATAAAGTAGCCAGTAAAGTCTGCTCGTCGGTAAGGAAAACAATAGGTTTGCTCCATTCCTTAAACAAAGAGGTTTTTTTAAACAAATTGAATTCAGAATTTCCATGGAAAAACTCCTGGTTGAATAAGCAAAAATAGCCTTCCTGCTCACCTTCGCATTCCCAGGAATAAGGAATGTTGGGGGAAGGGAAAAAGAGAACCGGACGGTCAATATACAATCGGTGCGGACCATACTGAAAGGTGCCTTTTCCGATAATGAAACTCACTTTATAGTAATCCCGGCGGTTGTAGGGGCTCTTGAAGCTGCAGTACTTCCGCATAGAAATGTTAAAATGAGACTTACCTGTTTCAAAATCATCAGAATCAAATACTCTGATCTGATTCTTACGGATACGGTTGTAATAATCCTCTATCGTTTCCAGCTGATCACTCATTGTGAATAAATTATAAAAATCAAAGATAGGTAAATCTTTTGTATTCAGATTTACCTGATCCGTTTTTATATCAATCTGCCCTGATCTGCTGATGAACCCTTTTAATTTTTACTGATCTCCATTTCCATGATGTGGGAAGGCAGTTGAAAAGGTCCTGCATTAACCTCTGCAGCTGCTTTGAAACCTGATTCTTTTAAAAACTCCAGAAGTGGATCATGAGCCAGCATATTGATCCAGATAACATCTGCGAAACTCACTGCAGACCTGCACTTTTTCCAAAGAGACTGTCTTGTTTCCGGAGAATCAAACTCAGGAAGAATCACGAAACTGATTTCTGTAGACCTTTTACCTCCCGCTAAACCGGGGTATACAGAACCACTTTTAACAATACTGTAACCAATTGGCTTCTGATCTGCATAGGTCATAATTAGCTGGTTGGAAAGATCATTCAGTTCATTGATCATCTTTCTTGGATCAATTTCTTTATGGATGTAATTTTTAATGTTTTCTTCAGAAACATAATCTTTATGAAGGGCATACACTGAAGAATCAATGATGGCTATAAGATCAGAAATTCCCTCTTCAGACCCAATTGTAAATTTTGAAATGATATCCATTATTTTTTTTATTCAAAATTATAAGATTAAACCATTCAAAAAGGGTACAGTTTATTAAAATATAATCGGTACAGATATTTGTTTTTGTAAATTTGTCCGGTACAGTTTGACTAATTATGATGAAGACCTATAAATATGAAATTTTCACAACGGCTATTGAAGAGGAGATCCGCAACGGAATTTTGCAGAGAAAAGACCGGCTTCCTTCGATCCGGGAAATTAAAAAAAAGTATAAACTGAGCACCAGTTCGGTTCAGAGCGGCTTTGAGTATCTCATGATTAAAGGTTTGATTGTAAGCATTCCGCGTTCCGGGTATTTTGTTGCAGATACAGGAGAAGAATACATCCCCGAGACCAGGGTCAAACTTCCGCCGGCAGTAAGAGACGAGGTGTTTATGAAAAATATAGCACTGACTTCAAGAAGGGCTTCAGAATCAAGTTCTTTCAATAATGCAGTGCCGGCGGACTTATTAATTCCTCAAAAGCTCATTCTGAGGACAATGCAGGAAGTAATCCGTGAAAAAGGGGCAGCACTCCTCCGGTATTATCCTTCCAGTGGGCTCGAACTTTTAAGACAGGATATTGCAAAACAAATGGGGGAGTATGGATGTCTGTTTAATCCTGATGAGCTTATTATTACTGATGGAGCGCTTCAGGCACTTACCATTGCATTAAAGTCTGTAACCAAAGCCGGAGATATAGTCGCTGTAGACAGTCCCTGTGTTTTTTCTGTGCTGGAAGTGATCACCAATCTGGATCTTAAAGTGATTGAAATTCCGGTACATTACAGAGAGGGTTTCGATACGGAATATTTCAGGAATGCTTGTGCTGAAAATGATATCCGCGCATTGATTGTCACTCCGAATTTTCATAATCCTACCGGTATAATGATGAGCGATGAGGTTAAAAAAGAAATACTGCATATTGCAGAAAGGTATCAGATGTGTATTATAGAAAATGATATGTATTCCGACCTTTATTTTGGGGAGAAAAGGCCGCGTTGTATAAAAAGTTTTGATAGGGAAGGACTGGTGATGACCTATTCATCATTTTCAAAGACACTGGCACCCGGTATCCGACTGGGATGGTTGTATGCAGGCAGGTTTTATTCGAAAGCAGAAAGAGCAAGATTTGCTTTAGGAAGATCCGTTTCTCCAATCTATCAGGAGCTGGTTCTTAAACTTTTGGAGGGTAGCAGCTATGAACGTCACTTGCGTTCGTTCCGCAGGAAGCTAAATGAGCAGGCCGTTCTGGTTTTGGAAACCCTGAGAAAATCCTTTCCGGAAGGTTCCTATTTTCATAAGCCACAGGGTGGGTACAGCATTTGGGGACAAATGCCTGAGAGTGTGGAGATGAAGAAATTTTATGAATATTGTAAAAATAACAGAATACTTTTTACCCCGGGAGAGACATTCTCTTTTACCAATAGATACAGCCATCATTTCCGGATTGTTTTCGCTGAGAGAATTACCTCAGAAAGCTTGCTCTTATTGGAAAGTGCTGGCAGTCTATTCTTTGAAGATGAAAATTAATAAGCCATCAAGAATAGACTGTAAAGAACCTTATTTTTTAATCAATACTATATTTTATATTCTTGCATTCATCAATTTCCAGCTGTGGAATACCATCCATCATTTTAAATTCAAAACCATCGATCCATTTTTCCTTAAGAAGATCAATGTTTTCTCCACTAATGATGTGTTTCTGAAAGAAATAAGAGATATCCATGCTCAGATATTTTTGAGCAAGATCCAAAAATAATTCATCCGTAAATTTTACATTCTTTTCTGTACATACCTTTAGGAGTTCTCTCATGAGATCGTCTAATGACTTTTTCGAATGTGTTTTCAGCATGATCTGATTATCCAGCCAAAAAGCAAAAATAGCTCCCCGGCGGTAGGGAATCTTCTCCACATCACCGCTTTTCCAGAAATCGTCTTTTATCCTGTAATTTGGCATATTTCGCTGTGGATTGTTCCAGTAATTTTTAATGACTTCACTGTTGAACAATTTCAGCCATTCGTCCATAGAAATATCCTTTATTCGGAGCCTGTTTTTATAGGTGTAATAATCTGTAAAACCTTCACTGAACCAATAATTCAGTTCTTCATGTTTATTTTGAATTTTATTGCCAATCCACTCATGCATCAGTTCATGATGCATCAGATAGAGAAAAGAATTCTTACTGTTAAAAGGATTATTGGTGCCCTGAATCATAAAAGCATTTTTAAGAGCAGAACCTTTAGTGCTATATCCCTTGAATAGGGTATCTTTCTGTGAAACGGTAGGTGTCATCATTACTGTAAAATAATCCTGGTCGTAATCTTCCCAGAAGTCCCTCTGAGATTGTATGGCTTTTTTGAGATTTAAAAATAAAAAATCATCAGTAAATCCATTTTGCCATTGGTCTCTTAGTACAAAATAAACCGGCTTATTTTTGATCTTAAAAGAATGGAATCTGTAATCACCGCCGATGAATAGTGAATTATAAAATCCTTCCCAAAGGGAAGTTTTAATTCTCTGCTTCCGGATCTGGGTAACAAAGTTATTATGAAGTTTAAACTGCGGAGGGAAATCAACCCACTCAATAAAGAATTCAAACTCCCGATCTTCAGGTATTTTGGTAAATGATCTTGGAACGATAAAAAGATTTTTTCCTAAGACATGAAAGAAGGTATTATTGATTCTAGGGCGGTTGAATGTTTTATAGCCTGGATCTTTAAAGTCCTGTTTGATATGGTAAATAAGAGAGATTTTCTCTCCTTTGTTCATATTAACCTTTATTTTATTTTTTTCCGGCAGAATCTCAAAAGTAATATTAGGATTATCTTCTTTAGATATGGACAAGGCATTGAATAGGTTATTTTCCCCCCAATTTTTATTAGCATAGAAG
Source organism: Chryseobacterium sp. MEBOG06 (assembly GCF_021869765.1). Classification (NCBI taxonomy): domain Bacteria; kingdom Pseudomonadati; phylum Bacteroidota; class Flavobacteriia; order Flavobacteriales; family Weeksellaceae; genus Chryseobacterium; species Chryseobacterium sp. MEBOG06. The sequence goes on along the minus strand of NZ_CP084580.1, from coordinate 2,898,234 downwards.
AAGGAAAGAGTATCTGATGGTTTCTGAAGAGTGTAATCTACCTGAACTTTTAAGCCGTTTTGTTCAAGATCTTTATTATAAAAAACTTTATAACTAATCTTATCTTGCGAGTAAACAAATAGAGGCCATATAAAGGCAAAGATGAATAATTTTCTGAACATAGGTTATGCGTTTTTTCAAATATAAAATAAAAAATCAATAGTACAGATCTATCAGTTTATTTTGGCGTTATAAATATAGTATTTCAGTGATTTCTGAATTCTTTTTAATTTTAAAAATGAAGTTCATATCTTTACAGATAGGTGTTAAAACGTTTTGTTTAAGAGGTTTTAACCAGTAAAACTTGTAAAAACGTGCTTTTATGTTCGTGAAAGTGAAAAAAATAGTGATTTTGCACAATTTTTTTTCACTGCGGTTAGGCTGGAATCGCCATAAAACCTATATTTGCAGCCTAAATTTTTAAATAAATGAAAGAACTAATTGAAAAAATCAACGCAGAATTTGAAGCGTTCTCAACTGAGGCAAACCAGCAAGCAGAAAAAGGAAACAAAGCAGCAGGTACAAGAGCTCGTAAAGCAGCTTTAGAACTTAGCAAATTGTTCAAAGAATTTAGAAAAGTTTCTGTAGACGAAGCTAAAAAATAATTCGTTCCCTCGCCGGCTTTCATGAGCCGGCTTTTTTATTCCCTGAATTTCCTTTCTGATGGGGAATTAGAAAAAGCTTCCAGCGCCTGTAAATGGTTTTCTTCCTTTATTCATAACCTTTCCCTTTTCAGGTTATTCTAAAATACAGCTTTAAAAGAAATTGTTCTGAGAGAAAAATATTTGATTCCGGTGTTTTTACCACAATTAGACTTCAGTGAGTATTGTTAATTGCTGTTAAAAGAACAAAAAAGACTCAGAATATCTTTGTACAGGAACTTTTTCATACTCATTTCTTCATCATTTCCCTAAATTCCTTTATCTTTAAAGCAATCAATATATACTATGAGGATAAATAGATTTTTTGCAGTGCCTGCAGTAATGCTGGCTGCTCAGTTTTCATGGGCTCAGGTAAAAGTAGACCCAAAAGAAAAACTTGACCCAATCGTGAAAAGTTTTGTAGATGAGGTAAATAACAATTCGCAACTGGAAAACATGGCTTATGAACTGCTGGACGGTATAGGCCCGCGCCTTGTGGGAACACCGGAAATGCTGGCTGCCAATGAATGGAGTGCAGGAAAGCTGCGTTCATGGGGGATAGATGCTAACCTTCAGCAGTTCGGAACCTGGAAAGGATGGCAGAGGGGGATTACTCATGTGGATATGATCTATCCGCGTGTAAAGTCTTTGTCTGCAACACAACTGGCATGGAGTCCTGCTACGAAAAAAGCAATTGAAGCGGAGGTCATCATTCTTCCTAAAGTATCTTCCAAAGCAGAGTTTGACAACTGGCTTCCTTCCGCCAAAGGGAAAATCGTACTGATTGCGCAATATCAGAAAATAGGACGTTCTGATGAGCAGATCAAGGAATTTGCAACCCCTGAGCTCTATGACAAGCTGAAAGCAGAAAAGGAACAGGCTGCCAAAGACTTTACAGCATATGTGAAAAATATTGGTTATGATAATAATACCCTTCCGGAAGCTTTAGAAAAAGCCGGAGCGGCAGGAATCGCTATTTCAAACTGGACGGGAATCATGGGAGCTAACAGAATTTTTGGAGCAAAAACTTCCAAAATCCCAATGATTGATATTGATGTGGAAGACTATGGAATGCTTTACAGAATGGCAGAAAAAGGAGCTCAGCCTAAAATTAAAATCGATGCTCAGTCCAAAATACTTCCTGAAGCGAAAAACTTTAATACAATTGGTATGATTAAAGGGAAGGAAAAGCCTGATGAATATGTCATTCTTTCCGCCCACCTTGATTCATGGGATGGTGCTCAGGGAGCTACAGATAATGGAACAGGAACGCTTACTATGCTTGAAACCATGAGAATCCTTAAAAAATACTACCCAAACAATAAACGGACAATCGTTATAGGGCTTTGGGGAAGTGAAGAACAGGGATTAAACGGTTCCAGAGGCTTTGTGGCAGATAATCCTCAGATTATAAAAGGAGTGCAGGCAGCTTTTAATCAGGATAACGGAACAGGACGTGTTGTGAATATCAGCGGGCAGGGATTTGTAAAAGCATACGACTATGTAGGAAGATGGCTTGATGGTGCACCAAAAGCAGTAAGAAGCCAGATCAAAACAGATTTTCCCGGAATGCCCGGAGGTGGAGGATCTGATCACGCATCATTTGTTGCGGCCGGAGTGCCCGGAATTTCTTTAGGATCTTTGAACTGGGGATATTTTGGCTATACATGGCATACGACAAAAGATACATATGATAAGATTGTTTTTGATGAGGTTAAAAATAATGTTGTTTTAACAGCTGCATTAGCATATATGGCATCTGAAGATCCTGAGTTCAGCAACAGGGAAAAAAGAGTAATGCCAAAGGATGAAAAAGGAGAAACCATACAATGGCCGGAGGCAAAGGAACCGAGAAGAAGTTCGAAAGATTATAAATAAAGGAGATTTTATTGGAAAAATAAGAATGAGTGAAAGGCTGTCTGTAAAGGCAGCCTTTTACCATATATGGATTTTACATTTTCGAATTTCTGTAGAATTTTACAGTAAAAACCTGTATTAATTTGGTGATTTTTAAAAAAAATAATCCTATGTCAAATAAATTCATATATTTGGAAAAACAATAACCATAAAAACAAGTTATCATGAAAAATTTGAAAAAACTATCAAGAGAGAATTTAAAAACAGTTCAGGGAGGTGTTGGTGAAAGCGGCTGCAGACCAGGTCTGCTATTGTGCTACGATATTACATGTACTCCAACATGTATGTCTCCGGGCCAGTGTAAGGTTTCTTTTTGCTTCGAATAATTTAAGCCCTTACGGACCAAGGCAAAAACAAACTGTTCTTGTTTCAATTTCCTTTATAAAAATATCTTAACATACTTATGTATCAGTATGAAAAAAAGAAACAGTCTCATTTTGAGACTGTTTCTTTTGCTATATATCAATTATTCGCTGGTAATGTGTTCATCCATAGAATGATAATTCATTTTATGGCCAACTGAAATAATAAATTGATTATTTGTTGTTTCTCATTCGTTTCAATTAGAGAAAATTGTATTATTATTCGAAGCATTAAGTTTTGAAGTATAGACTTCTATAATTGATATTGCTTCTGGAGAAGTTTCTCCATTTCTATTATTTTGTCATCCTTAACGGTACAGGTTTTAAAGATCTTATTGCTTAAATTCATACTTAAATTCATTTGAGTGGATTCTGTTTCCCTGGTATGATGGATAGGTGGAATATTCTTTAAGCTCAGATATTTTCATTATTTTGTAATAGCCTTAAGACAGGTTTGCAGGTCTGAAAACTTTAAGATGGAAGGTTCATATGAAGCGTTCAACAGTTTCCCAAAACCATATTTACAGAAAATAAAAAGCAGACTATTAGCAGAAGAGGAGTCGTGATCTGTCTGCGTATCACCTATGTATACTGAATTTTCAGCAGATAAATGGTTTCTTTCCATGAGCAGTTGTATATTTTCTGCTTTAGGCTTTTGAGTCCGGCCGTGAGATTCAAAATCAACAAAGAGATGATTGAACTTATAATAGTCTAAAAATCCTTCGATATAACCGTCCTGACAGTTACTTACAATAAACAGATTATAATGTCGGGTCAGGTCTTTCAGGGTCTCTTCAACGCCTTCATATAAAATCCCGCCGCGGGTACGCAGAATTTTGTTTTCATGGCTTACAATTTCAGCCAGAATGTTCTCAGCCAGCTGATCTGAAATACCGGATACTATATCTTTGATAATATCTTTTGCCAGAAGCCCCATATACTGATCCATATCTTCGGGCTTCAGATCTTTTTCAATAAGCTGGTGCTGATGTAAAACATCATTCCATATTCCTATAATGGTAGCCCGTGGATCCCACAGAGTTCCATCTAAGTCGAAAATTAAATTTTTATACTTCAAAATGCAGTGTTTATATTTTGATTGATGTTTATTTCCATATTTCGAAGACTAAAGGATCATGCTCAGCTGAACTCTCTTTCTCGCTTCATCTACTTCTGTTACCTTCACACGAACGTGCTGATGGAGTTTTACTACATCGTTGACATCCGATACAAAACCTTCTTTCAGCTGAGAAATATGAACCAGTCCGCTTTCTTTAATTCCCAGATCCACAAAACACCCAAATGCGGTAATATTATTGACGATTCCGGGTAAAATCATGCCTGCTTTTAAGTCTTTAATACTCTTGACGTTCGGATCAAACTCAAACACTTTAGCTGCTTTCCTCGGATCCAGCCCTGGTTTTTCAAGCTCTTTCAAAATGTCTTTTATTCCTAAAATTCCAGTTTCTTCTGTGATATAATTTTCCGGCTTTACTAAAGCTATCTTCTCCTTACTGGCAATCAGTTCATTGGTCTTAATACCTAAGTCCTTAGCCATCTTTTCAACAATTCCATAAGCTTCCGGATGTACTGCTGAATTGTCCAGTGGATTTTTAGCATTAGTAATCCTCACAAATGCCGCTGCCTGCTGATAAGCTTTTTCCCCAAGCCTTGGAACTTTTTTAAGCTGTTTTCTATCCTCAAAAGCCCCATTTTCAGCCCGGTAATTGACGATGTTTTCTGCCATTTTTTCTCCGATCCCTGAAACGTAGCTTAATAATGATTTGCTGGCTGTATTTAAATTGATTCCTACTGAGTTGACACACTTCATTACCGTTGAATCAAGTTCACTTTTAAGCTGGATCTGGTCTACATCATGTTGGTATTGTCCTACGCCGATTGATTTGGCATCTATTTTCACCAGTTCTGCCAAAGGATCGGCTAATCTTCTTCCGATTGAAACGGCACCACGTACCGTTACATCATAGGTCGGGAATTCCTCTCTTGCAATTTTACTTGCAGAATACACTGATGCTCCGGCTTCTGAAACCACAAAAACCTGTAATGGCTTGTCAAAAGCTATTTTTTTAATGAAAAACTCTGTTTCACGACTTGCCGTTCCGTTCCCAATAGAGATTGCTTCAATATTATAGGCATTAACCATAGAACGGATTTTTTTCATCGCCATTCCGCTTTCGTTTTGCGGAGCATGAGGGTAGAGGGTTTCGTTATGGAGCAGGTCTCCTTTCTCGTCTATACATACCACTTTGCATCCACTTCTATACCCAGGGTCAATTGCTAAAATCCTCTTCTCTCCCAAAGGCGGAGCTAAGAGTAACTGACTTAAATTTTCAGAAAAAATCTCTATTGCCTTCTGATCAGCTTTTTCTTTTGCTTCCTGAAGAGCTTCATTGGAGATCGCCGGCTCTAAAAGTCTTTTATAACTGTCTTTTATTGCCAGTGCAATCTGTTCAGAACTTTCATTATTGGATTTGATAATTGCTTTTTCGATGAAGTCAATAGCTTCGTCTTTGTCAATTCCGACATTTGTTTTTACAAAACCTTCAGCTTCTGCTCTCAGCATGGCCAGAAGTCTGTGGGAAGGTGTTCTGTTAAGATTTTCTTCCCATTCGAAATATTGGGAGAATTTCTGTGCATCTTCTTCGTCTTTTTTAGCTTTCACAACTTTAGAAGTAACTACTGCTTTTCGTTGGAACAGACGACGGAGGTTTTTACGCACATACATATTTTCATTGATCCATTCCGCCATAATGTCTCTTGCACCCTGAAGAGCTTCCTCTTCGGAGGCAACATTGTTATTCAGGTATTTGGAAGCCAGAAGCTGAATATCATCATTCCTTTGGCTCATAATAATCTTTGCTAAAGGCTCCAGTCCTTTTTCTTTAGCAGTATCTGCTTTGGTTTTTCTGCGTTTTTTGAATGGCAGATATAAGTCTTCCAGTTCAGTAATATCAAAGCTTTCTTTAATTCTTTGCTGGAGTTCAGGAGACAATGAGCCCTGTTCTTCTATAGATTTTAAAATAGATTCTTTTCTTTTAACAATCTCTTCAAACTGTTTGCTGATTTTGGAAATCTGTTCAATTTGAACTTCATCCAGATTTCCGGTTTTATCCTTTCGGTAACGGGCAATAAAAGGGATTGTGCAGTCTTCTGCCAGTAATTGTAAAGTATTGTTGATGCTCTTCTCAGAAATATTGAGCTGCTTCTGTATAAATTCTACGGTCGTCATTGTTCTGTTTTCGGATAGCTAAAATAAGATTTTAAAACGAAAAAAGGCGAGTTGCCCCGCCTTGAATGTTTTCACAACGGAATAATCCTTATTGTGAATTGCTTTTCAAAATTATTATTACAAATATAGAAGAAAAAATCTTTAACACATTTATGGGAATCCGTATTTTAAATATTTTTTTTATTTCTATTTTTATGTGGTATCTAAAAATTAATAATTATGAGACTAATAGTAGGTTTAGATGTAGGAGTTTCATCTGTAGGTGTTGCAATTATTCAGGAAGAAAATAATAAAAAAGAAATAGAGGAATTGGCTGTAAGAATAGTACCCGAAGATCCAAATTTTCAGGGTAAATTTTACTCAGGTAATACAGCAAGTAAAAACTTACCAAGAACAACTTCGAGAGGAATTAGAAGAGGTTATCAGAGAACGAAATTGCGAAAGAGTAAGTTATACACTTTTTTGAAAGAATTAAATATGTATCCTGATGAAGATTTAATAAAATTAGATGAATTGAGTCTTTACAAACTACGAAATGACTCTTTAAAAATAAAATTATCATTACAGGAAATAGGGAGGGTGTTAATGCACTTAAACCAAAGAAGAGGATTCCTAAGCAACAGGAAATCTAAAACGGCTGAAGAAAACTCTTCAGAATACAAATTGGCAATAGCTGAATTGGAAAGCAATTTGAAAAGTAAAACTATTGGTGAACAATTATATGCTGAATTTTCAAATGCAGAAAATGCTCAAAATACAATTTTGCGTAAAAGAACTTATTTAAGATCATCATATATTGAGGAATTTGATAGAGTATGGAATTTTCAAACTCGTTTTTATCCTGATATCTTAACAGGATATTCTGAATCAAAAAGTAAAAATACTTTATATCAAAAATTAAAAAATGAAATTCTTTTTTACCAAAGACCATTAAAGAGTCAAAAAGGTCTTGTTTCTGACTGTACTTTTGAAAAATTTCATAAAGCTATAAGTAAATCATCTCCCTTTTTTGAAATATTTCGTATTTGGCAAAAAGTAAATGATCTTGAAGTTACTTTTGAAAATGGAGATAAATATAAACCGACAATAGAACAGAAAAAAAAATTGGTAAACAATTTATTCAAAGGGATTAAGTTAAACACAAAATTTAAATTATCGGCCAATGAAATAAAAAAAATACTTTCATTTCAAGGTCAAAATGTTTATCTCAACTTTCCTGAATTGGATGGTAGCAGAACATATTCAGTTATTAAAAAGGCTTTGAATAATGCTGGTTTAAACGATCAAGAATGTGAAGAATATCTGCACTTCAATCCATATGAAAATGATGAAAAGGGAGGCTTGTTTGAGCTATGGCATATTACTTATTCGTTACCTACAGATGATGAAATTATAAATACACTTCAAAAGCGATTTAATTTGACTAAAGAACAGTCAAAAACCTTTGCTGATGAAGTTTCCTATAATGCTGACTATGGAAATTTATCAACAAGAGCTATCAAGAAAATTCTTCCTTTTATGGAACAAGGTCTGGGATATAGTGATGCTTGTGACAAGGTTGGTTATGATCATAGCGGCTACAAAACTAAGATTGAAATTACGGACAAACTTCAGCCAATTCTTAAAAACAGCTTGAGAAATCCGGTTGTAGAGCAGATTTTGAATCAGGTTGTGAATATTGTGAATCAAATTATTGATAAGTATGGTAAAATTGATGAAATAAGGGTTGAATTGGCCAGGGAGCTTAGAAATAGTGCTAAACAGAGAAAAAGAATAAGTGTTTCCAATTTCAGAAACAGAAAAGAAAATGATAAAATAAGAGAAGTACTGAGTAATGAATATCATTACAAAATCGTTAATGGCAGGGATATTCAGCGGTATAGACTCTGGCAAGAATCTGATGGACAGTGTCTTTATTGTAACCGGGAAATTACTATGTCCGATTTTATTTCCGGGCAGGCGGATCTTGAACATATACTTCCGAAATCGAGATCATTTACGAACAATATGAATAATTTTATTCTTGCTCATAAAAAATGTAATTCTACAAAAAATCAATTGACAGCCTACGATTTTATGAGTGGGAAGAGTGAAGAAGTATTTGAGCAATATTTAGAAAAAGTAAATGAACTTTATAACGACGGAAAAGGAAAGATAAATAAAGCCAAATTTGACAACCTGATTTGTAAAGGAGATGATATTCCATCTGATTTTGTAGAAAGGATGAAAAAAGATTCTCAATATATTTCCAAAGAAACAGTAAAGCTTCTTAAAAATGTTTGTGAAAATGTATTTACCACAACTGGACAAGTTACAGATTTTCTTAGAGATAAATGGGGATTGAAGGAAGTGATGCAGGAAGTAAACTTTGATAAGTATAAGCTTTTGGGTCTTGTAGATACTAAAATCATAAAGGATGGAACAAATAAAACAAAAGAAATAAAGATAATCAAGGATTGGTCAAAAAGAGATGACCATCGGCATCATGCTGTAGATGCATTAATTTGTGCTCTGACAGATCAGAAGATAATTTTCAGACTCAATAATCTTAATAAACTCTATCAGTACGAAAGAAGTGGCATGTCAAAAGAGGAACTTAAATCGAATGCACAATTCTTAAATGTAGAAAATTTTGATTTAAAAGCTTTTGCTGATCAGATTGATGATTGGTCTATAACTCCTATTGAGAATTTAAGAGAGCAAGTTCGTAGGCACTTGGAGCAAATTTTTATATCTGTTAAAAAGTCTTCTAAAGTTTTAAGTAAAAATATAAACAAGCCAAAGAATTCTTCAAAAGAGCAAATAACTTGGACACCGAGGGGAAGACTTCACGAAGAGACTGTAATGGGTAAGATAAAAAGGGTTTCTGAAAAAAAAGAAAAATTAAATCAGAATTTCAATAATCTTGAAAATATAGTTGATCCATTGGTCAAAGAGTTAATTATGAAAAGAATTGATAAATATCAAAACATTGGCGAAGCTTTTTCAACTGAAAATATAAAAAAGATCCGATATTTTTTCAAAATAATGAACTAAAAGAGGTTTTAGTTTATGAAAATGTTTGTGTCAAAAGAGTTTTGTTAAATGAAAATTTCACAGCAGCGCAAGTGGAAAAGATTGTCGATAAGAAGATTAAAGAAAAAATTATTAAACCAAGAATTGAAGAAAGAGGAGGGATTAAAAAAGCGTTCTCTAATTTAGAAGAAGATCCAATATGGTTAAATAAACAAAAGGGAATTAAAATTAAATCATTAAAAGTTTTCGAAGAAAGTAAAGTTGAAAAGGTAAGGGATGGATATGTAAAAACTGGTGGAAATCATCACGCGTTAGTCTATCTTGATAGTAAAGGTAAATATAATGAAAGTGTAGTTTCTTTTTGGGATGCTGTTGAAATTGGAAAATTCAATATTTCTCAAGGAGGAAAACCGTACCCAATTATTAATAGAAATGACAATGATGATTTGGGTGAATTTAAATTTTCAATGCAAATTAATGACTTATTTGTTTTGGATTTAAAACATTCTTCAAACCCTGTGGAAGAAAATGAGTTAGACTTTTTTGATATTAAAAATAGATCTGCAATCAGTAGTAAGTTATTTAGACTTCAAAAAATGAGTAAAAAGTCTAATGGAACTTTTGAGGTTCATTTTCGGCACCATTTAGAAACAACAATTAATAGAAATGAAAGGGTTTTAAGAGGAATTACCTGGGAAGTTTTTCAATCAAACGGTTATTTACATCGTTTAGAAAAAATAAAAATAAATCATTTGGGAACCATAATTAAAGTTGGAGAATAGACTATGATTACCCGCTCCATCTATATCGGTAATCCCGCTTATCTTAAGCTCAAAGATGAACAAATGTATATTTTGGATCCTTCCACTCAAGAAACGAAAGGCAAAGTTCCGGTTGAAGATTTGGGGTTGCTGATGCTGGATCATTTTCAGATTACGATCTCACATCAGTTGATTCAGAAAATGATGGGGAACAATGTGGTAGTGGTCAGTTGCGATGGACATCATTTACCCCACGGAATTATGCTTCCGCTGTATGGACATACTGAACATTCTGACCGGATCAAAGATCAGCTGGATGCCAGTGAGCCCCTTAAAAAACAACTTTGGAAACAAACCGTTGAATGTAAAATTGAAAACCAAAAAGAAGTTTTAAAACGTTTAGGAAATTATTACGAACCAATGGTTGATTATCAGAATAACGTGAAAAGCGGTGATATTACTAATATGGAAGGTATTGCGGCACAACATTACTGGAAGTATCTCATCAGTCTTGATTTTTTGAGACAGCGTTTTGGAGATTCACCCAATCAGTTTTTCAATTTCGGGTATTCGGTTCTCAGAAGTATTGTGGCAAGAGCAATTGTGGAGACCGGATTGCTTCCTGTTCTCGGAATTTTTCATAAAAATAAATACAACCCTTACTGTCTTGCCGATGACCTTATGGAACCTTATCGTCCTTTTGTCGATTTATTGGTGATGCAATGGCTGGCAATTCATTCAGAAACAGAAGAATTAACTAAAGAATTTAAAGCTTTTATTTTACAGATTGCCACCAAAGATGTAAAAATAGACGATAAAACCAGGCCATTATTGGTTGCTGTAAAAACAACCACTACATCACTGTATAAATGTTATACAGGAGAAAAACGACTGATCTCTTATCCTGAACTGATATGAATGCCGAAAGGTTTAATGCTTACCGAATTATGTGGGTTTTAGTATTATATGATTTGCCGACAGAGACTAAAGCCAATATGAAAGATGCCAACCGCTTTCGTAAATCTTTGCTTGATGATGGTTTTACATTATTCCAGTTTTCAATGTATGTAAGACACTGTCCCAGTCGTGAAAATGCTGAAGTTCATATTAAAAGAGTGAAGTTGATGCTTCCAAAAGCCGGAAAAGTGGCCATTATGTGCATTACAGACAAACAGTTTGGAGATATTGAAATATTCTTTGCCAGAAATAAAGAAGAACCGCCTCCCACCTTCCAACAGCTTGAATTATTCTAAATTTTAAATCCTAAAAATAAAAACAATCTACTGATTTTCAGTAGATTGTTTTTTGAGGCTGTGACTAATCACGAAGATAATAATTTTTGAAAGCAATTCACAACATATCAGCATCAATTTCTTTAACCTCATTGGCTGTGACTAATCACGAAGATAATAATTTTTGAAAGCAATTCACAACATTGTATCGTTAATCATGTTTAATGCTGTGGCTGTGACTAATCACGAAGATAATAATTTTTGAAAGCAATTCACAACTGAATTCAGCTGATATTAACGGTGTTGATTGCTGTGACTAATCACGAAGATAATAATTTTTGAAAGCAATTCACAACTATTCTGTGATCATTCCCGGGAATGTAATAGCTGTGACTAATCACGAAGATAATAATTTTTGAAAGCAATTCACAACCCTTTCTTCAATTTCATGTATTCGTAATGAGCTGTGACTAATCACGAAGATAATAATTTTTGAAAGCAATTCACAACTATGACGCTTTTATTAAAGTTAAGGATAAAGCTGTGACTAATCACGAAGATAATAATTTTTGAAAGCAATTCACAACTATGAAGAGTTATAATCAACCTCGCCAGTAGCTGTGACTAATCACGAAGATAATAATTTTTGAAAGCAATTCACAACTGTGCCTTTAAATTCGTTCATAATTAATTGGCTGTGACTAATCACGAAGATAATAATTTTTGAAAGCAATTCACAACAAAATATTCTTTAGCAAACTTATGGATTGGGCTGTGACTAATCACGAAGATAATAATTTTTGAAAGCAATTCACAACTGCTCGTTAACAAAGGCTTCCATTTCCTCCGCTGTGACTAATCACGAAGATAATAATTTTTGAAAGCAATTCACAACTATAACACCTATCTGCTCCACAACAGCTTCGCTGTGACTAATCACGAAGATAATAATTTTTGAAAGCAATTCACAACGCCGCATCATTTGCTTTTTCCTTTACCTTAGCTGTGACTAATCACGAAGATAATAATTTTTGAAAGCAATTCACAACGAGTAGAGCAACCGTTGTTTTAACTGAACGGCTGTGACTAATCACGAAGATAATAATTTTTGAAAGCAATTCACAACTACGTTATCGATGCGTTGTTCGAATACCCAGCTGTGACTAATCACGAAGATAATAATTTTTGAAAGCAATTCACAACTGGATACATCCAACCAGATTCTTCTCCAGGGCTGTGACTAATCACGAAGATAATAATTTTTGAAAGCAATTCACAACATAAAATTGTCGGGTAGTTCTAATGCGATTGCTGTGACTAATCACGAAGATAATAATTTTTGAAAGCAATTCACAACAAAAGGGAGAAAGTAAAGTAGAAAAAGCTGGCTGTGACTAATCACGAAGATAATAATTTTTGAAAGCAATTCACAACGTAGAAGCTCTCTGGGTTGCTGCTAAAACTGCTGTGACTAATCACGAAGATAATAATTTTTGAAAGCAATTCACAACTGGATCATCATTCCAGGGGGAATACATAATGCTGTGACTAATCACGAAGATAATAATTTTTGAAAGCAATTCACAACTCTCCTTGGTTAAATAGGAGAGGTCGTATAGCTGTGACTAATCACGAAGATAATAATTTTTGAAAGCAATTCACAACTCCCTGTTAAGTCTCCTATTAGGTTGGCGAGCTGTGACTAATCACGAAGATAATAATTTTTGAAAGCAATTCACAACGGAGTGTTTAAGCTTACCAACTGGCACAGAGCTGTGACTAATCACGAAGATAATAATTTTTGAAAGCAATTCACAACTCGGTACTTACATTATAACGGCCACTCTCTGCTGTGACTAATCACGAAGATAATAATTTTTGAAAGCAATTCACAACGTAGTTATTATACGATTCATCAAATTCCTTGCTGTGACTAATCACGAAGATAATAATTTTTGAAAGCAATTCACAACTGACAGGAATTGGTAATACTCCGGATTCCGGCTGTGACTAATCACGAAGATAATAATTTTTGAAAGCAATTCACAACTGTGTTTTGATATTTTCAAGTGTTAAATTCGCTGTGACTAATCACGAAGATAATAATTTTTGAAAGCAATTCACAACTAACCTCAGACATCACCTGTAAACTTTGCCGCTGTGACTAATCACGAAGATAATAATTTTTGAAAGCAATTCACAACTGGAGTTCTGTTATTTTACGTTTTAGCTCTGCTGTGACTAATCACGAAGATAATAATTTTTGAAAGCAATTCACAACAATGCTCTGTCCCTGTAATCGTAATCAACAGCTGTGACTAATCACGAAGATAATAATTTTTGAAAGCAATTCACAACTCTAGGGCGTCTAGCTTAGCATCATGCATAGCTGTGACTAATCACGAAGATAATAATTTTTTAAAGCAATTCACAACTGTAGAGACTACGCATATTAAATCTTTAGTGCTGTGACTAATCACGAAGATAATAATTTTTGAAAGCAATTCACAACCGACTTAGACGACATATTGTAAAATGGAAAGCTGTGACTAATCACGAAGATAATAATTTTTGAAAGCAATTCACAACGATGCTCTTATAATGTTTATATTCGTCGCAGCTGTGACTAATCACGAAGATAATAATTTTTGAAAGCAATTCACAACATTTGACAAATAATCCGCAAGTTTAGAGGGGCTGTGACTAATCACGAAGATAATAATTTTTGAAAGCAATTCACAACAAGTTATGATTTATGAAGATATTCTTCCTGGCTGTGACTAATCACGAAGATAATAATTTTCAAAGTCACCAGGCCATTTTTATCATACTTATTTTGATATTATGATTCACCATAAAATAGAATACAAAAACTACTGCATAAAAAAGCCTGAATGCAATTACGCAATCAGGCCGTATAGTTTTTATAGAAATGATTTAGGGTAGGATTTCATTGTAATAAAGAGGTACCTCATTACTTTTATCGTGTCCCAATATGATAATGCGGTATTTTTTTGCATCATCATTATTGTAAAACTCTACGGATGCAGGCTCCTGGGACTGCACTTCTAGATTAGGATTCCAGAATAGAACACTTCGGGTATCCTGTGGAATTTTTTTGAAACTGTCATTCTGGTAGATTGGACCTTCAAACGGAGTTTCTTTGTCGTAGCCGGATAATGTGATCTGTCTTAATTGCGATGGCAGGCTTCTGTCTATGATTTTTCCTTTAGAACCTCCTCCTCGGCGTGTATAAATAGCTATGGCGCCATTACCGCCTCCGAATCCTCCTGCAAAAATTCCTTTTATTACCTTTACCATAGCAATATCTGATGTGGACATATTAGCGATCTGGCTAGGCGGAATAGGCATTTCATCAAGATAAACTTCTGTTTTTGTCCCTTGCAGATAGGGAATATAGGTTCCATTTTGTAACTGAATGCTTAATCCCGCAACTCTTCCTTGTAACCATTGCAGAATATTGGTTGAAATAATAGCATTTGGGTCGTTCACAAAGTCAAAGACATCTTCGCGGGCACTTTTGAATAAAGCGCTGCTTAGCTCATTATTTAATTTTTTAGTCTTACTTTTTATTTCTCCCCTTATTTTTATTTCTTCAATATTAATTACTTTTTCACTGATGATTTTTTGTGCATTGATAGCTGTGAATGATCGTGTAATTTCTTCAGAAGGCTTATCCTCCAGAGATCTCGGGGCAAGTTTGTAGGAAGATAAGGGAAGACTTTTCATATACGGTATAAAACCGAAATTTGGCTGAAAGTAAACAGAATAATTACTATTGGGGTCTTTAGTATCAGCATTTAACTGATAAGAAAATTTCATGGAATCTTCAAAAATTAAATTATTCATCACAAAGAAACCATTGGCGTCAGATTTGATCTGAAAAATTTTAGACCCCGAATTTGAGTCAAAAATTAAATTAACATCCGTATTGGGAGCCGGTTTTCCCTGAACGCTGACTTTCCCTTTGTAAGAAAGATAATTTTCAAGCTGATATTTAATCTTTGGGTAATTTCCTGAAATAATAGATTTCCAGTCAAAACGTTTCCATCTCTCCGAAATTAAAAGAGCATCCAGAGCATCTGTATTACGGTTGCTGTTGAAATATTGAGCCGGATTGATGATGTTGGATGTAATGTCCCCAGTCAGCCATAAGGAGCTTAATAAGCTTTGACTGTCTTCTGTACTTTTTGTATTGGCATCCAGAACCAGAACAGTATACCCGGAATAATCCGGATTTTTGGAAATTACGAATGAATTTTTTGCACGGGACGTGTTGTCCAGTGAAAGAGATTGCAGGGTCGGCTTTTTGACCTGCAATAGCTGTGGCTGAACAAAGGATAACCTGTTGGCTACAATATTTTCATTGTCATCAAAAACAGTAAGCTGCAAAATGCCGTTTACAAGCTGATTGTTTGGAATAGAATACTGAATTTCGTCAGAAATTTTATTAACCTGGGCTTTATAAACAAGCTGATTGTTAATAGTCCCTAAAACTTTATAGTGTTGGGACTGCTGAGGTAAATTTTTTGACTTTAAAGTATACTTCACAGCGTCATTACCGGAGCTCACCTGTAGGCTGATTCCGGATGGAGAAACATCCGGTAAAGGGATATTCTGCTTCTCACCATGCTGATTCTGAATCACCAGTTGGTATTTCTTTCCGCTTTTGGGAGTCATAGTCAGTAAACCTACATTTTGATCCAATCCTTTGAATGCAGCAATCTTTTCTCCAGGATTTTCAGAGTCTGTTACATAACCTTCCCAATCAGCAGGTTCAGCACCGTTGGACTGAAGTCTTACGGCAAGCTTTGTAGAGATACCGTCTATAAAGTTTCCGCTTTCAGGATATACGGAGGCTGTCCAATGAGTAGTCGGAGTGGTGGTCAGCTTTTCAGGAGACGCAGGATTATACACCGTAATCGGCTTTATAAGCTGAAAATCTTCACTGAAATTAGCCATCCAGGAAGTATAGGCCCTGATGTAGTAAACATCCTCTTTTAATGCAGCGGGCAACAGGATACTGCCGCTTCCCTCACCATCTAGCAATGGAATAAGCTTCTTACTGATTGGTTTTTTGTTGCTGTCATAAAGCTCAACAAATAATGAGGTTGAAATAGATGAGGTATTGTAACCATCAAATACAAATGATTTAAACCATAAGTTTTCCCCTGCAACAAAACTGCTTTTATCTAACAAGAGATGTATTTTTTCCTGAGGATATTTTTGTTCGAATGTTTTTAAAGCTTCTTCAGCTTTCGTTTGCGCATGAAGACATTGCATTGCACCTATGGCAAACAGGTAAATTAGTTTTTTTGACATAAACAATTTAAATTTTTGTGTTTTTATAAAAGAGAAGCAAAAATACAAATTTTCTAGTATAGAAAATAGCGGCAAACCCCTTTGCATGAAGCTGGAAATAATACCCCCCCTTTAAAATAAAGAAAGAAAACAGTCTGGATCTTTTAAGTATTTTAGGATCAGTTTTTTTGAATATTACGTATAACTAAAATTTCGCAGCAAGTAATAGCTGATGCCTTATTAACCCAATTTTAAATGATTGCTCGTTACTGGTTAATTATCAGTTTCCGTGAATTTGTGTTTAAATATTTTATTTACTTGCATTGTATTAAAACTATAACAATATTGAAAAACGATAAACATGAGAAAAATACTGACACTGCTCATCGGCTGCTCTTTAGTGGTATCTTGCCTGTTGAGAGAATCTGAAGAGCCTAAAATATGCAAATGCAGGCTGCAGGAGTACGAAAAGATTGTTGTATTTAAAAATGAACATGATGGTTCTTACACCAATTACTCTGATACAGGATGGCTTGCCAAAGGAGATCCTCAGGAAGACAGTACAACCGACTGTTTTCGAAATGAAACAGAAAAGAATCATGATTTCTCCAGTAATTATGATTCTGAATACAGAAGAGAAGTTTATCGCAAATGGATATACAAATGCAGATAATATATAATATTTCATTTCTTGATGTATGTTAAGGTTCCGGAAATAAGGTTTTTATATTTTTGTACCCGAAAACAACAAAATTTCAATCAACTTTTTTAAACATTTTAATAATATGAAAAAAATTAGTGTAATTGCATTAGTAGGAGTAGGATTGCTTTTAGCATCATGTAATAAAGAAAAATCTGCAGATAATGCAGCTACAGCTCAGGAACAGACTGTGGCAGAAAGTAAAGGAGAGGTGTTAGCGGTAGATACTGTAGCATCTGTAGTAAACTGGAAAGCATTCCACAAAGGAGGAATGGCTCCTCGTTGGGGAACTCTTATGGTAAAGTCAGGAGACATCAGTGTTGACGGAGGTCAGGTTTCTGCAGGAAACTTTGTAATAGACATGAATTCTATCAAAGTAGACCCGGCTTCAGTAACAGAGAAAGATAAAAAACCGGCAGATCTTGAAGCTCACTTAAAAAATCCTGATTTCTTTGACGCAGCGAAAAACCCTACTTCAGATTTTAAAATCACAAGCGTTACCGATCTAAAAGATGCTCCGAAAGATGCTGTTGCAGGAGCTAATAAAACAGTAAGCGGAAACCTTACCTTATCAGGAAAAACAATGAACGTTACTTTCCCTGCTAAAGTAGAAGTAGCAGATAATTCAGCTGCTATTCAGGCTAAATTCACAGTAAACAGAGCAGATTGGGGACTTAAATTCGGTACTTCAGAAGCCGATCCTGCAGAATGGATGATCAGCAAAGATATCGAGATCGCAATCGATGTAAAAGCTAAAAAATAATTGTTAGATTTATAGATAATCTATTGGCTGCTTCCTTTGTGAAGCAGCTTTTTGTTTTTTGAAGTAAAGCTTTGTTGTGATGACAGTGCAGGCAATAAGAAAAATGAAGTACCCCCTTTTGCTTAATCAGCAGAGATTCAAAGGTGGCCTTCGTCATTCCGTAGGAATCCAAATATCATATATTTCCAAAACATTTTAGTTCACTTTGGAAAGGTTAATATCCCCCAACATAACCGTTACATCAATTCAAAAACTCCGTACTCTGCACTCTCACACAATATTCACTCCCCAAATACAAAGGATTGCCATGTTTCTCAGACCAAAAGCCATCCAGGACATCTTTACTTAAGCAGCGGTATACGGCAACACCTTTATAAATTTTCTGATCGTCTCCTTCATAATTGAAGTTAATGACTAAAATATTGTCTTTATAAAATCCCCTGCCGTTTTGAATGTGATCACCAATAACCCACTGGGCAATAATACGGTTGTTTTCATCAATGGACAAACTAAGTATACCTTGATAAGAAGCGTGGGAAGATTCTTCCTGATTGCTTCCTTCAATAGAATAAGTTCCTGCCAGATCCTGTATTTTCATTGATTTGTTTTTTATGAACTGCAAATTTAAAGAATCTCATTTCGACAGCACTATAAATATTTCCCGGCATCCGGGATTTGTACTTCCGGAGCTTTTCCATGTTTAAATTAAACTTTATTTTTGCCGCAAAATTAATTGATAATGATTCTTTTTTTACTGATTGCTAATCTGATTACATTTGGTGTCTTTGGGCTGGATAAGTGGCAGGCCAGGCGACATCAATGGAGGATCTCCGAGAATACCCTTCTGGGAATTTCTCTCCTGGGAGGAATCGTAGGAGCAGCCTCCGCAATGATACTCTTTAACCATAAAGTTTCAAAAAAGTCATTCCTTGTGAAATTTATTATTGTTGTTTTGATAGATCTTGTATTCCTTTATCGGTTTATAAGGCGTTAAGAAATAGTGTTTTAAATATTCATAAAAAAACTTTTTGCTCATGTTTTTTTTATATTTTTATCATTCAAAACTAAAAAACATGGAAAATTTCAAGAAGTGAAATGAAAACCGTTCAGGAGGGTCATATCAAAGGAATGGTTAGATGCAAAGATCCAGATACCTGTATTGTAAAATGGGGATGGGGAAAAGTGCTTCCACTAATTGTGAAAAATTTGACATTATCTGTGGAGAGCCGTCTGTTGTAGATCCATATGAAGTACAACTATGTATATAAGTAACTTAAAGAGTGTTTTTTGAACCCTCTTTTTTTATAGTATTGTAAACAAGTTATTTAAACAAAATATTAAATATTTCGATAAGTAAATATTTTTTCATTAAAATTCACTACTTTTGCACCCGTAAAAATCTTTTATGCAAAACATTAGAAATATTGCGATTATCGCACACGTTGACCACGGGAAGACGACTTTGGTTGACAAGATCATTCACGCTACCAATATTTTCAGAGAAAATCAGGAAAGTGGGGAGTTAATTATGGATAACAACGATCTTGAAAGAGAAAGAGGGATCACGATCTTATCCAAGAATATTTCTGTTACCTATAAAGACACAAAAATTAACGTAATTGATACTCCTGGTCACGCCGATTTTGGTGGTGAAGTAGAGAGAGTATTGAAAATGGCTGATGGGGTTATTTTGTTAGTGGATGCGTTCGAAGGACCAATGCCACAAACAAGATTCGTACTACAGAAAGCATTGGAATTAGGATTGAGACCATTAGTGGTTATCAATAAAGTAGATAAACCAAACTGTCGTCCTGACGAAGTTCATGATAAGGTATTTGATTTGTTCTTTAACCTTGAAGCTACAGAAGAGCAGTTGGATTTCCCTACATTCTATGGATCTTCAAAACAAGGTTGGTTCAACACTTCATTAGAACAGACTGAAGATATTATGCCATTATTAGATGGTATTTTACAATACGTTCCTGAGCCTAAAGTAACTGAAGGAAATCTTCAAATGCAGATTACTTCTCTGGACTTCTCTTCTTTCTTAGGAAGAATTGCAATCGGGAAAGTAACAAGAGGGGAACTTAAAGAATCTCAATGGATCGGTCTTGCTCAGGCAGATGGAAAAGTTGTAAAAGGAAAAGTAAAAGAACTTTATGTTTTTGAAGGATTAGGAAAGAAAAAAGTAACGGAAGTACAGGCAGGAGATATCTGTGCTGTAGTAGGTTTTGATGCTTTCCAGATTGGAGATTCTTTCGTAGATCTTGAAAATCCTGAGCCATTGGAAAGAACTGCAATTGATGAGCCTACGTTGAACATGACGTTCTCTATCAACAATTCACCTTTCTTTGGTAAAGATGGTAAATATGTTACTTCAAATCACCTGAAAGAAAGACTATACAAAGAATTAGAGAAAAACTTAGCATTAAGAGTTCAGCAGACTGATGATGCCAACACTTTCCTTGTTTTCGGTAGAGGTATTCTTCACTTGTCTGTTTTAATTGAAACAATGAGAAGAGAAGGATATGAAATGACGATCGGGCAGCCACAGGTAATCTTAAGAGAAATCGATGGTGAGAAATGTGAGCCTTATGAATCTTTAGTTGTTGACGTTCCTGAAGAATATGCTTCAAGAGTTATCGACCTGGCAACTCAGAGAAAAGGTGATCTTCACATTATGGAAACTAAAGGTGAAATGCAGCACATGGAATTCGAAATTCCTTCAAGAGGTTTGATCGGATTACGTTCTCAGATGTTAACAGCTACAGCAGGTGAGGCTATCATGGCACACCGTTTCACAGAATACAAGCCTTTCAAAGGTGCTATTCCTGGAAGAAACAACGGTGTATTGATCAGCAAAACTCAAGGTCCTGCTACAGAATATTCTATCGCTAAATTACAGGATAGAGGTAAATTCTTCGTAGACCCGGGTGAAGAGATCTATGCAGGTATGGTTATCGGTGAGCAAAATAAGCCAGGTGACTTGGTGGTAAACATCGTTGAAGCAAAACAGTTGAATAACATGAGAGCTTCTGGAAAAGATAAAGATACAGGTGTTGCACCAAAAATCTTATTCTCTCTTGAAGAATGTATGGAATATATCCAGGCTGATGAAGCAATCGAGGTAACTCCAAACTTCATCCGTATGAGAAAGAAATTACTTTCTGAAGAAGAAAGAAAAAGAGTAGAAAGAGGAGCGAAAGCTTAATCTGAAATTCTTAGATATCAATAAAGCCCCGAGTTTTCGGGGCTTTTATTTTTTGATGATACTTAATAACAGTGCATCTAGCCTGCTTTCAATATTTAGGTTCGTAAAATAGTTTTAGCCGCAATTTATAGTGCAGGTTAATATAGATTAATTTAGAATATAATCCTTTTATTCTTGGATACCCCGAAATAGTGAAATTATAAAAACAATTTATGTGCTTTGAATTAAAAATATTTATTACATAAATTGATTTAAGTAAAATAATTCATTTTATTATCGTAATTTTTAAAATCAAAAAAAATAATTTAATGTAGTTTTGCAGACTATGAAAATGAATACACTAAAGTTAATCGTTTTATCAGGGGTTTTAGCGTCTTTTACAGCTTGTTCTACTCAGAATAATGCAGTAAAAGCTAATACTCCTTCAAAAAGTACGACAAAGTCCAATAACAATATATCAGCCCCCAAACCACCTGTTGCAACCACAAAACCTGTTATGCCACCCGCAGAAGATACTTTCAGGACTAATCTTCCGGAAATAAAAAGAGAATTCCGTGGAGCATGGATCGCAAGCGTGGCTAATATCAACTGGCCGTCAAGAAATGATCTTACCGTAGAACAACAGAAAGCGGAAGCAGTCAATATGCTTGATATATTGAAAAATAATAATTTCAATGCAGCGATCTTCCAGATCAGACCCTCGGCAGATGCTTTGTATACGAGTAATATTGAGCCGTGGTCTTATTTCCTGACCGGTGAAACTGGAGCAGCACCTTCTCCAAACTATGATCCCCTTCAGTTTTGGATAGAAGAAGCTCACAAAAGAGGATTGGAGCTTCATGTCTGGCTGAATCCTTACCGTGCCCATCATACCAATGGAGGCTCCGTAAATAAGCTCTCTATGGCTAATAAGCTTTCCGATATTGTCGTAAGACTTAAGAACGGAATGTACTGGTTTGATCCTGCTAACCCGAAAACACAAGGTCATGTCTCCAACGTGGTAAAAGACATTGTGAAAAGATATGATATTGATGCTGTTCATTTTGATGATTATTTCTATCCCTATGCCGCATACAATAAAGGAGCAGATTTTCCGGACAATGCAACCTGGAATGCCTACGTAGGTAGTGGGGGAACATTATCCAGGGCAGACTGGAGAAGAGATAACGTTAATAAATTTGTAGAAAGGATCTATAAAGAAATTCATGCAGAAAAAAATAATGTGAAATTTGGGATCAGCCCTTTCGGAATCTGGAAACCGGGGTATCCGGCAGGAGTTGTAGGCTCTTCACAATATGACGAGTTGTATGCAGACGCCAAATTATGGCTGAATAAAGGATGGGTAGATTACTTTTCTCCCCAGCTCTATTGGCCGATTGATTCTAAGGGACAAAATTTTGAAGCTTTACTAAGCTGGTGGCAGTCTGAAAATACGATGAACCGCCATTTATGGCCCGGATTAAATACGGTTGAAATCAAAGTGTCAGACCGCCCTTCAGAAATTAAAAATCAAATTGAGGTTTCAAGAAAGATACTTAAAAATGATGCCGGCGAAATCCACTGGAGTATTGCCGGACTTACAAAGAACCCAAATATGCTTCCTGCTCTGAAAAACGGTCCCTATAATGAGAAAGCCTTGATTCCGAAGTCTCCATGGATAAAAACGGTTCCATTGCAGACTCCTACACTGTTTATTACAGACAATGGAAGCTTTGCACAGACAAACTGGAGTATAAAAAATGCAGCAGATGTTTTCCAGTGGGTACTTTTCACACAGTATAATGGTGTATGGCAGACAGAGATCCTGACACTTGATAACCTTTCAAAAGATATTCCCAAATTTAAAGACGGCAAAAAGCTGAATGCGGTGGCTATTAAAGCGATTGACAGATTAGGAAACGAAAGCGATTATACAGCCAGAAAGATCAAATAAGGTATTTGTCATTCTGAAAATAATTTCATCTCAACAATATACCCGGTTCCTGGAGAGCCGGGATTTTCTTTTAATAAAATCTTTATATTAATATTACTATTATAAAACATTTGGTTACCCTTAAAAATATGTAGTTTATAATGAAATGAAACACTCTCGTTGCTCTGAAGTCAAGTTCTGATCGCTAATTTATATTTTAGAATAACTATAAATTATAAACTTAAAATATTGTTTTTCAGTAATGTATAATGTATTTGTGAATGTTTTTGTCAAAAAATAAAATGGTATCGGAATCATTTTTGCATGATCAATGCTATAATCACCAAAATTTAACATTATGAATACCAAAAGACTTTCCACAAGCATAGAAAAAGCGCTTAGCGATCAGATGAACAAGGAAATTCATGCATCACATATTTTTTTATCCTATGGAATTTGGGCCGATGACAAAGGCTATCAGGGAATTGCCAACTTTCTTTACCGCCATGCTCAGGAAGAAAGAAATCACTCCATCAAGTTCATGGAATATATTTTGAACAGAGGTGGAAAGCCAAAAGTTAATGCAATACCTGCCCCTCCTGCAGATCCGAAAACACTTACTGCCTGTTTTGACGGTGTTTTTAAACATGAAGTAGACAATACTACAGCCATCTACAAAATTGTGGACCTTTCTATGGAAGAAAAGGACTGGGCAACCTGGAACTTTATGCAATGGTTTGTACAGGAACAAATTGAAGAAGAAACTTTAGCGCAGAGTTTGATTGACAAATTAAAAATTGCAGGAGGAGATAGAGCAACTGATGAATCATTATTTACTTTAGATAAAACATTACAGTCAACTCCAAATGACGTTCCGCTGGCTCAGCAAGCTACCGGAAGCAACCCATAAATAAGCCAGTAGAACACGAACTGTTTGAAAATCTGTCATAATAATGGCAGATTTTTTTTATTATGAAACTACCCTAAAAAACACTATCTTTGCACGCTGAAAGTTAAAGGTTCAACCAGAAAGCGTTAAAAGAAATAAAAACTTTAACCCCTAGACATTGAACTTTAAACCCTAAACCTTAAACTTTGAATTTTACAATATGAAATGTGGAATCGTAGGCCTGCCGAATGTAGGTAAATCAACACTTTTTAACTGTCTGAGCAACGCAAAAGCTCAGTCAGCAAACTATCCTTTCTGTACTATTGAACCCAACTTAGGGACGGTTTCAGTACCGGATGAAAGACTGTTTGAACTGGAGAAAATAGTAAAACCTGAAAGAGTTTTGCCTGCTGTAGTTGAAATCGTTGATATTGCAGGTCTTGTAAAAGGAGCCAGCAAAGGAGAAGGATTGGGGAACCAGTTCTTGGCAAACATCCGTGAGTGTGAGGCAATTGTACACGTTTTAAGATGTTTTGATAATGGAAATATTATTCACGTTGAAGGTTCAGTAGATCCTTTAAGAGATAAAGAAATCATTGATATTGAATTGCAGCTGAAAGACCTTGAAACAGTAGGGAAAGCAGTAGAAAAAGCTAAGAAGTTTATCAAATCTGGGAAGAAAGAAGATATTCTTACTTTCGAAACACTTCAGAATTTACAGAAATTCCTTGAAGACGGTAAAAATGCAAGAGAATTTGCTACTGATGATTTTACAAAATCAATCATTGGAGAAGTTCAGCTTTTAACCAATAAACCGGTACTTTACGTTTGTAATGTAGATGAGAATTCTATTAAAAACGGGAACGACTGGATTGGGAAGATTGAAGAAATGGCTCAAAATGAAGGTGCTGAAGTTGTAGTATTAGCTGCTCAGATTGAAGCAGATATCAACGAATTGGAAACCTTTGAAGAAAGAGAAATATTCCTTGAAGAGTTAGGTCTTAAGGAGCCAGGAGTAAACCGTCTGATCAGAAAAGCTTATGATCTTTTAAAACTTCAGACTTATTTTACCGCTGGAGTAAAAGAAGTAAGAGCATGGACTATTGGACAGGGATGGACAGCTCCACAGGCTGCCGGAGTGATTCACACAGACTTTGAAAAAGGTTTCATCCGTGCAGAAGTAATTAAATACGAAGATTATCTTCATTACGGTTCTGAGGTAAAAATAAAAGAAGCCGGAAAACTTTCTGTTGAAGGTAAAGAATATATCGTTCAGGATGGTGACATCATGCACTTTAGATTCAATGTATAAAAGAGAAAAATATTAAAGTTAGTTTGTAATAAAAAAGCGCTTCCATGAATTTGGGGGCGCTTTTTGCATTCAGGAGCTGGTAGTACTTTTTATAGTTAAGGTTACGCGGGATCATGCAATATATTACATTGCGGTTCCGCACAGTCTTCGCTAATTCTAAGACAACCCCCTGCGTAAAAACATTTTTTTAATCCACCAGCTATTGTTCTCAGCTCTTTTTTACTTAGTTTTTTCCCTTTGTAGAAATGATGATTTTTCATAGTTTAAAATTTAAATGAATTAGTTTTTAATGAACATAACAAATGCTTCCGGATGAGCGGAAGCATTTGTATTTTTGTATATTAGCTGCTATTGCAGCTCAATAGTAGGCTGGCACTGCGGTTCTGCGCAGGCCAAAGAAAATCTCTTACAGGTCAGATTACTTAGCAGGCACATTTCTTTTCCGCCGGTGATAATTCTTAATTGTTTTTTATTCAGTTTTTTTCCGTGGTTTAGGTTTTGATTTTTCATGCTATTTGATTTTTGGTTAAATAAGATTTTTCAGATTATGGTCTGCATATTTTTTGAGCACAGCCACTGGATATTGTGGTGCAGTTTCTTACATCATCAGGTGGATAAACCTCGCATGGAGGATCTGTGCATATCGTAGGCTGCATGCAGTCCATCATCCCTCCCTGAATAAATTTTAATTCCTTCTTGTTTAATTTTTTTCCCTTTGTTAAATTTTGATTTTTCATATAGTTTGATTTTTAGTAAGTTAGTATTGCGAATGTAAGAAAAATAAATGAAGTATATCACTGTATTTAGAAAAATAAGAATTGGTTTGTACGGAATTGTAAATGATTGACTGAAATAGGTGCGTTTAAAGCAATTTGGTAAAATTAAGAACAAACCTATTCTGTAACTTTGTATATTTGAATTTTACAAACCCAATGTTATGGAAAAAATAGCCCATACTTCACTGGAAGATTTCTATAGAGAAATGGCTTCAAAATTAGGCCAGGATCTGGAAAGTATTTTTCCCAAGGGTCTTCATAAAGATATTGGTCATTTCAATGTATTTGATATTGCCCAGACCATAGAAAAAGCAAAATCTACTTCTGAAATGCCCTATAATAGAAGGAGATATTATAAAATAAGTTTTATCAAAGGGAAGAACAGAGCAGAATATGCAGACAAGGTAATTTCTATACGACAGAATGCCCTGTTATTTGCCACTCCTAAAGTTCCTTACCACTGGATCCCTGAAGATCCTGAGCAGTCTGGAAGTTTCTGTGTATTTACGGAAGATTTCTTTATCAAAGATAAATCCTATTATAATCTTGAAGATCTGCCTATATTCCAGCCTGGTGGAGTTCCTGTATTCGAAATTGACGATGAGCTGGCAGAAGAAATAGAATATCTCTTTAAGAAAATAAAAAAAGAAATCAGTTCGGATTATATCTTTAAATATGACCTGATCAGAAATTATGTGCTGGAATTGATTCACTACGGACAAAAACTACAGCCGGCGACCAAAATATCTGCATTAAATGACGCTTCAATGAGAGTTGTTTCTCTGTTTATAGAGTTACTGGAAAGACAGTTCCCTATTGAATCTTCAGAACAGAGACTGCAGTTGAAAACAGCAAAGGATTATGCAGACAGACTGGCCGTACATGTTAATTATTTAAATAAAAAACTAAAAGATAATACAGGGAAAACCACTACAGAGCTAATCTCTGACCGGATCATTCAGGAGGCAAAAATTCTTTTAAGACAAACGAAATGGAATGTTTCTGAAATATCTTATGCCTTAGGCTTTGAAGAAATAGCCCATTTTTCAAACTTCTTTAAAAGGAAAACCTCTTTTACTCCTTTAGAATTTCGGTCATGATTTGAATTTTGCAAATTTCAGATTGATTCAAGCAAATATTGTATTCTCAAAAACCCTCAACTTTGTACCATCAAAATAATCAAAATAAAATGAACACAAAAACAAAAATCGCATTGGTAACCGGAGGAAGCCGTGGATTGGGGAAAAATTCTGCCCTTAAAATCGCTCAAAAAGGATTAGATGTCATCATCACTTACAGAAGCAATAAAGATGAAGCAGAAGCGGTAGTCAATGAAATAAGGGCTATAGGAAGAAATGCTGCAGCCTTTCAGTTGGATACAAAAGACATTAAGAACTTTGATCCCTTTGTAAAAGAAGTGACAGATCATTTACAGCAGAATACGGGAAGTACTCATATTGATTATCTTATTAATAATGCGGGAACAGCCTTATATTCGCCTATTACAGAAGTTACAGAAGAACAGCTGGATGATGTTGTAGACATTCATTTTAAAGGAGTGTTTTTCTTAACCCAGAAATTTCTTCCCTTCATCAATGACGGAGGCGGAATTGTTAATATTTCCTCAGGATTAGCCAGATTTGCAACACCTGGATCATCTATTTACGGATCTGTCAAGGCCGGTGTAGAAATGCTTACAAAATATATGGCTAAAGAGCTTGGGGCAAGAAGAATTAAGGCCAATGTGGTGGCTCCGGGGGCTATAGAAACTGATTTTGGAGGAGGAAGAGTAAGAGATAATGAAGAAATTAATGCAATGGTTGCGGGGGCTACCGCTTTAGGAAGGGTGGGACTTCCTGATGACATTGGTGGAGTAGTAGCCTTTTTGTGTACTGAAGATGCACGATGGATCAACGGCCAGAGAATTGAAGTTTCAGGAGGAATGTTCTTATAAAGTTCTTTTTCCTATCTGATACAATCTTTTTACAGATAAAACTATGAAAATAATAAGAACCGGTCTGAAGAGGCAGGTTCTTATTATTTTTAATGACATTCCGGCTCTATACATCAGGGATTATAATATTGGGAATAATTATTTTGCTTTTTTCACTAACTTTATTATCTGCAAAGTTAATAGCTATGATTAAAGATTTTTTCGACCAGTTTCCTTATATCCTTCTGGGCCTTGAAGGTCTCTATCTTGTGGGGATTATTTTTCTGGCCGCAAAAATTATTATGGATACCAGAAACACCAGCAAGACACTGGCTTATCTGATGCTGATTATCTTTCTTCCTGTTTTCGGAATTATCATCTACTTCGTTTTTGGAGTCAATTACAGAAAAAATAAATTCTATACATTTAAAATAGAACGTAATGAGCAGGTTTATAATGAAATCAGTACTTACATCCGTGAAACCCACTATAAAACACTGGAAAATCATAAAGGTGAAATAGACAATTTTCTTACGACGGTCAATTTTCTTTACAAAGCCGGGCATTCTCCATTATCAGAGGGTAACCATGCGGAGATCCTGATCAATGGAGAAGGTAAATTCGAAAAAGTTTTTGAGGTAATCAACAGGGCTGTTCATCATATTCATCTGGAGTATTATATTTATGATAATGACGATATAGGAAACAGACTTGCTGATGTTTTGATAAAAAAGGCATCAGAAGGGGTTAAAGTCCGTTTTTTATATGATGACATGGGAAGCGGTAAAATAGGGCGTACACTTTTGAAAAGACTGAAATCCGGAGGAGTGGAAATATCTCCCGTTAACAAAATTACCTTCAGGCTGCTTGCCAACAGGGTTAATTACCGGGATCACAGAAAGATTATTATTGTGGACGGTGAAGAAGTATTTACAGGAGGTATCAACGTTTCCGATAAATACATTAATCCCAATTCAAAGCAATATTGGAGGGATGTTCATCTCTATATTAAAGGCGAAGCTGCTTTTTATTTTCAGTTTTTATTTTTCAGTAACTGGATCTTTGCTACAGAAAAAATTCCCGAAATCTCCCAATTATATTTTGCCCATAAAAATAAAGAAGGGGGAACTTCACTTATTCAGACAGCAGCCAGCGGACCGGATACCAAACCTTCCATTATGCTCAGTACTGCTTCAGCGGTACTTGCTGCCAAAAAAAGAATATACATTGTTACCCCATATTTTATCCCGGTTGAAACGGTTCTGAATGCTATAAAACAGGCCGCTATTTCCGGAGTGGACGTAAGGCTGATGGTTCCTAAGTTCGGTGATTCCATCATCGTCAATGCTGCGGCTTACTCTTATTATGACGAGCTTTTAGAAAGCAAAGTAAGGGTTTTCTTTTATAAAAAAGGTTTCCTTCACGCCAAAACCATGATTATAGATGATAACTTTTCATCTGTAGGAACAGCCAATATGGATGTCAGAAGTCAGGAACTGAACTTCGAAGTCAATGCGCTGGTTTTCGACCGGGCAATCAACAAAACTCTTGAAGAATTGTTTCATCAGGATATGAAAGACTGTGAAGAAATTCATCTTAGTACATGGAGAAAAAGATCAAAGGCCAAAGTTTTCTTCGAACATCTGGCCAGGCTGCTTTCTCCGCTGATATAGAAATTAAAGTTTAGACAGATTTTCAAGTGCTTTTTCCAGAGTTTCCTGTTTTTTTGCGAAACATAGTCTGATTACATGATCGTTTCTTTTCTGTTTATAAAAAGATGAAAACGGAACACTTGCCACTTTATGATTGATGGTCAGCTCTGAAGCGAAGTCAAAATCATTTTTATCAGAAATTCTGTCGTATTTAACAGCTTGAAAATAAGTCCCTTCACAATCCAAAAGCTCAAAAGAAGTTCCGGAGAGGCCGTTTCTCAGGAAATCTCTTTTTTCCTGGAAAAACTGATTCAGATGAATGTAATGCTCATCATTTTTCATATACTCAGCCAAAGCAAGCTGAACAGGGGTGTTCACACAGAAAACATTAAACTGATGGACCTTTCTGAATTCATCTGTTAAATTCTTCGGAGCAGCGCAATAACCCACTTTCCAGCCTGTAACATGGAATAGCTTTCCGAAAGAGGCAACTAAAAGACTTCTTTCTTTAAGCTCAGGATATTTGCAGATGCTTAAATGCTGTTTCCCGTCAAAAACAATATTTTCATAAACTTCATCACTTAAAATTAAAATGGAAGTACCTTTTACCAACTGAATAAGTTCCTGAATATCATTTTCATTTAAAATTCTTCCTGACGGATTGTTCGGGTTGTTGAGGATGATCATTTTTGTTTTTTCACTGATCAGATTTTTTACCGCATTCCAATCAATATTATAATCAGGAGCTTTCATTTCAAAACGTTTTACAAGACCACCAAAAAGTTCTACTGTAGGTTCATAGCAGTCATAGGCCGGTTCAAAAATGACCACTTCGTCATCTTTTTTGATAAACGTGGCAATAGCTGTAAAAATAGCCTGAGTTCCCCCGGCAGTAACTGTTATTTCAGAATCAGGATGATAAACTGCCTGATGACTGTTTTCGATCTTTCTGGCAATCTCTTCCTTTAGTCCTATCATTCCACCTAGCGGAGCATATTGATTAAACCCTTTTTTTATAAAATCATCTACATAATTCAGCAATTCCGGATCCGGCATATAATCCGGGAATCCCTGCGAAAGGTTAATAGCCTCATTTTCGTTGGCAAGCTGTGTCATTTGGCTGAAAATAGTAGTTCCTACATCAGAAAGTTTGGAAAGAGGAAGTTGTATCATTAAAGCATATTTTTACTTACCTCGAATTTAATTCATTTTTTGCAATCATAAATCAAAAATTATTTAAAACAGGGGAATTCCATAAAAGCAGCTTGTTTTATCTGTGCTCAAAAGAGGAATTGGAACCGGATTTGTGTGAATGTCCGCGAGGGAAATAAGGAAGGTTTTTATTGGGAGTAAATTAAATGGCAGTAATCCTTTAAAAATAAAAAGATTTTATGAAGTTGTTGAGATAACCTTTGTGAATTCGTCAAAACTCTCAGAATTCTTTCTAAGGATATAAATGATGTTATTTTTAGTTGCAGTTATTTTAAATATAAATCAAATTTCAGGTATATTGCCACTAGTATGTCACTTTTTGTTGAATACTATGAAAATAAGGCGGTGATTGATAATAGAACATTCCATAATGAATAAATTTGAGAAAAAATGGATCTTAAAATTCGCGTAATTTTATGCAATTTCGTACTTTTGTATGTTTGCTGAAATCATATATGTCACAAGAAATAAATCCAACCTACTCAGAAGATAATATCAGAACCCTTGATTGGCAGGAACATATCCGCCTGCGTCCCGGAATGTATATCGGGAAGCTTGGCGATGGTTCGTCTGCCGATGATGGTATTTATATCCTGCTCAAAGAGATCCTGGACAACTCCATTGATGAGTTCAGGATGAGATCAGGGAAAAGAATTGAAATAAAAGTGGACGAAGGCAAAGTTACGATTCGTGACTTTGGGCGTGGTATCCCGCTTGGAAAAGTAGTAGATGCTGTTTCCAAAATGAATACCGGAGGTAAGTACGACAGTAAGGCGTTTAAAAAATCTGTCGGATTGAATGGGGTGGGTACCAAGGCGGTGAATGCACTTTCTGAATACTTCAGAGTACGCTCTTTCCGTGATGGTAAAATGAAAGTAGCCGAATTCTCCCGTGGTATTATCACAGAAAATTTTGATGAAAAGGACTCCTCGGACAGAAATGGTACAGAGATTTCCTTTGTTCCTGATGGAGATATCTTCCTGCACTTTAAATACCGTAAAGAGTATATCGAAAGAATGCTCCGTAACTATGCGTACCTGAATCCGGGACTGAAAATTATCTTCAACGGAGAAACCTATTTTTCTGAAAATGGTCTTAAGGATCTCCTTGAAGAAGAGATGGAAAGCGATGTTCTTTATCCGATTGTTCATTTGAAAGACGAGGATATTGAAGTGGCAATTACCCATTCTGACAAGTCTCAGATGGAAACCTACTTCTCGTTCGTAAACGGACAGAATACAACGCAGGGAGGTACACACCTTAATGCATTTCGTGAAGCATATGTAAAAACGATTCGTGAATTCTTTAATAAAAGTTTTGACGCTTCTGATATCAGAAAGTCTATCATTGCTGCTATTTCGATCAATGTTGAAGAACCGGTTTTCGAATCTCAGACCAAAACCAAACTGGGATCTAATGATATGGGGCCAAACGGACCTACGGTAAGAACATTTATAATCGATTTCCTTAAAGGAAAACTGGATAATTTCCTGCACAAAAACCCGGAAATCGCTGATGCAATTCAACGGAAAATATTAATTTCTGAAAGAGAGAGAAAAGAACTTTCCGGAATTCAGAAACTGGCAAGAGAAAGAGCTAAAAAAGTGTCTCTTCACAATAAAAAGCTTCGTGACTGCAGACAGCACTATAACGATCAGAAAGCAGAAAGAAAAGGAGATACACAGATTTTCATTACCGAGGGGGATTCTGCATCAGGATCCATCACAAAGTCCAGAGACGTAGAAACACAGGCGGTATTCTCCCTGAAAGGTAAGCCCCTGAACTGTTATGGTCTTACCAAAAAAGTAGTGTACGAAAATGAAGAATTCAACCTCCTTCAGGCAGCTTTAAATATTGAAGAAAGCCTGGAAGATCTGAGATATAACCATGTTATTATCGCAACTGATGCCGATGTGGATGGGATGCACATCCGTCTGTTGATGATTACTTTCTTCCTGCAGTTCTTCCCGGATCTGATCAAAAACGGTCACCTTTACATTCTTCAGACTCCTCTGTTCAGGGTGAGAAATAAGAAAGAAACAAGGTACTGCTACTCAGAGGCTGAAAGGGTAAAAGCGTTAAATGAACTTGGGAAAAACCCTGAAATAACACGATTTAAAGGATTGGGAGAGATTTCTCCGGATGAATTTAAACATTTCATCGGCCAGGATATCCGTCTTGAACCTGTAGTACTGGGGAGAGATCAGACAATAGAACAGCTGCTAGAATTTTATATGGGCAAGAATACACCGGACAGACAGTTATTTATTCTGGAAAATCTGGTAGTGGAAGATGATACGGCAATTGATAAAAAACAGATACTTGATGAAATAGAAAATTAGTAAACTGATAAAACCAAAGAGCAAATGAGATTAAGTAACCGTAATAAAGCATCAGTTTATAATTCTCTAAGCACTCTGCTCCTGATGATAGCAGTGTTTGGAATCGTTATATTTATGGCCAACAGGTATAGATTTAACGCATTAGGAAATGAGAGTTATTTACTGATTATTGTTCCCGCTTTGCTGCTGATTATTTTTTATATCAGCGGACGGCAGATTTTTGAATATGACAGTGACGGAGAAGCACTGAATTTTAAAAACAGGAATATTATTCCTTTTTTAAGCAAACCACTCCATGATGAATTTCCTAAATATAAGTTGATAAAATATGATGTAGTCAGTATTTTCTTTTTCAAAAGATTATACATCACTGTTTCAAGTAAAAACAGTGGTTCTACGATGCTGAAGTATCAGATCTCTTATCTGACCAGAAAAGAAGTAAATGATTTAAAACTCTCTCTGAATAAAGTAGTGAAAGCTAATAAAGAGAAAAACGATTAAAAACAAATGACGACAGAAGAACATTCGCATGAGGGTGACAGCTTAAAGAAAGTTTCCGGACTTTATAAAGACTGGTTTCTGGATTATGCTTCCTATGTAATTTTGGATAGGGCTATCCCTTCGGTGTATGACGGACTAAAGCCTGTTCAGCGAAGAATCATGCACTCAATGCGGGAACTGGAAGACGGCCGTTACAATAAGGTAGCCAATGTGGTAGGGAATACCATGAAATATCATCCTCATGGTGATGCTTCCATTACAGATGCCATGGTGCAGATCGGACAGAAAGAGCTATTGATAGATACCCAGGGGAACTGGGGAAATATCTATACAGGAGACTCTGCTGCTGCTGCAAGATATATTGAAGCAAGACTTACTCCTTTTGCTTTGGAAGTAGTTTTTAATCCTAAAACTACGGAATGGACAAAATCATACGACGGAAGAAATAATGAACCCGTTGATTTACCGGTAAAATTTCCTTTGCTTCTTGTACAGGGAGTAGAAGGTATTGGTGTAGGGCTTTCTACGAAAATACTCCCACACAACTTTAATGAACTGATTAATGCTTCAGTAGCCTATTTAAAAGGAAAGAAATTTGAGCTGTTTCCTGATTTCCTTACAGCCGGTTATCTGGATGTTTCCGAATATAATGACGGTCACAGAGGAGGTAAAGTAAGAGCAAGAGCGAGAATTACCCAAACAGATAAACATACTCTGGTTATCTCTGAACTTCCATATTCAAAGACCACTACTGATCTTATTGATTCTATCCTTAAAGCCAATGAAAAAGGAAAGATCAAAATCAAAAAAATAGAGGATAATACCTCAGATAAGGTAGAAATTCTGATTCATATTCATAATGATGTTTCTCCGGATAAGACGATTGATGCTTTATACGCATTCACAGACTGTCAGGTGACAATTTCTCCGAATGCGTGTGTAATCGTGGGAGATAAACCAATGTTTATGAATGTTTCCGATATTCTGAAAATGAATACGGATCATACAGTTTCATTGCTTAAAAAGGAACTGGAAATAGAGCTTCATGAGCTTCAGGAAAGCTGGCATTTCTCTTCCCTGGAAAGGATCTTTATCGAAAACAGAATCTATCACGATATTGAAGAAGTAAAAACCTGGGAAGACGTAATAAAAACGATCGATGCAGGATTAAAACCTCATACCAAACATCTTTTAAGAGCAGTAACGGAAGAAGATATTTTAAAGCTGACGGAAATCAGAATTAAGAGAATCTCAAGATTTGACTTAGATAAATTCAAAGAAAATATTGCCGCTCTTGAAGGTAAAATAGAGCAGGTGAAATACCATCTTGCCAATCTGATAGCTTACGCTATTGATTATTATCTGAATATCCAGAAAAAGTACGGAAAAGATAAGCAGAGAAAAACTGAA
Source organism: Chryseobacterium sp. MEBOG06 (assembly GCF_021869765.1). Classification (NCBI taxonomy): domain Bacteria; kingdom Pseudomonadati; phylum Bacteroidota; class Flavobacteriia; order Flavobacteriales; family Weeksellaceae; genus Chryseobacterium; species Chryseobacterium sp. MEBOG06. The sequence goes on along the minus strand of NZ_CP084580.1, from coordinate 2,863,082 downwards.
CTTAGAATTTTTGATACCATTGATGCTACAAAAGTAGCCGTGGCCAATGAAAAATTCTATGCAAACTTTGAAGAAGGCTTCATAGGAACTTCTCTTAAGAAAGATCAGTACCTGTTCGACTGTTCAGATATTGATGATATCATTACTTTCAGAAAAGACGGAAGTATGAAAGTGGTAAAAGTAGAAGCCAAAACATTTATTGGTAAAGATATTCTTCATGTGGCCATCTGGAAGAAAAATGATAAAAGGACGGTCTATAATATGATCTACCGTGAGGGGAGAGAAGGACCTTATTACATGAAGCGTTTTTCTGTAACAGGAGTAACCCGAAACACAGATTATCCGTTAGCTTCAGATAAAAAAGGATCAGAAACTCTTTATTTTTCGGCTAATCCAAATGGTGAAGCAGAAACAGTATCAGTACTTTTAAAACCAAATCCCAGAATCAGGAAGAATAAAATGGAGGTCAATTTCTCTGATCTTACCATCAAAGGGCGTGATTCCAAAGGAAACCTGGTGACCAAATATGCTGTAAAAAAAGTGGATATGAAGGAGGAAGGCGTTTCTACCCTGGCTCCAAGAAAGATCTGGTTTGATGATACAGTAAGAAGGCTCAATGCTGATGCAAGAGGTACATTACTAGGAAACTTTAAAGGAGACGACAAAATTCTGACGATCAATACCAACGGTGAAGTAAAACTGATCTCTTTTGATTTAGGAAATCGCTTTGATGATGAGTATCTGGTATTGGAAAAATGGAGACCTGAACAGCCCATTACCTGTATTTACTATGACGGGGAGAAAGATATTTATTTTATAAAGAGATTCTTACTGGAAAATACGGTAAATATACAAACCTTCATGCCATCCGAACATCCGAAATCATTCATTGAGAATGTAGTCGTAGCCAACAATGTTACAGCTGAAATTATTTTTGCAAAAGATAAAGGTAAGGATCGTGATCCTGAAACTATAAATATTGATGAATTTATTGCGGTGAAAGGAATAAAGGCAATAGGAAATCAGTTTACAAAATTTAAAGTAAAAACAATTAATATTACTATTCCTGAACCTGTAGAAGAAGAACCTGAAATATATGAAGATCCGGAACCGGCTGGTGATGGAGACGAGGAAGGAGGGATCATAGGAGACTTGTTCCAGGGAGATGAAAACAGCGAAACTGAATAAAAGCAAAATATCTTGAAAAAAAGTTTATTCCCTGCAATATTACTGGCCGCTTTATTCATGTTCTCCTGTAAAGAAAAAAAGACTGTAGAAACTAAAATTGAGAAAAAACAGAATACTGAAATTAATGCCACTGACCCTATTCCGGAAGAGGAAGAAGAAGAGGTGAAAAAAAGTGATCTGGATTATGAAGCAGTAGACAAAAACAGTTTTAAGAAATGGGAAGGTGAATATAGTCTTGATTATAAAGACTATGCCGGAGAAGGAAATTCTGTAGTCAAGGCAAAATTAAAGCTGGGTGGTCCTGATGACAGTAACCTTTGGATCTGGTGGGAAAGCCCAAATGAAAAAAACAGTGATACCATCAGTGTTTATGGAAGTTTTGGTAAAATGGATGCCGGTAACAGCAAGATCATATTTTTGCCGGAAATAATTTCAGGAGATGATCATGGTATTGACGTACACTTTTACCTTTATGAAGACCATAATAAGTACTATATTAAGTCTCAGATGATTCCATCGGAAAATGGTGTAATAAGGAAAGTTCCGATTCAAAAAATAAAATAGAAAACATAAAATGGATATAGTTGTTTTAATTACTATAGCAGCCACGTGTATTTTTAGTTACATGGGGTTCAATAATATAGCATTATTTGAAAAATATAAATTCAACGTTGGGGCAATTACCAACCGAAAAGAATATGTAAGACTTATCAGTTCTGCATTTTTACATGCAGACTTTATGCATTTGTTTTTCAATATGCTTTCCCTGTACTTTTTTCAGGGAGTGGTTATCAGCTTTTTTGGAGAAACAGGCTTTTTGATTATTTATTTCGGGGCCATGATCCTGGGGAATTTATTTAGCTTACAGATTTATAAAAAACAACCTTGGTATTCTGCAATAGGAGCATCCGGTGCGGTTTCAGGAATCATTTTTGCATCCATAGCAATGGCACCCAATGAAATCAGTGTTAACTTTTTGCCGGGATGGCTGTTTGGAACACTCTATTTCGGATACTCCGTATACATGATGCTGAATCCGAAGCAATGGGATAATCTTGGCCATGCTGCTCACCTCGGAGGAGCCTTTTTCGGACTGATTTATTCTATCGCCATGCATCCGCAGCAGGCTATAAGCAATATGCTCTTCCTGGGGATAATGTCGCTTCCGCTGGTCTATCTGGGATACCAGATTTTTATCCGGAAACGAATAGGATAAAAGACTATTTTTAATTAAAACATCAAAACCAATGAACACATCAGAGTTAAATAGTTTCATCGTGATACTTATCTATGGTTCATTGGTTTTGCTTTCTCTGCTCAAGCTGGCCAATCCTTTAAAGGTAAACAGAAAAGCCAATTTCTGGTTTGGTCTTTTCCTCTTTCTGTGGTCCACTTTCTGGATAGATGAAATACTGTTTTTAATTACACATTCCGTAGTAGAGTTCCATTCCCTGTTTCTGGTTCGCTTTATTCAGTTTCTGACTCCGGTTTTCTTTTATTTCAGTGTCTTATTTTATACCAACCCTTCTTTTAGGTTTAAAATTACAGATCTTAAATTTCTGCTTTTTCCTGCAGGCTTTCTTATATGTCTTACAGCTTCTGCTTTAGGATATACAACTCCTTTTGAATATTTGAGCATTATGCTTATTCTGATTCAGGCACTGTTTTATACAGGCTTATCTTATATTACGATCAAAAAGCATAAAAAGAAGATTCAGCAGTTTTCTTCGAACACAGAAGGAATTAATCTGAACTGGCTGGAGTACATTATTCTGGTCCTTCTTCTGGTGAATATTACCTACATTATTTACAATCTATTTTATGATCCCAAGTCCTTGAACTTCTTTATCAACACTGTCTTTTTAGGAGTCATTTACTTTGTAGGATATTATTCTCTTAAGCAAAAAGAAATCTATCCTTTAGAAGAGAAACAGCGCGAAGAACTGATCTCTATTAATGAAAATCCGGATTCGGAAGAAATCAAAAGAAAGTTGATTTCAGATGAAGAATTATTCAGGATCAAAACATTGCTGGAAGCACTTATGAGTATCCAAAAACCCTATCTTGACAGTGAACTGAACCTTATTAAACTTGCAGAAACAGTGTCCGTTTCCAGTCATCATCTTTCCTATGTAATCAATACAGGTTTTGGTAAGAATTTCTTCCAGTATGTCAATGAATTCAGAGTGGAATATGCCAAAAAGCTTCTGAAAGAAAATGACAGCAGATTGTCTATTCTGGGGATTGCCTATGAGTCAGGATTCAACTCCAAGACATCCTTTAATACAACCTTCAAAAAATTGACGGGTCAAACTCCTTCTGAGTTTAAAAGAATAAGTTCCGGATTATAAAGTTTAACTTTTTTCTATTGACAACGTTTTGCTTTTCAGGGAATTAATGAATTTCTATAGGGGGCTTTAAAATCAGTTCGTTCAGATAATATGGAACATTAAACCTTTCTTCCGATCATAGATTTGTACCATAAATTTAACATTATGGATTCTAAAAAATCATATGCTGTGGTCACGGGAGCAAGTCAGGGATTGGGAAAAGCTTTTGCTGAAAACCTGGCCATGAAAAATTTCAATCTTATTTTGGTAAGCCTTCCAAACCAAAACCTGAAAGAACTTTCACAGGAGCTTGAAAAAAATTACCCTATCAAAGTTCATTATTACGAAACGGACCTTTCAATCCATGAAAATGTAATGAAACTTACGGAGTGGCTTAATCAGTCTTTTGACATTCATATTCTAATCAATAATGCCGGCCTGGGAGGAACCAAAAAATTCACAGAGGCAACATCAGATTATATCAATATGATTCTTCAGGTGAATGTAACGGCTACTTCACTCATTACACATCAGCTTCTTCCTAATCTTTTAAGACAGCCTGAAGCTTACATCTTAAACGTATCCAGTATGGCAGCTTTTTCTCCAATTGGTTTTAAAACAGTATATCCGGCATCCAAATCCTTTATTCATTCATTCTCCAGAGGGCTGCATGAAGAATTAAAAGATACAAATGTCTTTGTAAGTGTAGTGAATCCCGGAGCGATGAAAACTAATGCAGATGTTTGTAAAAGAATTGAAAAACAAGGAATAATGGGAAGGCTGACTCTTTTGAATCCGGATAAAGTAGCTTCTTACTGTATACATCAGCTATTTAAAAAAGATTCCGTAATTATGGTTAACCCAATAAGCTGGCTCGTGATGAAAATAATACCCATATGGATAAAGCTCCCATTGATGACCCAGGCGATAAAAAGAGAAATTGAAGCATGAAAAAAATTTTTGTAACCGGAGCTACAGGACTTCTGGGAACCAATGTCGTTATTAAACTGTTAAAAGATGATTATTCTGTTATTGCTCTGGTGCGTAAGAAAAGCAGCTGGCTGGGTGAAGAAAATGAAAACCTGAAACTGATAGAGGGAGATCTTTTCTCAGATCTGTCATTCTATTTAGAAAAAGTGTATTGTGTGATTCACATTGCCGCAGAAACCCGGCAGCATCTTTTGTTTTACCAGGACTATAAGAAGGTAAATGTGGATGCTGTACAGAATTTATCCATACAGGCTGAGAAATCCGGTGTACAGAAATTTATTTTTATAAGCTCGGCAAATACGTTAGGATATGGATGCAGAAGGCATCCCGGAAATGAACAGGAATACCAAAAATATCCCTTTACCCGATCCTTGTATGCCCAAAGTAAACTGGAAGCAGAAAACTACCTTTTACAGACCTGTAATAACATGGAAATAATCATCCTGAATCCTACCTTTATGATTGGAGCTTACGACAGCAAACCGAGTTCCGGGAAAATTATATTCTGGACGTGGAAGAAGAAATTGGTGTTCTACCCGAAAGGAGGTAAAAATTTTGTGCATGCTGGAGATGCTGCCAATGGAGTAATAAAAGCGGTTGAAATAGGGAAAAGTGGCGAGAAATACCTTTTAGCTAATGAAAATCTAAGTTATCGGGATTTTTTCAGGAAGGTGAATATCATTACCCATCAAAATCCGCTTATGATTCCTATTCCCAACACAATACTTAATGTTCTGGGATTAGTAGGAGAGGTTTTAAGAAAGTTGAATATAAAAACAAATCTGAGTATTTCAAATATGAAAGCACTTCAGGTCCATAATTATTATACCAACCGGAAATCAGTAGAAGAGCTTAAATTAAAGTACCAATCAATAGATAAGGCAATAAAAGATGCTGTTGAATACTTTAAGCGTATTGAATAGACTAACCACTTTCAACAATTTTCCATAACCTTTGCCATTTTGAAGAAATCTGATCATTCCTATAAGAATAGCTTCATTGAGAATTAATTGCCACGAATAGCTTTTGCTGGTTTAAAGGCTTTCGTGGCAATTATAAAAACACATTTAATTTGAAAAATTTACCAAAGCTTTTTCTAAGGTTTCTACAAAATTAACATGTTTCATTTTATTACTTTCAAAAATAAACTCCTTTATACTTTTACTTTCGTATTTACTGAAATTACCTATAATAACCAGACCGATACGATAGTTTGAGAATTTTTGAAGAATTTCTCCTGCTATTTTAGTTTTTAAATCAAAAAATTCTGGAGTGAGGTTTTTTTCATAAAGAATTACCTTATCATAGCCCTGGTAATAGATATTTCCCATAAGATCCAATCCGTCCTCCGGCGACTGAATAAGCATTTCATCAGAAATAACTTCGGCTATTTTGATATCATTGATGGTGTGCGATTTGATAATCATAGTCTTATTGAGTCGTTTTATATTAAAATATACTTATTTCCTTCCAAAAATAAACCGGTCATTCTCCGATAGATCCTTTAATAATTGGGCATCAGAAAAATACTGATAAAGTTCCAGGGTTTCTGGTCCCAGTTTTTGATTGATTTCTAAAAACAAAAGCCCATCAGCATTCAGATGCTTTTTAGCATCTTCTGAAATCTTTCTGTAAAAGATCAAAGTATCGGAAGTAGGAGAGAAAAGAGCCATTTTAGGTTCAAATTCTTTTACCGAGTCGGCAATCTCAATTTCTTCCTCTATTCCTATATAAGGTGGATTTGAAATGATAATATCATAACTTTCTGTCAGTTCAAAATTGAGATAATCAGCATGAATAAAGTTGACTTCCATTGAGTGGTAGTCAGCATTTTTACGGGCTGTTTTCAATGCTTTTTCTGAAAAATCAACCGAAGAAACCTGAGCGGCGGGAAAATGTTTCTTTAAAACCAGAGGAATCACACCACTTCCGGTTCCTATATCCAGAATCTTTATATCCTGTCTTTTTAACTTTTTAATTTCCTGAATGGCAAATTCAAGTAGTTCTTCCGTTTCCGGACGGGGAATGAGGACATTTTCATCTACAAAAAATGTCATGCCGTAGAATTCAGTCTCACCCAGAATTTGCTGGTAAGGCTTTCCGGTCTTTAGCTCATCAATCAGGTTAATCAGTTGTTTTTCATCATCGGTTAAAAGTTCCTGATCAGAAAATTTTCTTTGTTGAAACTGATCTAGGCCTACGATCTTATGGATAAACAGAGAGGACAGAAAAGCGCTTTCCGACTCAGTATAAAGGTCGGAAAGTTCTGTTTTGAAATGTTTTTTATATGCTGTAACCGTCATTTATCTTGTGAAAACCAGTTTTGTATCTGTAGATTTTTCATCATCAATTCTATAGCCTTCATAGTTGAATGCCTTTACATCGTCCAGTGTCTGGGCATTGGTCTCTGCACAGAATCTCACTACAAGACCTCTTGCGTGCTTGGTATACACTACAATCGTTTTCAGTTTTCCTTCTTTTAATTCATAAAAATCAAAATCAATAACGGTATGATTAAGCTTTTTTCTGTCGATTACTTTTCCGTACTCATTACTCGCAAGATGAAGCAGGACTTCTCCTTTTTTCATTTCAGAATTAAGCTGTTCGGTTATTTTTTCTCTCCAGAATTCATATAAATTTTTATACGTATCAAATTTAAATGGGCGCCCCATTTCCAGTCTGTAAAGCATCACTTTATCAGAAGGCTTCAGCAGACCGTATAATCCCGATAGCATCCTGTAATTTTTTTGCAGATAATCTACAGCCTCTTTATTCAGAGTTTTAGCATCAAGTCCTCTGTAGACCTCTCCTGTAAAAGCAAACATTGCCGGTGTAGATTCTTTAGCCGTAGGTTTTGATTTCCATCTTTGGTTTCTTTCCCAGTTTTCATCAGCCAGTTTTGCTGATATTTCCATTAATTCGGAAAGATATTTAGGCGATTTTTCTTTTAAATAAGTTTGTATAAATGCTGCTTCTTCAATGAATTTTGGAGTCGTAGGTTTCAACAGATCAGTGGTGTTTTCTACGTTCATTAATTTCGCAGGAGACGTTATAATTTTCATAATTTTAAAATACAGATAAATGTTTAATATCAATAAAATTCATCATCATGAGAGACACAAAGTCAATCATAAAATGGCAGATGATCAGAATTTTAATGTTTGAATACGCTTTATAAAACAGCGCAAAAACGATTCCAATAAAGAAAGGGACAATCACCTGGCCTATGGTTCCGTAAGTACTGTGAAGAATTCCAAACAAAATGGCTGAGACAAGGACTCCTAAAAGCGGACTGTTGTATATCTTTTCAATCCTGGGCTGTATATAGCCGCGCATCAGAAACTCTTCTACAGCACCCGCTGTAAAGCATGTAAAAATAATTAAAAAATAATTATTCTTAAAAATTGATGAGAGCTGAGAAAGCTTATCACTCATATTTTCCTGAATCAAAAGATGAAGTACCACATTAATACATCCTCCGCCTATAAGACAGATAAAATATAAGCCAATGATAGCTTTTATATAGAATGCTATAGGATATTTCTTTTCTTCTTTAAGCAAAAAAGAGCCTTTCTCAATACAATAGGTGTATAAAAATGTAATAAGTAGAATAATCCATATTGCAATTCTGGTGAGAAAAAAACTGACTGCTGTAATACCCTTTATTCCTGTAATCATATTGATCACAGGGAAAATATAAAGCATTGCTGCAGCTAAAAGTACAAAAGTCAGTAAAATCCCTACAGAATATTTCCCATTACTCGCCATATTTCCCATCTATACACAGAAAATTTTCCATTCTTCACTCTCCATATCTACCTTTCCACTTAAATAATTCCTTTTCCCTGACGGATTATTTCAGGTTCTCCCGAGGTTAGATCCACAATAGTAGAAGCTATATTATCACCGTATCCTGAATCAATAACAATATCTACAAGATGGTCATATTTCTCAGCGATCAGTTCCGGGTCTGTAGAATATTCAATGATTTCATCATCATCTCTGATGGAGGTTGAAGCAATAGGATGTCCTAATTTCTCTACAATAAGCTGAGGAATCGGGTGATCCGGAACACGGATACCAATTGTTTTATGTCCTTTATAGGCTAATGGTAAACTTTTGTTGGCTTCAAGAATAAAAGTGAAGGGCCCTGGAAGATGGCTTTTCAAAAACCTGAAGACTGAAGTATCAATAGGTCTTGAGAAGTCAGAAAGATGGCTTAAATCATTACAGATTATTGAGAATTTTGCCTTTTCCAGTTTCATTTTTTTCAATTGAGCCAGTTTTTCCATAGCTTTTATATCAAAAATGTTACAGCCTAAGGCATAAATTGTATCCGAAGGATAGATAATCAGTCCGCCGTTATTTAAAGTTTTAATAACCTCATTCACAAGATTTTCCTGTGGGTTGTCCGGGTAAATTTTTAATATCTTTGCCATAAAACAAAGATACAAATAATAAAATAGTTTTTATAAAAGTCCTTTATTTAAAAGAAAAATTAGGATTTTTGAGAAATATTCGTACCTTTGCAATCCAATATCGCGGGATGGAGCAGTAGGTAGCTCGTCGGGCTCATAACCCGAAGGTCATCGGTTCGAGTCCGGTTCCCGCTACTAAGTTAAGTGCTTTCGGTAAGCACTCTAAAGATACACCGCGGGATGGAGCAGTAGGTAGCTCGTCGGGCTCATAACCCGAAGGTCATCGGTTCGAGTCCGGTTCCCGCTACTAAGTTAGTGCCTTCGGTAGGCACTCTAAAAATACACCGCGGGATGGAGCAGTAGGTAGCTCGTCGGGCTCATAACCCGAAGGTCATCGGTTCGAGTCCGGTTCCCGCTACTAAGTTAAGTGCTTTCGGTAAGCACTCTAAAGATACACCGCGGGATGGAGCAGTAGGTAGCTCGTCGGGCTCATAACCCGAAGGTCATCGGTTCGAGTCCGGTTCCCGCTACTAAGTTAGTGCCTTCGGTAGGCACTCTAAAAATACACCGCGGGATGGAGCAGTAGGTAGCTCGTCGGGCTCATAACCCGAAGGTCATCGGTTCGAGTCCGGTTCCCGCTACTAAGTTAGTGCCTTCGGTAGGCACTCTAAAGATACACCGCGGGATGGAGCAGTAGGTAGCTCGTCGGGCTCATAACCCGAAGGTCATCGGTTCGAGTCCGGTTCCCGCTACTAAGTTAAGTGCTTTCGGTAAGCACTCTAAAAATACACCGCGGGATGGAGCAGTAGGTAGCTCGTCGGGCTCATAACCCGAAGGTCATCGGTTCGAGTCCGGTTCCCGCTACTAAAGAAAGAGAATCACATGGTGGTTCTCTTTCTTGTTTTAGTATTTAGGATTGGTTTCAGATCTATTTTTGTACAAAAATACTGTGCGGAATAAGAATGTCATCACCTTCTCTTCCATATTGTGGGACAATAAATCCTTTAGGCTCATATCGGTTGGTACCCGAATTATAATACCAATTTGCACATCCGCTTATCTGTAGTTTGATGTGATAGATGTGATCATAAGCTGCTTCCTGAAATTCGCCAAAATCAGGCAGAGATTGATGAAGATCATCCAGCTCCTGACCATAGGCATCATGTAATCTCATAGCTTCTGTACATGCTTCCTGATAAGACAGCTTGTACTGATGGCTTAGAATAAAGATAATATTCAGACTTTCTGTATCTATTTCAAGCTCTTTTTTCAGCGAAGCAAAGTCATTCTGAATCACAATTATCAAAGACAGCAATTCTCTACAGCGCTGCACAATAGGATGATTGTAAACATGAACAGGCAATGCAAAATCAATAGCAGGGTCTATAAGATCTCCATAAGGCCACATGCCGATGGAATATTTCCGGAAGCTAAGATAATGCGGGAGCAGAGGATAGGTTCTGGTTTCAGCTTGCTTGAAAGGTATTTCCTCAGCCATACCATACATGATGAATTCATAAAAATTAATGGATACACGCTCGATCCAGAATTGAGGCATTCCATTGGCAATCCACTCTTTTCTTGCCTGTGCCATTTGCCGCAGAATTCCAATCTCACCCGGTAGAGGCTCGTCACCCATCATTACTTCATAAACCCGATCAGCCATGACTTTCAGCTCTTTTGCCGGTGTTAATCCAAAATAGTCATCAAAAATTGTAATATAGATCATCAGCCTTGCACAGGGGCGCATACGTTCTATGCTGTCACAGGTAGGATTCATATAAGTGGCAACCCGGGATAGAAATTGGGGCTTGCATCTTTTTATTCCCTCTTCAGAAATAAAAGTATAGTCATCATCATACCAGCTTTTTTCTTCCTCATCAAAGGCATTGGCAATAGGACTGTTTACGGTTGGCCACGGGTAATGACATTGAGGGACTATTAATTCTTTTCTCATGGGTTTAATTTTTTTATTTTTAATAAAATTAATTGATGATATTATATTTGATCCAGCTTTTCTTTTAATTCTCTTGCCTCCGGAAAATCCATCGCATTATAACGATCCAGCTTTGTAGATATGTTTTTCCATCCACTAAGAACCATACTCATATAGTGTACCCAGTTCACGACTGCATCCTGCCATATACCAAAATCCGGAAGAGAAGCTTGTAATTCTATGAATTCTTTCAGATCTTCATTATGAAGACGTAAGTCTTCAAGACAGGCTTCTTTCAGAGACATTTGACGTTCATGCTGAATTACCTTTACAATATTGTAATAGATACTGTCTGTTGCCTCATCTTTTAATACAGACTGTACCTCATTGAAAAAAGTAACCAGATGGCAGGCCAGAGTCTGCAGACGGATGATCACCGGATGATCGTGTATTTCCTGTGGAAGCGTGATCCCAGTTTCCACTTCTGTAAGCTGCAGAAAGGGATAAAGGCATATAGAATTTTCACGCAGGGCAATACATTCGTCCACGCTGGGATAAGTTTTATTGTGCTTATATTTTAATTCGGTTTCCAACCCTATAAAGTATCTGCTGATCATTTGTGTAAAGCGGGAGACCGATTCCTCTGGAATGAAGTCTAACAGCTCTTGTCTCAATGAGGCTAGCATAGGACCTAAAGGTATTCCTGAATCTGCAGCATTAATTTCACCTTTCAGGATTGCAATAGATTGGGCATGTACATGTCCAATATCTTTTGGATTACTTTCTTCGTAAAGATCATCATTATACAGGGTCCAGAGCATCAGCCTGCAGATGGGTTTGAATCTTTCCGGTGATGCTGTTGGAAACCACTGGGCTGCAATATGAGCCGTTTTTGTTTTTTTGTACTTTTTCCGGAGATTGGGGTTTTGTTCATAGAGCCACAAATACTCTCCGTCAATCCATTGTTTTTCAGTGATTTCCTGCAATTGTTCGGCGTTCGGGTTTTTTAGTGTTGGGAAAGGGTACCTGAATTGCTTGTGAAGAAGTTCAAGGGTACTAAAATTTTCATTGTTCATGTGTAAGTGTTTTAGTTTTGATACTAATATATAGTTTTATTTAATGCGATGTTATCTTATTTCACACATAGTTGATATTTTTTTTCACAAATGCTGATACGCTTGCATCCATGGGGAACTGATAATTAAAAAAAATGAATTGTATTATGAAATTCAGAATATTTAAGTGTATTTTACATGATTTCCTTACTTTATTTTCTCCGTTTTTAACAGGCGAAACCTGTATCGTCAGAAATTTTGATGAAGAATAGAGTGAAAACGTAGTTGTTTTAGTAAGTAATTAATATGTTATGTGTTATAGGTTGAATTAATGGAGGATTAATCATACGGACTACCTATATACGCTTTAATATAGTAGAATGAAAGCTATGAAATAAGAAAGTTTAAATAATTTCAATTTCTAAGCCATATACTGTTAATTGTAATAAATCTTTAATGCTATTTTGTTTCTCAGTCATCGGGTGTAATGAAGGAGAAATTATTTTTCCATTTTTTATATCTTTCTCTCATACAGTGGCCGCAGGGACGGTAGCTATTTTGCCATGCTTCTTTTTCATCTTTAAAGAAAATTCTATTTTCCTTTTTCATTCTTTTTCCTGACTTACAGCTTAGTAATCCAAAAATTTTTAATTTTTTATTTCCTCCCAAAACTATTTCTCCGTGACGGATTTTACTTCTTAAACTAAGGGCAGTTATCTGAGAATGCAGTATCATATTTTTATAATTGAAAATTGAAAATTAAAAATAGAAAGTTGAGAGTGAGAAAATACGTACTTCTTAAAATTTGCCGCAGCCAATTCATTGGGTTATTAAAATAGTCTGAATGTATAATTTATATAAAATATGCCATTGATAAATTTTCACATTCTTCATGAAGTATGTTCAACTCTCAACTTTCCTCTCTCAATTCTCAGCTCATAGCATCATGGAAAATAACTCCCAGGGCGTAGCGGCTTCCCTCTGTCACTTCACTTACTCCATGTTTCGTATTGACTCTGTAATATCCTTTCACCCCTTTTTCCGGTTTAAAATTTGTAGTAAAAATAAGGACATCTCCCTTTTTAGGTTTCAAGACAATGGCTTTCGACTGAGCTCTCGGAATCTGTTGGGTAAGAACAAATTCTCCACCTGTAAAATCCTGATCAGGTTCACTAAGCATGATAACAATCTGAATCGGAAAATATAGATCTCCATATAAATCCTGATGCAAAGTATTAAAACCTCCTTTTCCGTATTTTAAAATCAAAGGAGTGGCTTTCTTCTGACCGTTGGCATGACATTGTTGTATAAACTCCCTATGATCTAGGGGAAAAGAAGTATCAATATGTAAGGCATTAAACCAGGAATTGGCAATAGGAGCTAGATAAGGATAAATATGAGTTCGTACCAACTGAATCAGTTGCGGTAACGGATAATTGAAATACCGGTATTCTCCTAAACCAAACCTGTGGCGCGCCATGACAACGGTTTTACGATACAGATGAGCATAGGTATAGTCTGACTTTAAATCTTCACATTCATCATCTGATATTAAATTGGGAATCACCGCATAACCTTTCTGATGCATTTCCTCTGTTATATGCTGCCAGTCCGTGTCTTTTATTTTTTGGATAATATCTGTCATTGCTTTATTTTATGGGGCAAAGTTCCAAAGTTGTCTGCCAATATAAAATCTGAAACGTGTGGTATTTTATCTTTTTTATGAGGTTTGGAAACATCCTCTGGACCATCTGTATAACTTTAATCTGGATGATACCTCCAGCCGAGTTTGGGACTACTTTTGCGGTGTTAATCAAAATAAATATAACGATGAATTACACTATTAAAAAAGCAAGCCTTGAGGATCTTGAAGACACCGCCGTATTGTTTGATCTTTACCGTGTTTTTTACAGACAGGAATCTGACATTGAAAAAGGAAAGGCTTTTCTTCGAGAAAGATTTCTAAACAGTGAATCAGATATTTTTCTGGCTGTAGCAGATGGAAAAGCCATAGGATTTGTACAGCTCTATAAACTGTTTCACTATACCAAATTACAGAAACAATGGCTGCTAAGCGACTTGTTTGTACATCCCGATTATAGAGGGAAAGGGCTTTCAGTAGCTTTAATTGACCGTAGTAAGCAGTGGTGTGAAGAAACAGGGGCTTGTGGTCTGATGCTTGAAACTGAAAAGACCAATGAAATTGGAAATACTTTATATCCCCGCTGTGGATTTGAATATGATGGATTGCATAACTATTATCACTGGTGGAAGTAGACAGCCAATAGAAGGAAGGAAAGAATGGAGAAACGATAAGACATTATATGATGTGTTAATTATGTCTGATAAAGATGTTATAAAGCTGCTGGTGCGGCTTTAAATTTATTTTTCTGACAATATTTTTCTTTTCAGGTAGAATTATTTCTACATTTCTTCCTATTTAATTCTACAGCGATTCTTTTAGGAGAGAAAAGCATAGCTTTATTTTTGTACAACTCTTACAGGTCAAGGGTAGGACTAATTGACTCTGTAAGAGGTTGCAAAAAAATCTCCGTCTTATTTTCTACTTTTTCCCCAAGTTTTATGATTAGTACCACAAAACTGCTTTTTCCGACGGAGATTTTTTGCTTTAAACGAAAAGAGAACCGCATTTGCAGTTCTCTTTTTTATTTTCAGGGGTAAGTTCTTATTATTGAGCCAGCTGAGCAAATGGAGTCAGCTTGTTGTCATCAGACATCGTTTGTCCCAAAAACTCTCTTTTCTGATCAGCCTTCATTCTTCCTGCAGCATCATTAGCATTGAAGTAAGCTTCACTTAGTTTTGTAGCTATTTCAGCAGGTTTAAATTCAAATTTTGTATCACCTTCTACTCCTAAATATCCATTCTTTCTTGTAAGGTTAGAAATATAGTTACTGTAGTTGATCAGTGTATTTCTCAGATATTGCGTATGGTATTCCATGCACTTTTTAGCTTTCTTGGAAGAATTGTTCAGGATACAGTTTTTCATATTGTTTCTGTATAAATACCATTCAGATTCTAAAATCCGATATTCTTTACCCACTGCAATTTTTCCGTTGGTAACAATATTATTGTCCCCTTCTTTTGTAGCAATGGTCTGAAGATGTTGGATAACCAATGGTACTGTAGCTTCAATTTTTGATTTTGTATCCTTTAATATACTAAGGTCAGCAGCCGGAGAATTTTTCTTTTGCGCTGTAGTAACATTAAAAATAAGTAGTAATAGTACAATCAATAAATTATATCTTTTCATGAGAAATTTTTAAAGCACTAAAATAAATATATTTTCCCGGTTAAAACAAATTCATTTTAATTTTATTTAATAAAAATTAACAAGTTTTAAGAATTTACAATTGAAATTATCCTTTTTCTGTTGATTAGATGGGTGCTGACTCTTCTCCATTATAAAATTAATATATTTAAATTAATTTTATAGTGTTGATTTTCAATTAGTTAATATTAAATAATGTTTTATCACTAAAAAAATAGTTGTCTGAGTCAAAATTATTTCTACATTTGTATAACTAATTTCTTAGTGATAGAGAATTGAACGTTTCTTTATTACAAGATGAATAAATGTACAGGATATGAAAATTCAGACTTTAACAAAAGCAGAGGAACAGGTAATGCAGTATCTGTGGAAACTGGAAAAAGGATTTCTTAAGGATGTTCTCGATCTGTTTCCTGAACCCAAACCCCATACCAATACTGTCTCCACCATTTTAAAAGTATTAAAGGACAAAGAATTTGTAGATTATCGTGTACACGGAAGACAGCATGAGTATTTTCCACTGGTTTCAAAAGAGCAGTATTCCGGGAAAACCATGAAGAGTCTTGTGAAAAACTATTTTAAAGGTTCTTACAAAAGTGCCGTTTCGTTTCTCGTAGAAAAAAATGAAATGACGGTAGAAGATCTTGAAATGTTACTGGATGAACTCAAAAAGAAAGACTAGAGGCCTATGGAAGCAATACTTTTATACTTTGGAAAAACAATTATATGTTCAGGTGTAACGTTTTTGTATTATCAGTTGTCTTTAAAAGACAAGACATTCCATCATTATAACAGGTTTTATCTGTTGGCGGCAGTTTTGGTATCGCTGTTTTTACCACTCATCAGAGTAGAAGATTTTACGATAGAGGTAAATAATGATCTATACAGACTTCTTGATAAAATTCAGAATTTTAATACAGAAAAAAACTTAAACAATGGTAACCTTTATTTTAACCTTATTTTTTCAGCTCTGGGACTTGTTTCTCTCTATTTTCTAGGGAAATTGGTATACGGGATTTTTAAAATCCAGCAATTTAAAAAACAGTTTCAGAAAGAAAGTTTTGACGGGATCAATTTTTACCGTACCGACCTCACCGAAGCACCCTTTTCATACTTTAAAAACCTTTTCTGGAAAAATGCAATCACGCTGAACTCAGAAGTGGGAAGGCAGATTTTAAAGCATGAGATGGTACATATTGAGCAGAAGCATTCATTTGATAAGATCTTTATCGAATTCATTACCGCTGTTTTCTGGTTCAATCCCTTTTTCCATATTATCAAAAAAGAAATTAATTTAATCCACGAATATCTGGCTGATAAGAAAGCCGTTAAAAATTCGGACACCAAAGCATTTGCGCAGATGCTTTTAGCAAGCCACTTTTCCGGAACACAGTTGCCTGCCACCAGTCCGTTTCTAAGTTCAAACCTTAAAAAAAGACTTAAGATGTTACAAAAACCAAAAACCAAGTTCGGATATGCGCGAAGAATTTTTGCACTGCCCGTTTTATTTTCAGTCGCTTTTGCCTATCTGGTAAATGCAAAAAACAGAGAAATTGAAGAAACCAATTTTAATATTAAAAAAGCGGTTTCACAAATACAGAAAGATACAGTAAGACCTGAAAAAGAACAACAGAAAGAAAATACAGATCCAATACCTGGACTTCCCAAGCTGAAAGCAAGATCAGTGGAAATCCAAAAAGAACTGGATAAAAAAAGCAAAGAGCTAAGCAAACTGACACCAGAAAGCGCTGCCTTTAACAAAAAGATAGAAGAAATTAATGTATTGGCCTCTGAAATGGGGAAAATCGCTGGACAGGTATCTACATCAGTTGACAGTTATTTCAAATCTCCTGAATGGAAAAGCCAGATGAAGGCTCTTGATAATATGGAAATTGAGATACCGGATATACCTGAGTTAGATGTTGACATTGATTCTCCTGAAGCTTCGCCAGCGCCTCCGGCAGCCCCCGGAGCCGCAAAAGCACCAAAGACCCCTAAAGTAATATACTTTAAGAACAATACCGTTCAGTATAAAGACTTAAGCCGTAAAGAAAAAGAAGAAGTACGTAAAGCGCTTAAAGAAGCTAAAGAAGCAATGAAGGAGGCGGCGAAAGCCAGAATTGAGGGAGAAAAAGCAAGAATAGAGAGCGCAAAAGCCAGTATAGAAGGCGAAAAGGCCATAAGAGAAAGAGAGGCTTACAGAAGAGAAAGTGCAAAAGCAAAGATTGAAAGTGATAAAGCCAGAAAAGAAAGTGAAGCTGCCAGAATAGAGAGTGCAAAAGCAAAGATAGAAGGTGATAAAGCCAGAAAAGAAAGTGAGGCTTACAGAATAGAGGGAGCAAAAGCAAGAATAGAAAGTGAAAAAATGAGATTGAAAGCCCAGAAAAACCTTAAGGATATTCATTTCTCAAGGATTAATGGTTCTTCCAAAGTAATGGTAATGCAGGCAGATTTCATCAAAAAAGATGGCAACGGAAATATTGCCATGAATGGGGTAAAAAGATTTAATATAAGTGGAGGAGACGATATGAAGTCCAAGTACTATATTGATGGCAGAGAGGTCTCTAAAGATGATATTAATTCATTGAATACAAGTGATATATCCAGCGTTATGATTAATAATCAGCGGAAAGGAGACGCTAAGAAAAGCGAAATAAGAATTCAGACAAAAAAATAAAGTTCCATCAGGCTTTGTTAATATCATATTGACAAAGCCTTTTTTTTAATCATTCATTATGAAAAGCAAAATTCTATTTTTTATGTTTCTGGGAGTGTTAGCCAACGCTCAGATTAACAGGTTTTTTTACGAATATAAATTTATTCCGGATTCTAATAATAAGGAAGAGGTGAAGAAAGAAATAATGCTGCTGGATATTGATAAAAACGGCTCCACTTATTACAGTCAGGATAAATTTGTGGCAGATTCCATAGGAAAAGCTGAACTTGAAAAGCAGCTGAAAGCAGGAGGTGGAAATATAAGTGTCAACAGACGTGAAAAACCGGGACAGGTTTCTTATAAAGTAACCAAACAATATCCGGATTTCAAAACCTATCTTTTCAGAAATATCTCCACAGATAAATATAAAATAAAAGAAGACAGAAAACCGGAATGGAAAATAACCTCTGAGAAACAAAAAATAGGTGAGTACAATGCTCAGAAAGCAGTTACCAGTTTTGGCGGAAGAGAATGGACAGCATGGTTTACAACCGATCTTCCTTTTCAGGATGGACCCTATGTTTTTTACGGACTTCCAGGGTTGATTGTGAAAATAGAAGATGCTACAGGTTCCCACAGTATGACACTGGCAGGTAATAAAACCATCAAAACACCAGATGCAGAAGCAGACCTGCAGATTCCTGATCATGTAAAAGTACTGGGAATTGGCGGAAAAGATATCGAAGTGACCAAAGATCAGTTTAAGAAAGCATGGAAAGCTTATGTAAACGATCCTTCCAAAAATATGAGAGAACTGATGATGAAAAACGGCGGAGATAGCAATACCAAAGTGGTTTTCAAAGTAAGGACTGCAGACGGTAAAGAAATTTCAGATCCCAATCAGGTTTTCAGGCAAATGGAAAAGAGTACAAAAGAAGCACTTCAGAAGGATAACAACCCGATTGAACCGGATCTGGTGAATTAAAATTATATCATTTTTTATACAGCAGGATGTCATTGATTGACATCCTTTTTCTGTTATTAAAACAAGAAAAAGAATGAAATATTGGCAGTCATTTAAAGGAATTTGATTGATAAATATCAGCTGATCTTTTTATTAGAAAATTCTTAACTTTCAAGTAACAACACATTAAGGCTTTAAAACCAATAATTATCAATTATAAAACTTATGACAGAAAAGGAAAAATGTGCAGCGGGACTTCTTTACGATGCCAATTATGACAAGCAGCTGATCCAGGAACGCATTGCCTGTAAAGATCTCTGTGTGGAATATAACGGATTGAAAAATTCTGATGCGCAAAGAAGAAGTGAATTGCTTAGAAATATCCTTGGCAGTACCAAAGAAAACCTCTGTATAGAACCGTCATTCTGGTGTGATTATGGGTATAATATAGAAGTGGGAGAGAACTTTTATGCCAATCACAACCTTGTCATTTTAGACTGCGCCAAAGTTCAGTTTGGAGATAATGTTTTCATTGGGCCTAATTGCAGTTTTTATACAGCCGGCCATCCGCTGGATGCCAAACAGAGAAATCAAGGGCTGGAATATGCTCGTCCTATTACCGTAGGAGATAATGTTTGGCTGGGAGGGAATGTTGTTGTTCTTCCGGGAGTTTCTATTGGTAAGAATTCTGTAGTAGGTGCGGGAAGCGTTGTTACCAAAGACATTCCGGATAGTGTAGTAGCAGTAGGAAACCCATGCAGAGTAGTGAGAGATATTTCCGGAGAGAACCAAAACTAAAATACTAATGAAAAAACTGATAACCATCACATTGACTCTCTTATTGGGAGTCGTGATGAACGCTCAGAACCAGCGATTTATTTATGAGTATAAATATATCATTGATTCTACTGCTAAAGACAAAGCGGAAACTGAAATAATGCTTCTTGATGTTGCATCTAAAGGATCAAAATTCTACAGTAAAGATTCTTTTGAATCAGACTCGCTTATGAGAGTTGTTATGGAAAAGCAGCTTCAGGCAGGGAATAATGAATTAGACCTGTCATCAGTTAAATTTAAAGGTAAAATACGCTACACGGTTGAAAAAATGTATCCCAATTACGCGATGAATTTTTTCAATAATCTGTCTGCTGAAGAATATATGGTGCAGGATGTAAGAAAACAGGACTGGAAGATTCTGCCGGATAAAGAAAAAGTAGGAGGACTTACTACTCAGAAGGCCGTTTGTGACTTTGCAGGAAGAAAATGGACCGCCTGGTTTACCTCTGATCTCCCTATTCAGGATGGCCCATATAAATTTTATGGACTTCCCGGACTGATCGTAAAACTTGAAGATGTTACTCATTCTCATTCATTTGAATTAAAAGGGAATAAAAAACTTCCGGCAGGATACGAATGGAAGAGTACCAAAAATAAAGAACGTTATAGCCCTCTGATTACAGTGAATGAAGCAAAATACAGAAAAGCCTTTAAAGACTATCGTGCCGATCCCATGAAAAGTGAGAGACAAATGATAGCTCAGGGTATTGTTATTGAAGAAATAGATGATTCAGGGAAAACAGTGGCAACCTCTGAGAAAGGTAAAAAAGACAGAGAAGCCAGGCAGATAAGTGATATAAAAAAGGATAATAACATCATTGAACTGGATCTCCTGAGATAATACCCACCAAAAAAACAGAGATTGTCCCAAAAGTAGAATAAAATTACTTTTGAGACAATCTCATTTATTCCAGAATCTTATCCCATAGCTCTTTGTGGAACTTTATAATGCTATCAGATACATCCGGGTTTTCACCCATTCTTAGAATAATAATATTTTCACTGGGAATAATATCAAGAATTTGGCCATTTTTACCCAATGCAGAAAACATATCTTTAGGAGCATCAGGAACCAATGACTGGTTGAAAGACTTTTCAAATCCGGGTACTTTTATCTCACCTTTCCCATTGAGCCACCACAGGTAGCCGTAGGAAAGATTCAGATTCTGGGAAGTACTGGTCATCTGCTGAAAATAATCATCATATTGATAATAAGTTTTCCCATTCAGTTTCCCTTTGTTTAAAACCAGTTTCCCAAACTGCAAAAAGCTCTTCGCATTACTTGAAAACAGCAGCCCGTTCTGAGTAGGAATCCATTTTCCTGAAATTCCTGAACCGTATAGATTTTCCGAAGTATATTGATCCATGCTTTTACTGCTTGCTTTTTCTATTACTTTTGCCAGTTGGGAATATGCGGAAGTGTCATAATACCAGAAACTTCCCGCAGGATTCTTAAACACAAAACAATTGCCGGATTTACATTGCTGATCCTGATTGTAATCTATTCCGGAAGTCATTGTCAGAAGATTTCTGATGGTGATTTTATCCTCATCTTTTTTATCCATCCCTGTCCATTTACCTAAATATTTTGAAACAGGGTCATCTATATGTAAGAAATTCTGCTGCTGGGCAATCCCGATGAGAACAGAGGTTAGAGATTTCCCTGCAGAAGCCCAGTACCAGTTGGAATTTTCATCAAAAGGCTGCTTATTGATGATCTTTGTGCCGAAATATTTTTCACTAATGATATTTCCGTTTTGATAGATGATAAAAGCCCGGCTCTTATTTTCATGATTGAATTCATCAAGCTGTTCCAGTTTTTCTTTTGAAAAGATGATGTTTTGAGAAAACCCAAAGATAAAAGAACATAACGCGAATAAAAGCATATTTTTTTTCATGATCTTTTATTTTTTGGATTCAGATGTGAGAAAGTAGTTAAATCAAGATATGATATTTAATTTATCATCATAAACTGAAAACCCCCGGAACGAAGTTCCGGGGGTTATATATAAAATGTGGTCTGGTTTTATGCCAATTTCTGAGAATCTGCAATAAACTGAGCCAGTCCGCTGTCTGTTAATGGATGCTTTAATAAGCTTAAGATCGGAGGAAGTGGAGATGTAATCACATCAGCCCCAATTTTAGCACAGTCGATGATGTGCATTGAGTGACGGATAGAAGCCGCTAAGATTTCTGTATCATACATATAGTTATCAAAAATCAATCTGATCTCCTGGATTAAGTTTAATCCGTCTGTTGAGATATCATCCAGTCTTCCTAAGAAAGGAGAAACGTAATTAGCACCAGCTTTAGCTGCTAAAAGTGCCTGTCCTGCGGAGAAAATAAGCGTACAGTTTGTTTTGATTCCCTTATCAGAAAAATATTTCAAAGCTTTGATCCCATCTTTGATCATTGGGATTTTTACAACGATATTAGGGTGGATAGCAGCCAATTCGTCTCCTTCTTTGATCATTTCTTCATACGTAGTAGAAAGAACCTCCGCAGAAATATCTCCGTCTACAAGCTCGCAGATCGTTTTGTAATGGTTTTTGATAGCTTCAGTTCCCTGAATACCTTCTTTAGCCATTAATGAAGGATTAGTGGTTACACCATCTAAAATTCCAAGGTCTCTTGCTTCCTTGATTTGCTCTAAATTAGCTGTGTCAATAAAAAATTTCATTTTGATAAATAGATTTATTGATGCAAAGATAGGGAATTAATGTAGGAGATGAAACTTAAAATTGAAACATAAAGTGGCGGAAAAGTGTTAAGAATTGATAAAACAGAAAGTTTAGGATTTTGGGTTTGGTTCCTGAAACTGACTAAAAAATAAAATTCAGCGGATTTAAAATCTAATAATTAATTTTACTGTCAACGCTTAACCTTCATCTTTCATGAAAACAAATACCTTCAGCACTACATTGGAAATTATTGGGATCAATCCTTTTGTTTTTGTTCCCGAAGAAATTTTGAATGTCATTTTTGAAAATTCAGAAAAGAGTAAAAGCCCTATACCGGTGAAAGGATCTGTGAATGGAAAAGAATTCCGGCAGAACCTTATGAAGTATCTGGGAGAATGGAGATTGTACATCAATACAACAATGCTGAAAAATTCGCCGAAGAGAGTAGGAGAGATCATTGAAGTAGAATTGGAATATGATGATTCTGACAGAAGCATTTCTATCCACCCCAAACTGGATGAAGCTATTAAAGCCAGTTCAGTTGCAGGTAAAAACTTTGAAAACCTGATCCCATCCAGAAAGAATGAACTTATCCGGTACATCAATAACCTGAAAACAGAAGCAGGCAGAGAAAGGAATATTGAAAAGATCATCCGCCATTTGCACGGAGAAACAGATTTTTTCGGGAAAAAAATTAATGAAGGATAAAACGTTTAAGATCAAAGTCTTTTGAAATAAAAATCACACCGTACAAATCGTGTGATAACGGGAATGTCCTCACTTACAAATGTTATATTACAAGAGTGTTTAATAAAAAAGGACATCTGCTGAAGCGCAAATGTCCTTTTTATCTGTGTTGATAGAATCCTGTCTCTAAAGGTAAATGGGAATTTTTACCCGGTTTATTTTCAGTCAAATAAATGATTAATCTATTCGAATTACATTAATGGCAAAAGGTGCTGTAATATTTGAAGAATCTGCCGTTGATCCGAAAGAGAGTGCCTGAAATGAAAGTATCTCACCAGCACTCATCTTTAATACCGTTGAATTCGTGCACGTCACAAATGATGGGGTTCCGGATGCTTCCGGCACAGTTACTTTGGTGCTTGTGAATGACTGCTGAACTCCGTTTAAGCTGATTTTAGAATATCCTAAATAGCCATCCCCATTGTCTTCATCCACAGTTCTTTGAGGATAATTAATTATAAAATCAATCTTATATAGCCCGGTTGAAACCGGTGTGAATGTATTTCCCGTAAGCTCATTCAGATTATCGAAATTTTTTGTGGAAATTACGGTGTTGGTAAGTGTATTATTCAACGTGATGATTGCAGAGCCAGTACCTCTTACGGCACTTATGCTTGATGAGTTTTGTAGTTGTACAACACCCTTATTGTTCACCGTTAAAGTTCCTGTAGAGCCTGAAGAAGGCTGTAGTCCTTCCAGTCTAACAGGATTGTTAGAATTTATATGAAGTCTGTTCGTAGCAGCCGTTGTTCCTATACCTATATTTCCTGTGATAGGGTTAATTCTCATTTTTTCATTTAAAATTCCGCCTATTGAATTTCCAATATAGAAATCTTCCTCTGTACCATTCGTCAACGTTGCCCCGGTACGAATAGATCCCAACACCCAGTTGGCACCTCCCGCAGAGGGTCCATTATTGGTAAAGCCAAGTAAAGAATAATTTCCTGAAGCCAAAGCCGAAGTATTTCTTAAGGCCATAATTCCATATTGACTTGCTCCGGTGGTAGCATCAATAAGATTATATCTGTTTGCTCCCGGAGTGGTAGAAACTACATGAAATTTTGTTTCGGGTGAGCTTGTTCCAAATCCAATTCTGTGATTAGAAGCGTCCACAGAAAGTGTAGTTCCGTCCACAGAAAAACCATTGACAGAAGTAGAAGTAAATGCTAAAGTATTGGCATCTTGTGTCACCACTCTGTTTTCCGAAAGAATTCCATCCGAATTGTAAAGATTTACGGAAAAAGGAACCCACTGCCATCCTGTGAAGTAGTGATATCCTGTATTGTGAATACTGCCAACCCGCGCTATACTCGGTATTGATCCAGAGGGCGCAGTAGCGTCTGTAATATAAACAATTGCTCCTGTCTGATCACTTCCGTAAATTCCGGATTCTTTTTCAGCCAATTGCTGTTTAGAAACTCTGGGAGGTAAAATACCATCCGTCACATTAGGGTTTGTACTTGCCACAACATCCAAAGTTGCGTGCGGGGTAGGGGTGTTGATTCCTACCTGAGAATACGCCATGGGGACCGCCGTACATAGGACGATCAGGGAATAAAAATGTTTAACTTTCATGCCTTAGTTATTAGTTTTTGGTATATTAGTTTTTAATCAATCATAAATATATCTATGCGATTATTTTTTACGTAAAACAAGATATATCAATGATATTGTGAAATTGGATTTACAAAACTATTTCAAATTTTAATGATATGATTACGTATAAATACTGGATTTTTATAAAAAATGCCTCCTAAAATAAGGTTTGAATGATTTCAGGAAAAGTTTGATAGATATATAGATGTTCTGCTGCCGAATGAAGGCGTGAAAAGCGTAAATGGCCTTCCAGAGGTCTGCAGGCTTGGTGGAAGAGTCTCGAAGTACTTGGTGAACGGCCTTTAGGTACTTCCGAAGGGTCTTTACCCTCTTGCATAAGGGGCTGGAGGTACTTGATGAACGGTCTTTAGGTACTTCCGAAGGGGCTTTACCCCCTTACCCAAGGGGGTGTAGGTACTTGTGTAGCCAGGTCGAGACACTTCAGAATAGGTAGGAAAATAAGCTGTATAATACCAAAAGCTAGATTAATTTTATATGTTTTATTTAACCACAAACCGAAGATTCAAGAAAGTTAAAAGTGACAAAATATTTTTAATACTTTTGTTATTTTAAGCTTCGGGCTTTGCTGATATAAAGTACACATAAGTTTTTGAAAATCTTTGATTTTCATCTGAAGTGAACTTCTTTATACAGGAAGGTACTACACTTTCTAAAGTGAACTCAAGTTTTTTTAGAATTATACAATGTTTAGATTCCGTAGGAATCCAGCTTTATCTGTTCCCACTTTTTGTAGGCTTTTTCGCCTATGCAGTAAGATAGTAACCTTTTTTGTGGGGTTGGCTGAGTGTTTTTATTAGAAATGCCACAAAGACATGGTTATAAAAAATGAACTGCCCCCAAAAAGTATTTCACTTTGTGAGGGCAGTTTAAAATTTCTGGATTTATATCCTTTTATGAATTTAAAGCTTTACTTAGTTTTAAAGCGTCCTGATTGGTAGGGTCATACTGTAATGATTTTGCAATATGCTCTTTTGCTTTAGCACGGTCACTTTGCTGTTCTGAAAAAGCAATATAAAAATAAGCATAGGCCAGATTCTTCTTATTTTGCTCTACTTCAGCAGGCTTTACAGTAGCAATATATTTTTCATAAGCCATTTTTGCATTAGCGTCATCTTTAGCAGATTGATAGGCATAGGCCTGACTGTAATAAGACGGAGCCCAATCTGGTAATAAAGCTGATATTTTTTTCCAGGTATCAATTGCATTAGGCCAGTCTGAAGCTTCCTGGTAGGCAGCTGCCAGTTTTGCCAGTGATTCTGTATCCTTTGGGTTTGCCTCAATTTGTTTTTTGAGCCCTTCTATAGCAGGATTACCTGCCTGACTTGTTGCAGTTGCGGCAACTGCAGTACTATCCGACTGAGTAGTCTGTGCATTTACAAAACCTGCACTTCCTACAAGTATTAAACCTAAAAATAGATTTTTAATATTAATCTTAGCCATTTTCATAATCTTATATTTTAAAGTTCTGGTTTCTGAAATTCAAGAATAATTCCAGAAAGGCTTAAATTTTAGAAGCTTTAAGTTTTTTTAGAAAATATTAACGGGATTCATGTTTTTTTTAGTTTAATTTTTGATTCGTTGATGTTTGAGTTTATCTTTGTCATTCGATTATTTTTTAATACATATAATTTAAAATCCCCGCATGAATATCATATTAGCCTCAACTTCTACCATTTTTGGTGGAGAATATCTGGAATATTTAAGAGAAGAATTAATTCAGTTATACACAGGAATTGACGAAATTATGTTTATTCCTTTTGCAAGACCCGGAGGTATTTCTCATGATGAGTACACGAAAAAAGCCCGCTCATTTTTTGAAACCATCAATATTAAGGTAAAAGGACTTCATGAGTTTGAAGATAAAGCAGAAGCCGTAAATCAGGCCAAAGGCTACTTTACAGGAGGTGGAAATACCTTTTTATTGGTTAAAACTTTACATGAAGAAGGTTTGATGTCTGTTTTAAAAGAAAATGTAACAGGTGGAAAAGCATATCTTGGATGCAGTGCAGGAAGCAATATTGGCGGTCAGAATATGAAAACAACCAATGATATGCCGATCGTATATCCGCCGAGCTTCGAATGTATGGGGCTGGTTCCGTTCAATATCAATCCTCATTACCTGGATCCAAACCCGGATTTGAAGCACAACGGAGAAACCAGAGAAACGCGTATTAAAGAATTCCTTACTCAGAATGAAAATAAAGTAATAGGGCTGAGAGAAGGAAACTGGATCAGAAGAACCGGGAACAATATAACCGTTGAAGGGAGTGAACTGACGAGAATCTTTGAAAAAGATAAAGAACCTTATGAAATAGAATCCGGAAGTTCATTGTAATGAAACAGGATGATATTGACCGTTTTATAGAGCGTAATCTTAAAAATTTCTCAGTTAACAGTACCGGATGGAATGAAATCATCCGGCAGATGTTATTTGAATTCGCCATAGGAGGCTGGAATCTTGAAAAAGATGTCTTCGGAAAAGAAATGTCTGGAGAATTAAGGTGTTATACTTACTCAGAAAATCCGGAACTCAACGGGATTATTAAAGATATTACCGGTAAATATCTGGTTATATCTGCAGAAACCTGTGAGATCTGTGGAAGCGAAGGAAAAAAAAGAACTGTTGATTCCGGGGAAACCACTTTATGTCTGAATCATTATCTTGATCGCCAGTCAATGATTGAGCTTGATGATGACCTGAATATTAAAGTCAGAAAAAAGAGCATTATTAATGTTCGGGATATTGCTAGAGCTGAAGTGGATTATGATCTTCAGAGAGTATGGCTGTATAAAGAGGATAGATCCGTGGCAGAGGATAAAGTGGAAAGTTTTTCGTGGCAGGAGCCTAACTATTATCTTCTTTTGAAAATGCTTCCTCTTCATCTGTTTCCGGAAGATCAGCAAAAGAATATTTCTGAACTGTTTGAGCATTTGGAATACTGTGAAATATGCGGGAACAAAGCCATTCACAAAAAATGGTGTCTTCGCTGCCACAATGAGTCCTGGGATAATTCTAAAATGTCTCAGGAAAGCCATAGTGATAAAGGAAATTATATAAAAGCCTGTCAGATCGATATCTATATAGATGAAGATGATTATGAAAAATATTTTAGATATGACCGGTCATTCGAGAAATCTCCTGATCATCAGGTCCTTTTTGGATATGCAGATCTCAGAGAATATGAAAAGATGCATTTTTAACTATATTTGATAAAGTTTTACAATGCTAAAAAGACTGCTGTAATCAGTAGAACCTCAGAATAGCAGTAAAGTAAAGAACCAAACTACAATGTAATGAAAAAAACACTTGCAGTCCTTACCCTGTGTATACAGGTTGTTTCTGCTCAGAATATTGCTCAGAAACTGGATAAAGCAACCAAAGATTTTATGGATTCTTCCGGCGCTGTTTCTTCCGGCCTGTCATTTTATGTTGCTGATGAAAATGGTAGTTTTATCTATGAATATCAGGGGAATAAGGGGCTTTCGACAGCCTCTACCCAGAAAATTTTCACAGCCGCCGCTGCTCTGGAAACCCTAGGGAAGAATTATACCTATACCACAACTTCCGGATATTCCGGAACGTTGTCAGGAGGAACTTTAAATGGAAATCTTTTTATACGTTCCAATGGTGATCCTACACTGGGAAGCTGGCGCTATGAGGGCTATAAACCCGAAAATTTTAAAAAAAAATTTATAGAAGCTCTTAAAAGCTCAGGAATCAAAAAAATATCAGGCGATCTGGTGATTGATGATTCTTACTTTGATCATCAGACTATTCCGGGAGGATGGCCGTGGGATGATCTGGGAAATTATTATGGAGCAGGAGTCTGGGGAATCAACTGGAGAGAAAACCAGTTTGATATGACCATGAACGGGACTGATTTTAAAGGATTTTCTTATCCTTTAGAAGGAGTACAATGGCTGAATGACCTGAAAACGGGAGGAAGCTCAGATCAGAGTTTGATTTTCACTGCCCCTCATTCTAATGTCGCCCTGATTAACGGAATGCTTCCGGGAGGAAAGGCTGTAACGGTTTCCGGATCTACTCCTAACCCGCCTTTGCAGCTGGCTGCAGAGGTGAAACAGTGGCTGAAGGAATCAGGAGTTGAGCTTTCCGGAAAAGCAGTGACGAATTCACAGCTTGAAATAGAAGGTAAACAGATTCTGAAAGCTCCCCAAAACAATATCATTCTGACTTATCAGTCTCCATCTCTGGATAAAATTGTTTATTGGTTTCTAAGAAAAAGTATCAATCTTTATGGTGAAACTTTAATTAAAACCCTTGGAAAAGAGAAAAAAGAAGATCCCAGCTTTAAAAGTGGAGTTTCTTATCTGAAAGAATTCTGGAAATCAAAGGGAATCAACCCAAATATGATCAATTTTGCAGACGGAAGCGGACTTTCCCCTCAGAACTACGTTGCCGCGAAAGCAGAAGTACAGGCTCTTTTATATGCTAAAAAACAGTCATGGTTTGATGCCTATTACGATGGTTTTCCCATGCAGGACAATGGCATGAAAATGAAGAGCGGGACGATGAGAGACACTAAATCTTTTGCCGGTTATCATACCGCTAAAGATGGCAAAAAATATGTATTCTCGATTATTATCAACAATTATCAGGGTAGCGGAAGTACAGAACTGCAGAAAATCCTGAATATTTTAAAATAAAATAACTTTGAGAAAATCAATACTCACCAGACTGAATAACTGGATTATTTTTGTAGTTATGACTACTTTGGTAATTGCCATTGTAGCGGCTTCAACATCGCTTATTAATTTTCTCAGAAAAGAGGAGATAAAAAGGATCAGCCTTCTTTCCAAAGCCATTCGGATACAGCAGGAAGTAAAAACTCCGGATACTGACGTTCTGGATCTGCTCCCGGATATCCTTAATATTAATAATACCATTCCGTTTATTGTAACGGATAAGTACAAAAATCCGATTCTTGATCTTGGGTATTACAGGAATATCCCTGAAAGCACCATCAA
Source organism: Chryseobacterium sp. MEBOG06 (assembly GCF_021869765.1). Lineage (NCBI taxonomy): Bacteria > Pseudomonadati > Bacteroidota > Flavobacteriia > Flavobacteriales > Weeksellaceae > Chryseobacterium > Chryseobacterium sp. MEBOG06. Next base: position 2,833,385 of record NZ_CP084580.1, on the reverse strand, counting down.
AAACCCCGAAGAGCTTAATGATCTTATAAGGAATATGGAGAAAAACTATGATCCGATAGAGATCAAAGTGCCGGACGGGAATAATCAGTTTGTGTATTATGATAACTCGAAGCTGCTCAACAATCTGCGGTATTCCCCTTATATCTTGGGATTGTTTATTCTTCTGTATTTTGGTTTCTCATTCTGGTTTTTCAGAACCATTAAAAAAACAGATGAAGGTTACCTCTGGGCAGGTCTGGCTAAAGAGACAGCCCATCAGATCGGAACGCCTTTGTCTTCAATGATTGGCTGGATGGAAATCATGAAGCTGGATAATCCCGAATCAGAAGGTGTACATGAAATAGAAAAAGATATCGAAAGACTAAGAACAATCTCTGAACGATTCTCAAAAATAGGCTCTATTCCTGAGCTGAATGATATGAATCTCAATGAAACGATTCAGGAGAATTATGATTACCTGAAAACCAGAATTTCCAGGAAAATAGATTTCACGCTCCATCTTCCTTCCTATCCGCTTTTGGTTCCGCATAATAAAATTCTGATGAGCTGGGTGATTGAAAACCTTGTGAAAAATGCAGTAGATGCTATGAAAGGGGAGGGAGCCATCACCATGTCTGTATTTGAAAGGAACAAAAATATTCTGGTGGAAGTAAAAGACAACGGAAGCGGAATGACAAAACAGCAGGCGAGAAATGCTTTTAATCCCGGATATTCTACCAAAAAAAGAGGCTGGGGACTGGGGCTTTCCTTAGCAAGAAGGGTTATACATGAGTACCACAACGGAGATATTAAGATTTCTCAGACTGAAATAGGAAAGGGAAGTACCTTCAGAATAACGATAAAAAAAGGGTAAATAAAATATCTTTCCTGATTAAATATTAAAACGTTATAGGTTTCTAAACTTATAACGTTTATTTTTTTGCTATAAATATTCTCATAGAAGGATTTCATATCTAAAAAAAGAGGCTGAACTTTTCAGAACAGCCTCGCCTTTATTCTATTTTTTACCAGTAAGCCACTGGGTTTGAAGTTTCAGCTCTTCCGGACTTGGATTGGCCTTGAATACGGGTGTTTCCATGGTCATTTTCTCAAGAATAGCTTTTCCTTTTAAAGTCATTTTCTCTTTCTTTCCGGCATTATCCCTCAGGATAGTTACCGTGACATCCTGCCCGTCTTTGATGGTTTGGGTATAGCCAATGAAATCCTGTACTTTTTTGATATCTACAGTTTTTCCATCTAAAGCAAGTACCTGGTCGGTGATTTTAAATCCTATACTTTTTGCGAAAGGTGAAAGGGCGGAACTTTCATCGAAAGCAAATGCATTGTTTTTATCATCAAAACCGGTTTGGTTAGGATCCTTAATAAACCAGAAAAGAGGCCGGCTTTCCTGCTTTTGTATATCTACACCTACCATTTTCAGGTATTCTGCGTAGGGAGTTGGCTGGTTTCCTGCAATATATTTATTATAGAAATCTTTTACCTGCGGATATCCTGTTACGGTTACCAGCTCGTCAATCAGCTTATCATCTTTAAAAGGTTTGTTTTCTCCAAATCTCTGAGACAGCTTTCTGATCATATCACGATAGCCCATTTCTCCATTGGAAAGCTTTCTCAGCTCAATATCAAGGCACATTGCCAACAGAGCTCCTTTTTCATAAACGTTTCTGTACTGATCTTTATAAGGCTCTTTCAATACATTTTTACTCATTACCGTAAATGGCATGGTATCATCATAATTTTTGGAGTTTGCTATTTTTTCACCAATTCTCTGAAGGAAGTGTTCTTTATCAATAAGACCCTCCTGAACCTGGAATAAATTGGCAAAATATTCTGTTCCGCCTTCATACATCCATAGATGCTGAGACATTTTAGGATCTGCATAATCGAAATAATGAATCTCTTCAGAATGGGTTTTTAATGGGTTGACAGTATGGAAAAACTCGTGAGAAACCACATCTGTAATCGTATTGTCAATAGCATCTTTCGGCATTCCTTCAGGAAGAACAACGCTGGTAGACTCATGGTGTTCCAGCGCTCCAAATCCTTTGATTTTCGGCCCGTCTCCTCCGGCAAGATAAAGCATGATCGCATACTTTTTGTTGGTATTCATATCTCCCAGAAATTTCTTCTGGGCAATAACCATTTTCTCCAGATTATCTTTAAAATCCGCTGCTTTGTATTTTCCGGTCGGAGAGTACACTCCAAGAACAAGCTCCATTCCTCCTGCATTGAAGGTAATGAAATCAGGCTTGGTATACATTAACGGCGAATCTGTTACTTTAGCATAATTGGCTAATGTAAAGGTATCTGTAGAATCTGATTTATCCTGATCTACTAAAGCTGTTGTACCGTAGAAATCAGTTGGTTTTTGAATAATCAGCTGATAAGGAACATCCTGCATATTGTCTATATAGCCAATAAATCCGTGAGTATTAACCATATAAACTTTTCCCTGCTCAATATCCGTTCCTGACGGAGAAAAAACAGCTTTATGCTTTGACGTATCCATTTCTTCATCAAAACTGTCGTTCACCAGATAAGATATCTTACTCAGGTTTTGAGCGTTTTTTAAAGAATATGTATTATCATTTACTTTTGTATAGGTAAGTTCTTTGCCTTTATTATCATAGAATTTAATTCCTTCTATAAATCTTCCGTAATCATCTTCAGAATAGGTTCCGGGAACTGTTTTAGGGAAATGAAATTTGACATCACCGGATTTCATTTTTGGAAATTCCATAGTAACGGCAACCTTGTCATCTTTTACATTCACAAGGTCAATAGTTGTTTTGATGGACTGTGCATTCGCTAAGAAAGCTGCGAATAGGCCCAGACTTAATGCTATTTTTCTCATTAGGTTTAAATCTTATAATTAAATAGTTGCTTTTTTTATCGTTTTGTTACGGATGGGAGTATTAAACTTTTCTTAAAATTTTATTACAGAAAAGCAAGAAGGCAAATTTGCTGAATCGCGAATTTGCCTTTTTATTTTATTGAACACTCTTATAATTAATATAATAGTTCGGGTTAAACTCAACCGGACTGTTTTTCTTAAGGGTTACAGTCTGCCACTGATCAGTAGGAGTAATAGTCTGATCACCATTGATTATTATAGGTAATTTTAGATTTTTCACGACCTCTGTATAGCGGAATTTCAGGGTTTCTCCATTTTGAGAATATTCAAGAGTAGGAATCATTGTAGTTCTCAGGTACTGATCAAAAATACTTGAAAAGTCAATTCCTGATTTTGATGAAATATAATTTTCAATCTGCTGGGTGGTAACAGTCTGATGATAAAAATCTTTACCCAGCCCTCTTAAAATCTGTCTGAATTTTTCATCATTATTGATGACCTGTCTTATCGTATGAATCATATTGGCTCCCTTAGGGTACATATCACCGCTTCCTTCATTCCTTACCCCATATTTTCCGATGATAGGAACATCATTGTTAATGATATTTCTAAGACCTATCATATAGATATCTGCCGATTTTTTATCCAGATATTTTTCGGTAAAAAGGACTTCGGAATACATGGTAAAACTCTCATGAATCCACATATCTGCCTGATCTTTTGCCGTGATATTGTTCGCAAACCATTCGTGGCCGCTTTCATGGATGATGATATAATCCCACTTCATTCCCACACCGGTTCCGGAAAGATCCCTTCCTCGGTAGCCGTTCTGATAGTCATTTCCATAGGCCACATTACTTTGATGTTCCATTCCTAGATACGGTGAGTCTACCAGTTTGTAGGAATCTTCATAAAATGGATAAGGTCCGAACCAATATTCAAAAGCCGAAAGCATAGGTTTTACCTGTTGAAACTGTTTTTTAGCCTTATCAAGATTATAATCCAGTACCCAGTAATCTAAGTCGAGCTTTCCTTTTTCCCCATCGAAAGTATCTTTAAAATTCACATACTTACCAATATTAGGAATGATGGAGTACGCATTGATTGGATTCTTCACCTGCCAGGTATACGTTGTTTTGCTGCCTTCAGTTTTTTTATCAATCAATCTTCCGTTTCCTACGCCTACAAGATCATTGGGAGTAATAATTTTCATAACGATCCCATTATCAGGTTCGTCACTCCATATGTCTTTGGTAGGAAGCCAGATAGATGCCCCGATTCCTTCATCTGCAACACTCATCCATGGATTCCCTTTTTCATCTTTAGTGAAAACCCATCCACCATCCCATGGAGCATTTTTAGCAATTGTAGGGTTTCCGGAATAAGTAACATCAATACTATATTTTTCTCCTTTTTTAAATTTCTTCTGAGTGGTAATAAAAATAAAATCACCGTCCTGCTTATAATTGGCAATAGGAAAGTTACCGGATACGTTATCAGCTTTCATAGGCTGTTGTAAATCAATCTGGAATGTAGGGCTGGTAATATCTTTTATGATTTCAAAGCTTATTTTATTGCTTCCTTTGATGCTTTTCTTTTCAAAATCAGGTTCTACAGAAAGATCATATTTCTTTACATCCCAGAAATCCCGGAATGAAGTATTGGAACCCTTTAACGTATCCTGTTTGGTGAAAACCTTATCTTTTTCAAAGAACTGACCAAAGACCAGCCCTGATGCAAATAAGAGTGTATATGATAATTTTTTCATTTAATACTTTATTATAATCTTTTCAAAAATAGAAAATTAAATTAACAGCCAAAGGGCAGAGAACAAAAATTGATCAGCTATTTTTTTTAATACATACCAAAGCCCGGAAATAACCGGGCTTTAATATATATATATTATAATAATATGCTATTTTTTGATGAATTTCAGATTTGAAGTTGTTCCTTTATCCTCAATTGAAATAATATAAGCTCCTGTGCTTAGTCTTGATACAGATATTTTATTATCTGTAAGCTGACCGCTCATTACTTTCTGTCCTGCCATATTGGTGATGGTATATAAAGCTTTAGATGAAACCTGTGTTACATTTAATATATCACTTACCGGGTTAGGGAAGATCTGAATTGAAGCTTTATCTTTGATCACGTCAGTGGTAGCAAGCAGCTGCTGAATAATAACCGGATAGTCTTCAACCTCACCGTACTGCAGACTGCTGCATCCGCTGCTTGGCTGAACATCATAGCCTAATGCAACTCTCATGATAACATTTCCTCCGGTATAAGCGTCTGCAGGAACAGAGAAGGTTCCTGAAACAGGAGTAATTATACTAGGTACGCTGGTATAGATCATTTCGGAGGAAGAAAATACTCCGTCTCTATTGAAATCAATCCATGCCGTAACTCCGTCATTGTATTGATCAGGGCTGGTCCATGCTTTGGTAATACTGATTACATTTCCTGAAGATCCCTGTGAAAGGGTAATCAATTTCGAAGGATCTGCGGTATAATCAGTATAAGGAGTATTGCTGCTGCTATTTGAAACCGGGTTCATTCCTACAGGCGTTACAGTAACATTAGAGATATACTCATCAGCTGCGCTTGTTCCTGTAATATTACATTTTGCGAATGAAAGGGTTGAGAAATTGGTTGACGTGGAATAACTTCCTAGTGTTCCTCCGCATACATTGGCTACCTGTACCTCATATTGAGAGGCATCCATAAGTCCGGTGATATTGTAGGCATTGGTAGATACAGGAACTGTAGTCCATGTTGTTGTTCCTATTTTTCTATACATTAAAGAATAAGTGGCTCCCTGCAGGGCGGTCCATTTCACAGTTGCAGAAGATTTTGTAATCCCTGTCACCGTAATTCCTGTTGCCGCTGCTGTAGTACACGCACCTGCAGATGCAGAAACAGTAGCATTACCTATTGCATAAAATATATTATCCACAGCACTTATTCTTAGTTTTACTGTAGAGTTGGCCGCCAAGGAAGTAAATGAGTAAGGTTCTGCTCCGTCATTTGGAGTGGACGGAGTAATCACGGTCCATGTAGTACCATTATCTGTGGTGTAGTCTATTTTTACATTTTGCACATTATAGGGAGCATTATTGGTATTCACTACATCCCAGGTAATTGCCGCAGGAGTATTATTATATATTGTAGTTGAAGTCACTTTGAATGGTCCTTCATTTCCAACATCTACCTTCATCAAACTGCTTTGAGTTTGCTGCTGGCTGATATCCTGGTTGTTATCCCTTACTGTTACCTTGAAATTCATCGTCCTAGGTACGTTGGAAACGGTTTCAAAATCTGTGGCATTTGAAAGAGTACCATTAAGAACGGTGGACAACTTAGGAAGATAACGTGTAGGAGAGGTTGTTGGGGTCAGAGATCTGAAGTTCGCTCCATTATTTCGGGCTGCATTTACAGGTCCGAAAGTAGAAGCTGCAAGATCATACTGTTCCCAGGTATAGGTCATTGGGTCGTTTTGAGCATCCGTTGCAGAAGCAGTCAATACAAAAGCAGTTCCTTTTGGAATCATTTTGCTGGCCATCGGCTGTATTACAGGAGGTGTATTGGAAACCTGTGTAATGTTACCACAGTCCTGAGAGTTGGTATATTTTGCTACTTCTTCTATGTTTTTGGTATGAAAATAAGCATCTGAGTGCATCTGAACATTCGCATTGGTAATCCCTGCATACCCCATGATTGTAGATCCTGAACCAGGTTCCATGTGAGCACCGTGTAGCGCAAGAGACATCGTATGGGCAGCCCCAAACTGATGGCCAATTTCATGAGCCACAAAATCTATATCAAAGTTATCACCGAAGGGCTGATTGGCTGTACTCGGTGATGTAATTCCAGCTCCTTTTGAAGTGTCATCATCATTGTCAACAGGATTTCTGCAGACGTTTCCTACATCACCGGCACTTCCTCCACCTCCTTTGTGGCCGAAGAAATGTCCGATATCATAAGCTCCACTGCCTACACCCGGAGTGTTGGTAAGGGTTTGCTGAACTTCCAGATTCCAAGCTGCAGGAGCATTGGTAACAACCGTTGTATAGGGATCAGTAGCCGGATCAGTAAAGATCAGCTGAGGGAAATCCTGAACAATCATGTGAATAGCAAAATCCTTTTCAAATACTCCGTTTACACGGTTCATCGTAGCATTGATACGGGCTGCTGCACCAGGTACACCCCCGCAAGCTGCGTATATTCACCATTTACAGAAATGGCGATTCTATAAGTTCTGTATTTCTGCTCACTATTTTTATGAAAATTTCCTGAGCCCTTCAGGACATTTTTCGACTTTAACAGCTTAGCGATTGCCTTTTTTGAGCTTTCAGGCTCTGAGGTTCTGCAATCAAAAGGATCATTCTGCGATTTGTTTGATTTAAAAAAGACTCCATAAACATCTTTTTCTTTATTAAGAGGCTCAATAAACTCATACTTTCCAGTACTGGAGTCAAAAAGCATAGACTGAAAATCATTAGGTGCAGTACTAAATCTGATCCGCTTATTAGGATTATCTACTCCTATACCTGTATAGGCCCCTAGCTCATATCTTTCTGCCATAGATTTCTCTACTACCGGTGAGCTATAAACAGAAAACCTCTCAACTTTCCCATCTGTTGTGGGTAGGGAGACTATTACCGGACTTGCTCCGTGTCCCGCTTCAGGAGCATTTTTTAAGAAATCCCTCAAAGAGGCAAGATCAAACTTATAGGAATATAAAACATTGACTTCCTTTCTTATAGGGGTCACTTTCTCAGAGACCGGTTCCCAGCGTTGTGCCTGTAAACCGGTTAAGCTTAATGCTAATGCGCAAACGAAAATAATTCTCTTTTTCATATTTTATTATAATTGTAATGATGTCGATAAATATACTATTTTTTATTATTTATTTAATAAAAACTGTTAATTCTGTCATATTCTGTTCTTAAAGTTAATTTTTAGAATGATTCATCTTCTTTTTGTTTCCTGTCTTTTAGTGAAAAAACAGGTAGTACTATGGAAATCAAAAAAAAGTGCTAACCTCCCGAGTGGGAAATTAGCACCTGTATTTGATTAGGGGAGGTTATTAAATAAATTATTTCTATATAATAGCCTTTTGTTTTTTTGTTATTCCTTTACAGCAGGAAGGGTTCCGTTATTTTTCTGTACTTTTTTATAGGTGAATGTACACATCATAATACTGAACTCATACAACACAAGCAGTGGAAGTGCGGCCATTATCATGCTTAAAACATCTGCCGGAGTAATAATCGCAGCAACAATCATGATCAAAACAATTGCATGACGGCGATAGGTCTTCATAAATGCAGGAGTAAGAATTCCTATGCTTGTAAGGAAATAGATAAGAATAGGAAAAAGGAAAATAATCCCCATACCTAAAACTACCTGCAGGAATAAAGTAGTGTAATCACTTAAGTCATATAGTGGAACTATAATATCCGAAATTTTGAAGATCACTCCAAAGTTAACAGCAAATGGAAGGATTAAGAAATAACCACATAGGACTCCGGTCATGAAAAGGATCCATACCGAATTAATAATATAGATGGAGTTCTTTCTCTCTCTTGGATGCAAAGCAGGACCAATAAAACGCCACAACTCCCATACAATATATGGAAATGCCGCTACCATTCCGCCAAAAACAGAAACCGCCATCATCACATTGAATTGCTGATATAGTCTTTGTACACGTACTGGGAACTCTTTTGGAAGATGAATACTGTCTTCTCCCAGAATCATTCTCGAAAAGTGATTCACAACTCTGAAAGTAGGGAAATCATTCCTCGTTGGGCCAAAAAAGATATGGTCCATAATCCAGTTGATATTGAAACCAACCACAAATGCAGCAACTACTATAGCAATAATTGAGCGGATCAGGTGCCCTCTTAATTCTCCAATATGCCCTAGAAAGGACATGTCTTTACCTTCACTCACAGAATAAATTTTTTAAAGTGACAAATTTATGAAATATTTAGATAAATGTCTGATGTTTGAAATTTAAATTATTGCCGTTTATATAAACTGAAGTCATATCCCCTTTCTTTAATATTCATTTTTTACAATAAAAAATTCTGATGAGCCATTCTATCTTAATTACTTCAAACTTCAGATTTCTAATTAATTCCTTCGTCTAAAAGTTTATGCAGATCTATAATTCCGAAATACTTTCCGTTTTCTGTCACTACCAGCTGCCCGATATTGTTTTCTTTTAGAATTTTCATCGCTTCTTTAGCTAGTGCACCTTTTTCTACGGTTCTTGGGTAGGCAGACATAATATCTTTTGCAAATACTTTACTGATATCTTCTTCCTTCATCAGCATCCTTCTCAGATCGCCGTCTGTGATGACTCCAATGATCTGATCCTCACGGGTAACTACTGTGATTCCGTGGCTTGATGCACTGATGGAGATGATAACATCTCTTATTGAAGCATCTTCTGTTACCTGAGGCTTCTGTGAAGAAAGGAATTGTTCCACTTTAGAGGTGAGGTTTTTTCCTAAGCTCCCTCCGGGGTGGTATCTGGCAAAATCATTAGCTTTAAAATCATTGAGTTCCATCAAAGCAACTGCAAGAGCATCACCCAGGGCCATCTGAATTGTTGTGGAACTTGTTGGTGCAAGTTTATTAGGACAAGCTTCAACATCCACATGGGTATCTAAGACAAACTCTGAAAATTCAGCTAATTTACTGTTCTTATTTCCCGTCATTCCGATTAATGCCGAAGAATAATCCCTTAAGTAAGGAACAAGATTCGCTATTTCAGGAGAGTTTCCGGAATTGGAGATGCACAAAACAACATCCTGTTTCTGGATCACTCCCAGATCTCCATGAATAGCCTCCGAAGCGTGTAAAAATTGAGAAGGTGTTCCCGTAGAGTTAAGAGTTGCAACAATCTTATTGCCGACATGGGCAGATTTTCCTATTCCTACTACAATCAGCTTCCCTTTTGCTGAATGAATAATCTCTACTGCCTGGGCAAACTGGTCATCAATTCTGTTTTTTAATTTTTCAAGTTCAGAAATTTCTATCTCTAAAGTGCTTTTAGCAATTGATACAATGTTAGTTCTATCCATTTTATGATGATAAGGTATACAAAAAAGTTCTTAAAAAACGTTATATTTTAAAAAGAATATTTAATATAAGTTTTATTTTTTATAAATTCGTTCGCTTTTATTTTAAGCAGAAATGTTATAACTTTGGGTGACATGCAAATTTAGCAATAGAAAATTAGATGAGCGCAAAAAAAGCCAATTTATCAGGCGAATTGAAAAAGTATTTTGGGTTTTCTACATTTAAGGGCCAGCAGGAACAAATTATAGATAACCTATTGAATGGGAAGGATATTTTTGTTTTGATGCCTACGGGAGGTGGAAAATCATTATGTTATCAACTTCCGGCACTTATTTCGGAAGGTACGGCAATAGTCGTTTCACCCCTAATAGCGTTGATGAAGAATCAGGTAGATGCAGTGAATGGCCTTTCATCGGATGATGGGGTAGCACATGTATTGAATTCATCATTGAATAAGACGCAGACCAAACAGGTTTTTGACGACATAAAAAGCGGCAAAACCAAGCTCCTGTATGTAGCTCCTGAATCATTAATTAAAGATGATTATCTGGAGTTTTTGAAAGATGTGAAGATTTCATTCTTTGCTATTGATGAAGCACACTGTATTTCGGAGTGGGGACATGATTTCAGGCCAGAGTACAGAAATCTGAAACAGATTATAGATAAAATCGCCAACGTACCGGTGATTGCTTTAACAGCAACGGCAACCCCTAAAGTTCAGGATGATATCCAGAAAACTTTAGGAATGACGAATGCGTTGGTGTTTAAAGAGAGCTTTAACCGGCCAAATCTATATTATGAGGTATGTCCTAAAATCAATGTAGACAGGGAGATCGTTAAATTTATCAATCAGCATAAAGGGAAATCAGGGATCGTGTATTGCCTGAGCCGAAGAAAAGTTGAAGAATTTGCCCAGCTTCTGCAGGTGAATGGAATCAACGCACTTCCTTACCATGCCGGTCTTGATCAGAAAGTGAGAGTAGCCAATCAGGATAAATTTCTGATGGAAGAAGTAGATGTTATTGTAGCTACCATTGCTTTCGGAATGGGAATTGACAAGCCGGACGTACGATTTGTGATTCATTATGATTTTCCTAAATCATTGGAAAGCTACTACCAGGAAACGGGAAGAGCAGGAAGAGATGGTGGAGAAGGACACTGCCTGGCATTCTATGATCCGAAAGATATTGAAAAATTAGAAAAATTCCTGGCACAAAAACCTGTTTCTGAAAGAGAAATAGGATTGCAGCTGCTGAATGAAGTAGTAGGCTATGCTGAAACTTCTATGAGCAGAAGACAGTATATTCTGTGTTACTTTGGTGAGAACTTTGATCCGGTGAAAGGAGCTGGTGCGAATATGTGTGACAATTCATCCAATCCCCCAAAATTAAAAGATGCTACTTTAGATTTAAAGAAATCTCTGGAACTGATTAATGACACCGGAGAAAAATTTAAGTCCAAAGACCTTATTTCTGTTATTGTAGGAAAGGAAAATGCAGTGACAAAATCTTATAAACTTGAGCAAAGCTCTTATTTTGGCTTTGGAAAAGAAGAAAAAGATAATTATTGGAAAACGATTCTGAGACAGGCAACGGTTCAGAGTTATTTACAGAAAGATATTGAAACCTATGGTGTTCTAAAGATTACCGAAAAAGGAAGAAATTTTCTGAATGGTAAATCCAAAGAGAATTTCTTAATAGCTGAAGACAGAGAATTTGATCTTACACAAGCCAAAGCAGAGAGTGACCAGGTACAGCAGCAGGCTAATGGAAGTCTTGATCAGAACCTTTTTAATCTACTCAAAGAGCTAAGGAAAAAAGTTGCCAAAAAACATGGAATTCCTCCTTATACTGTGTTTATGGATCCAAGTTTGGAAGATATGACAGTTCAGTACCCAACAAGTGTAGATGAAATCAATAAAATCTATGGAGTAGGGGAAGGAAAAGCTAAAAAATACGGGAAGGAATTTGCCGATTATATCAAAACATATGTTGAGGATAATAATATAGAACGTACCCAGGATATGGTACTGAAACAGGTGGCCAATAAATCAAGCCACAAGGTCTTCATTATCCAGAGTACAGATAAAAAAATCGATCTTGAAGACATTGCAAGAGCTAAAAATCTTTCTATGGATGAGCTTCTGAAAGAAATGGAGCGTATTGTATACCAGGGAACGAAGTTGAATATCGATTATTATATTGAAGATAATTTTGATGAAGATATTGTGGATGGCTTCATGGAATTCATGAATGAATCCGAAAGTGATAGTATGAAAGTACTACTTGATGAGTTCGGAGATGAACTTTCTGATGAAGAAGTGAGAATGCTGAGAATTAAATTTATCAGTGATGTAGCTAACTAAGGACGTTTTAAAAAAAATATTAAAAGCTCTCTTTGAAAAAAGGGAGCTTTTTATTGTATATGTTCCAACTTTGTTATTCCATAATAATTTTTTTTTGTTGTTTGTCAACTAAATGAAAATATTTTTTTGAATAATTATTAAATATTGGAACACGCAAAGGCGCAAAGAATTGATCTTACTATGAATATATAAGACGCTGGAAAATCAAAGATTTCCAGCAAAGAAAGAGTGAGGATCTTATTTGCAATGAATAAAAGAACACTTTCAATTTTATCGCAGACAAAGTTTTGCATTATTCCAACATAATATTGAATAGTATTTCACTTTTAAGAAGGATTAAATTTTGCTTATAAGCAATCTTCAGCGTCTCAATATTTGACTCATAATGAAAGTTTTTAGTAACTTTAACTAATGAAAAAGATATCAGTAATATTTATCCTGCCGGACTTAGAAACCGGGGGTGCTGAAAGAATTGTTACCACTATAGCGAATCATCTTTCCAGAGATCGGTTTGAGCCAAAGATTTTGCTGTTACGTAAAAAAGGCGGATATCTTAATTTCCTGAAAAAAGATATTGAAATCATAGATATCAATACTGAGAGAATCAGACATTCATTAAAGCCAATTTTAGGAGAGATCTACAGAAGAAAACCTGATATTGTGTTTTCCGGTTTTGGGGAAGTGAATGCTTACTTGTCGCTATTTATCAAACTGTTTCCAAGAACAAAATTTATAGCCAGAGAAACCAATGTGGTTACCCAGCATGTAACCCGTAAAGAGATTAAATTTTTCTATAATTTTTACAATAATTATCAGCGAATTATTGCGCAAAGTGATGATATGATGTATGATCTTGTTGATAATTTTAATATTAAAAAGAAAAAAATTGTTAAGATCAATAACCCTGTAGATTTTGATTTTATTGAGGATAAAATAGCATTGTCTTTAAAACCCGAATGTTTCAAATACAATTATAAGAACGTGGTTGCAATCGGCAATTTATCTTCCAGAAAAGGTTTTGATAATCTGTTGAAGGTTTTTTCAAGACTGAAAAATGAAAACATCATGCTTCATATTCTGGGTGACGGAAAAGATAAAGAGCTTCTCCTGCAGACAAAAGAACTTTTAGGATTGAAAAAAGTTATTTTCCATGGCAGACAGGATAATCCCTATCAGTATCTGAAGTATGCTGATTTATTTGTCCTTTCTTCAAGATATGAAGGTTTTCCCAACGTTCTTCTGGAAGCAGGAGCCTGTGGAACCTATTCACTAGCCAATAACTGCCCGGGAGGGATTAATGAGATTATCCAGAACAATGTAAATGGTGAAGTTGCAGATATTGAAAATTATGACGGTTTTGCCCAGCAGATTATAAAAGTACTTCAAAATAACTATAACAGAGACGCTATAAAAAATTCAATTAAATCCAGGTTTTCAAAGAATATTATATTAGATGAATATGAGAAAGTTTTGCTGGATCTCATGAAGTAATATGACCATGTCATTTGTTTCATGCAGTTTTATTTTCTTAGATTTGGATCTGATAAAATAGATGTAAATGAATAAAATTCCCCAAATAGGATGCGCTTGTGAAAAACCTGACTCTAATTATACTGAGTATAGAAGCTCGGAATTAGGTACAGATCATGCTAATGGAAGATACGGAGAGGTAACGATTCAACAGTGCAAGTTGTGCCAGAGAATATGGATTCATTATTTTGTGGAATATGAAAGCTTCTCCAAATCAGGAAGATGGTACAAAGGAATAGTGTCGAAAAAAGACCGTTCACAGATCACTTCGGAAAACGCAGTAGAATATCTGGAAAGCCTTGAATGGTATGTGTATGGCGGTTCTTTTTTTGAAACTACCGGTGCATTTGGGCAGGGAAAACTGGATGTGAGTTTATAATATTAGCTGAAAAACCATTTGTTTTGGCGCAATTTATTTGAAGGAGGACGGTGAGGGAAATATAAAGCTCATAAAATAACAATTTTCATAAAACTAAAGCATATAATTATCATTTTTAAAATTGATAAAACTCACTTTGGTGCTTGGTAATTTATATGTAAATTTGTGAGAATTAAGATAGATAATAATAAACAAATTCATACAATAACATGAGTCAATTCGATGTTACCGTAATAGGTTCTGGTCCTGGAGGATATGTAGCTGCGATCCGTGCAGCTCAATTAGGTTTCAAAACAGCAATTATTGAAAAATATTCAACTTTAGGCGGAACTTGTCTTAACGTTGGATGTATTCCGTCAAAAGCGCTTCTTGACAGCTCTGAACATTTCGAAAATGCAAAACACAATTTTGCAGGCCACGGAATTATCATCAATGAGCCTCAGGCAGATATTGCCAGAATGATTGAGCGTAAGAATGAAGTGGTAAAACAGAATACAGACGGGATCAATTACCTGATGAACAAAAATAAAATCACTGTTTTTGAAGGATTAGGAAGCTTTGAATCTGGAACTCAGATTAAAATCACAAAAAACGACGGTTCTTCTGAAACAGTAGAATCCAAATATACAATTATTGCAACAGGTTCTAAACCAACCGCTTTACCTTTCATCTCTTTAGATAAAGAAAGAGTGATTACTTCTACAGAAGCTTTAAACCTTAAAGAAATTCCTAAACATTTAGTAGTAATCGGAGGTGGAGTTATCGGATTAGAATTAGGTTCTGTATACCTAAGATTAGGAGCTCAGGTAACTGTTGTTGAATTTATGGATAAAATCATCCCTGGAATGGATGGAGCTTTAAGCAAGGAATTGACTAAAGTTCTTAAAAAACAGGGTATGAAGTTTATGCTTTCTACTGCGGTTTCTGCGGTTGAAAGAAACGGTGATACCGTAAAAATTACTGCTAAAGATAAAAAAGGTGAAGAAGTAGTAGTAGAAGGAGATTACTGTCTGGTTTCTGTAGGAAGAAGACCTTATACAGATGGTCTTGGTCTTGAAAAGGCGGGAGTAGAGCTTGACGAAAGAGGAAGAGTGAAAGTAAACGACCACTTACAGACTAATGTTGCTAATATCTATGCTATCGGAGATGTTATCAAAGGCGCAATGTTAGCTCACAAAGCTGAAGAAGAAGGTGTTTTTGTTGCTGAAACATTAGCAGGGCAAAAGCCGCACATCAATTATAATTTAATTCCTGGTGTTGTTTATACATGGCCGGAAGTTGCCGGAGTAGGTAAAACTGAAGAGCAGCTGAAAGAGGAAGGTGTCGCTTATAAAGTGGGTTCGTTCCCAATGAGAGCATTAGGAAGAAGCCGTGCAAGTGGTGATATCGATGGTCTTGTGAAGATCATTGCTGACGAAAAAACGGATGAGGTTTTAGGAATGCATATTATAGGTGCAAGAGCTGCTGACCTTATTGCAGAAGGAGTAATTGCGATGGAATTCCGTGCAAGTGCTGAAGATATTGCAAGAAGTTCTCATGCTCACCCAACATATGCAGAAGCTATTAAAGAAGCTGCATTGGATGCTACAGGAAAAAGACCAATCCATATGTAAAATTTGATTAGGAGACTTAATCATTCAATATAAAAAGGAGAGACCATCAGGTTTCTCCTTTTTCGTTATCAAAATGGAAACTGATTTTTGAAAAATTAGGTTTGAAGAAGATGTACAAATACATGAAGGTTCTCTAACCTAAATCTGATAAAATGTAATACAGACGGGCTTTAAGTCCATTTATTATTTATCACAAAGACCAGCCTAAGCTAAAACTTATCCTTCTTACATCATCTTCATCCGGTCGTAAAATTTTGTATTATTTGGAGCAATATTGAATTGTATCCCAAAGGTTACCCCTTTAAAGTATTTATCTCTTTGAATAGGAAAAGCATATCCTGTATTGATAAAGAAAACATTGAATAATGAAATGCCAAGTCTAGGCTCCAATGAATACTGGTTCGCGGATATACCAAACATCATTCCGTTATTGAGAAAATTAATATTTGCTTCCGGAATAAATTTATCTGTCTCGTTGATACGGGTATATAGAATGGAAGGGCCAATAATGATAGATTTATAATTACCATCACCAAATCTATATTCTAATCCGGCCTGCAGTACGTTTCTTCCTGTATAACGGTAGGCAAGATTAACTGCTGTTTTCTTCAATACCTGAGCTTTGGAGAAGATTAGACAGAAGATTAAAGTCAGTACAAAATATTTTTTCATATTTTTGAGCGTTTCTTTATTCAAATGTACACGTTTTGCAGGTTTTATGAAAGATAAAGTGAGTCTTAGAAAGATTATAACAGTATTAACTAGGTTGACATCTTCAAATTTCCGTACCTTTGTCAGCTAATTTTATCATCAATGCAACTCGGAAAAACTCAGACTTTAAAAATTTCAGAAAAAATCAATTCAGGATGGATGCTCGTGGACGAATCCGGCGAGAAAGCTTTTCTGCCCAAAATTTTCATCCAGGAAGAAAAAGAAACAGGAGAAGAGGTTGAGGTTTTCGTGTATCAGGATGACGACAAATTAAAAGCTACTACTGAAATTCCTTTGGCTGAAGTAGGTGAGTTCGCCGTAATGGGCTGTGTACAGAGCCTTCCAAGTGGTGCATTTATGGACTGGGGAATCATCAAAGATTTATTTATCCCTTATAAGCAGCAGAAAACCAAAATTATCGAAGGAAAAAGATATCTGGTTTATATCTACGTGGAGGAAGAGATGGGGCTGATTACAGGAACCACAAAATTCAAAAGAAATCCACAATATCAGGATCTTCCGTTCAAAAAAGGAGACAAAGTAGATCTTCTAATGATGAATGAAAGCGAATTGGGCTGGAATGTGGTAATCAATAAACAGTATATCGGTTTGATATATGCTTCTGATGTTTTTAAAAAATTATATCCTTTATCAGAGGAGACAGGATATATAAAAGATATCCGTGAAGATGGTAAAATTGATATTTCCCTTCAGCCGGTTGGTTTTGAGAATATTGATGAATTCAAGCAAAAAATTCTGAATAAGCTAGAAGAAAATTACGGCCTTCTCTATGTGTCAGATAAATCAACTCCTGAAGAAATCAAAGATGAGCTGAATATGAGCAAAAAGAATTTTAAAAAGGCTATCGGCGGACTTTATAAGGATAAGATCATTGATATTTTAGAAGACAAAATCAAATTACTATAAAAAATAAAAAGAGCAGAATTTTCTGCTCTTTTTTGTTGCTATCTGTTTTTGATGAGAAGCCAGCCGTTGTATATTCTTCCATCAGAAACTTTGATGATATACCAGTAATTTCCTGTAGCCACAGGCTGTGAATCATATTTGCCATCCCATTGGAAGGGTTTCTTGTTTATAATTTCTTTATAAATTATGACGCCTTGTCTGTCATATAAATAAACTTCTGTTCCCGGATAATTTTCCAGTCCTGATATTTTCCATGTGTCATTCACTCCGTCCCCATTAGGGCTTATAGCATTAGGAATATTAAATATAGAGAAATTTTTCTGCCCGATGTAACAGCCGGACTTTGTTCTCACATACACCGTGTATTCTCCCATTGTTAAATTGGTAAATATATTAGAGTCCTGCCATGTAGCATTATCCAGAGAATACTCATAGTTTCCGGATGCGGAAAGGATAACTGTAGCGGTGTTATTAGTAATATTTATCGATACAATATGAGCTAGTAATGAATAGGTAACCTGCGTAGAGCTGCTGTTTTCACATCCAAAATTATTGGTGACCTTTACCGAATATGTTCCGGGAACTGATACTGTAATGGTTTGAGTGGTAGCGCCGGTATTCCACAGATAAGATTTAAATCCTGATCCTGCATCCAGAATAACTGACTTTCCCTGACAGAAATCCAGTTTTTCAGGAAGGTTAACAAAAGGTTTTGGATTGATAGTCAGATCCAGTCTTACCACTTTAAAACATCCATCTGTTGTAGCTACTTTTACATATATAAGTGATGATCCTGTATTCATAATATAAGCAGATGGGTTGGCTATAGGGTTTCCTGCTCCATCAGTATACGTGATAATATAACTGCCCGGATTGTTAATGATACTGGCGTCATAATTATGAAGATTAACCGTCATTGTATTTCCGGTAGTATCATTACAAAATGTGTCTGCAAAACCTTTTGCGGGAACATTGCCTAAAGAAAGTGTTACCGTGATGGCCATTTTTTCAGACTCACAGTTATTGATAGTTTGAGTTACATAGTAGGTCTGCCCATGGATAAGTGGAGTAGTTACAGGTAATACAGTCCCCGCAGCATTATAAAATATCAGTGAAACCCCTGTTATGATCAATTTTTCTAATGTAGGATTGGCAGAAGCACAGAAATCCTGGTTAGCATTTGCACTTGGCTTAGAAGTGGTATTTACCGTTACCTGAACTGCAATTTTGTTGCTTTCGCAGCCATTGATCGTTTGGGAAGTATAATAAGTCTGTCCGTTCACAAGAGGTGTTGTTACCGGCAAGACTGTTCCCGCAGCATCATACCATTTTAAATTCTGACCTGTAACCTGAATATCTAATATTTTTGGATTACTGGTAGCGCAGAAAGTTTGATTTAAGTTAGTTGCGACCGGAAGAGAAGGTGATGTAACAATTATATTTTGATTTTGACTTGCAGTATTTCCATTACCATCATTATAAGTCCAATGGACAATATAGTTTCCGGGAATTGAATAGGATAGTGGATCCGTTGTTGTTGCAGTAATTGTTCCTGCGCAATTATCCGTAGCGGTTGGGAAATTGGTGATTACTGTATGGCAGTCTCCTGAGATATCTGCTAAGCTGAAAGTATTAGGAACGGGGGCAATAGCATCGCCTACGACAACATTTACCGTAAAACTACCGTCACAGGCTCCGGAGCCGGAAACCTGGCATGTATAATTTCCTGAGCTTGCCGCTGCAGCATTGGGAATAGTAGGATTTTGCAGATTTGATGTAAAGCCGTTGGGTCCGGTCCAATGGTAAGTTGTCCCTCCTGTAGCATTGAGCTGAACCGTGTTATTAGGACATACCGGAGAATTGGAAGTAACTACTGCCGCGGAAGTACAGTCTTGAAATTTTGCAATAAACATATCATTACCACCGCCTTGTGATTGTTGGAATGTTCCGGGAGTTGCAATACCGGAAGAGTTTCCACTTGACATTCCGGTAAGATAAATAGCGCCGTCTTCATCTTTTGTTACCAGACCTAATTGTGTAGCTCCATTTCCTTTATAATAAGTTCCCCATTCTTTTACATCGTTTTGATTGTATTTAATTAAGAATGTTGAAATATACATGGCCGGCATTCCCATATATGCCCCCGGAGTGGATATGTCGGGCTGTCCGTTTGAATGCAGTCCTGTAAAGAAGACATTACCGGAAGTGTCTGGATAGGCTAATATCTGAGGGTCTCCGGTAAAATTAAAGTAGCTTTTTGTAATTGCATTGGTGGCTAAATCCACACGCCATACACCTGGTTGTCCCATATAAGACGCTGGTGTAGAGTATTTTCCGGCAAGAATCAAAGTATTATTAACAATTCTTGCTTTCCATACTAATTCAGACCCTGAATTGCCGTAATAGCTTGATCTGAGAATGTTATTTCCGGATTTTGACATTTTTAAGTAAATACCATCAGATTCACCGCCTTTTACAGACTGGAAAGCATTAACCATAGGAATGGTTGAAGATTGTGTAGCTCCAATAATCTCCAGATCATTAACAGAAGAGAAAATGTGAAAAATAGACGTAGAACCATCACTCCGTCCAAAATAAGTTGCCCAGTCAACGCTGCCCGTGGTGGAATTTAAAGAGGCTAAAATACCGTCTGTATATCCTATAGGAGTAGATTTTGTAGGCTGCATTGCATTTACTGTAGGAAAATCTGGACTGAAAGCATCTCCGCCAATATATACATGATTTTGGTTATAAGAAACAGTATAAAGCTCATCTTGTCTGCTTGAAACAAATTCCTTTTCAAATACGAGACTTCCGTTACTATTGAATTTTGTTAAAACAATATTTTCGTTATATGGCCCCCTTTGAACAGTTCCTCCCGCAAAAATATTAAAGCTTTCATCAAAATCAACATCCATAAATCCATCCGTCATTCCAAAACCGTAGTATGTTCCCCACAGCCTTTGACCATCTTTATTTATTTTCATTAAAAAAGCATCGAAATTTCCTGCTAAATTTTGCTGATATGTTCCTGATGTTGCAAAGTTTGTTGTACTGGTAGTTGTTCCATGTAAATAACCTGTATTTTGAATATCTGTCTTCATTTTTCCATATTCATCCCCATAGCCTCCTGCATAGCTTCCCCATATTCTTGTAGGTACAGGATCTATGACGATCATTTTATTTGAAGTATTGATTGGAGTAGTAAAGCCAAAAGTTTGGTTTCCAAAATCTTTAAAAGTAACATCAATGTTTTTCTGAATACTCCCTGCAATCCAGCTGTTGGGAATATCTTCATGAATCTCGCCAAACCTTACAGCCATGGTTAGTTTACCGTCTTTGATTAAGGCAGGAGAACCATTGAATTTCATTTTTATATCTGAAACCTTTCCGCCCGGATTGATGAGGAAATTATATTCAATGGGTTTTAAAGTATCCTTGGGTTTGAAGAATACCAGGTCTATATTTGGGTATATATTCTTGTATTTTACTTTTTGATAGCGATGCACGTTAGTTATACCCTTAGAATTATTGGGAAGGTTATAATAGTTTTCATAATCCCTGGATCTGCCCTCTGCTGTGATAATCGCTTTTTTATTGGAACCTAAAAGTTCAATATCTATTCTGTGATTCATTTTTTCATAAATGAATTCATCAGTATTATAGAGCTTAGGATTGGGAAGAATATTTTCTTTTTTTTGCAAGAAGTTGGAATTAGCTGTTTTCCTTACTTCATATACATCATAAGAAAACCCGCCGGAGCGAAGCTGTACATTCAGCCCGTTGGAATGAAAGAGGTATTTCACATCTCTATTTTCTTTCCCGTCCTGATCAATGATCTGGCCTTTGTTTTCGTAAAAATAGTATGAATTGTTTTCCGAAGTCTTTTTCTGTGAAAATAGAAGTATTACACTCAAAACTGAGAACAGTAATAAAATTTTTTTCATCGGTTATTAATTTTTGCGGCAAAGATATAAAAATCAGCTTTCCATTAAATAATAACAACTCTCTTATTCATGATTTCTTTTCAAAAAATATGATGGATATCATAATAATTGTGTTTAATATTTTTGTTTAACAATTTTGTCAAAAATAAAATTTGATATAAATTTGCACAAATTTGTTTAACAAAAATGTCAAATCAAGCAAAAAAAGACCAAACACAGGAATTGATCAAGGAGACAGCGAAGAATTTATTCTTTGTGAAAGGAAAATTTGATGCTACTACGCAGGAGATCGCCGATGAAGCAGGAGTGAACAGAACCCTTATCAACTACTATTTCCGATCAAGAGATAAACTGCTGCAGATCATCTTTGATGAAGCACAGAAAGTAGAGCAGGAAAAATCTAAAATTATTCAGAATGCCGACCTGCCCTTTAAGGAGAAGATTAGCCAGTTCATAGAAAGCAGCCTTGCAACGAGTCTTCAGTATCCGTATCTGGAAACCTATATTGTTTCACAGATTAATAAAGGAAACTGCCATCAGAGAGAAATTGAAGAAGATATACTAAACCAGATGTATAGTGATATCGAAAAAGAAATGGAATTGGGAAATATTGAAAAAATGGCTCCGGTTCAGTTTATCCTGAACATGGTTTCACTGTTAGTTTTTCCAAGTGCCATAAGACCATTGTTTATGGAGAATCTTTTAATAAATGATGAAGAATATGATCAGATTATTTCTGAACGAAAAGGAATAATTATCAACATGTTGTTTAAAAATTAAGAAAGTATAAAGTATTTCTGAAAATCATTCGTCCTTTAGGAATAATTGACGAAAGCAACTTAATAAAAAAATAAACGAAGTATAAAATTATGAAAAGAAAACGTATAACTGCTACAAAGCTAAAAATTGGGATAGCTGCAGCATTTATGATTTTCGGTTTTTCATCGGTGTCTGCCCAGCAGCAGGTTTCTCTGCAGGAAGCAATAAAACAGGCACTTCAAAATAAGGCAGAAGCTAAGAAAGCAGCCTTACAGGTAAAAAAAGCCGAATATAAGATTGGTGAAGCCAGAGCCGGGGCCTTACCTCAGATAAGTGCCAGTATAAACAATACGTACAACCCAGTTTTGCAGAAGTCTGTACTTCCCGGAGAAATCTTAGGGAAACCAGGTGAGCTTATTCCGGTTGCTTTCGGAACAAAATGGCAATCTGTAAACGTTGTAACTCTTAACCAGAGTATTTTTGACCAGAGAGTTTTTATTGGTCTTAAAGCTGCAAAATCAACACGGGAATTTTACCTTTTGAATTCTGAATTAACCAATGAGCAGATCATTGAGAATGTAGCTACGGCATACTATCAGGTATTCGTTCAGGAAGAGAATCTTAAAACCGTGCAAGAAAGCTATGCCAATACTGAACGGGTAAGAAATGTAATCAAGAGTCTCGTAGATAATGGATTGGCAAAACCAATCGATTTGGATCGTACCAATGTTCAGCTTACCAATATAGGATCCAATAAGCAGCAGCTGATTAATGCTGTTGAAGTTTCAAAAAATTCTTTGAAGTTTTATATGGGAGTTCCTATTGAGACGTCTATTGAGCTTGAAGAAAAAGAGATTGTACCTAATCCGGAATTATTGGCAACAACTGTCAATTTGGAAACCCGTTCAGAATTAAAAGTTTTAAATAAACAGAAAGAACTTTTAGAATATAGTAAAAGAGCAACTGTAGCTAATCTTTATCCCACGGTAGGACTTAATGCCAACTATGGATGGCAGGGATTAGGGAATAAATTTCCTTATACTACAGGATCCAGCCAGGGAACTACCTGGGGTGATTATGCTTCAATTGGTGTAGCCATCAAGATTCCTATTTTCATGGGTGGGGCTACCAAATCTCAGATTCAACAGGCAGAAATTGATATTCTGGATCTGGATCAGGACATCCAGAATAAAAAGCTCAACCTTAGTTTAGATTATAAAAATGCGATTTCTAATATGGAAAATGCTATAATCAATATTCAAAGTATGAAAGATAATGTGGACCTGGCAGAAAAAGTACAGAAGAATACCCAGTCTAACTATCAATATGGATTGGCAACACTTACTGAAGTATTGGATACTGAAAACTCGCTTACACAGGCTAAACAGAACTATTCTAATGCATTGCTGGACTATAAACAAGCCGAGATCAAGGTAATTAAAGCGAAAGGAGAGTTAAACACATTACAAAATCAATAATAGACAATGAAAAAAACTTTAATATATATCATCGTAGCAGCTGTACTTGTAGGTTTGGCCGCTTATAAGATTGCTGGCAACAAAGAAAAACAGACTAAGGAAGTAAAGGAGGTTGCCAAGCAGGTAGATAAAATCAACGTAAATATTGTAACCGTTACAAGAGAAAATATTGATACGGACTACTCGGCAAACGGAACATTCCTTCCTAAGCAGGAAATGAACCAGTCTTCTGAAATTGCAGGTCGTATTGTCAATGTTCTGGTAAAAGAAGGCTCCAGAGTTTCTGCCGGACAGGTTTTAGCAACAATCAAAAGAGATGCTATCGAAGTAGACGTTTCGCAGGCTCAAAATAACCTTCAGAACGCGATCATAGATAACCAACGCTACGAAAACGCATTCAAAACAGGTGGTGTTACAAAACAACAGCTTGATAACTCAAGACTGCAGCTGAAAAATATGCAGGCTGCCGTTAAAGCTCAGGGAGTAAGAGTAAATGATACAAGCATCCGTGCAGGTATCAGCGGTACGATCAATAAAAAAATGGTAGAGCCTGGAACGGTTGTTTCCATTGGAACTTCAATGTTTGAAATTGTGAATATCAATAGCTTAAAATTGTCTGTATTAGTAGATGAAAGCCAGATCGGAAAAATTCAGATGGGTCAGGAAGTTCCAATTAAAGTAAACGTTTTACCTGAAGATTCTTTCGTAGGTAGAATTACATTTATTGCTCCAAAAAGTGATGCTTCTTTAAATTTCCCTGTTGAAATCGAAGTTCAGAACAGAGGGAATTTAAAGGCGGGTATGTATGCCACTGCTACCTTTAAAACAAACAACGGTGCCGCTACTCAGAATATGCTTACAGTTCCTGCTGAGGCGTTTGTAAACGGGGTAAGTTCAGGACAGCTTTTCGTTGTTCAGAATGGTGTTGCCAAATTGATCAAAGTGACTGTAGGAAAAGTTTACGGTGATAAAGTTCAGGTACTAAGCGGACTGAATGATGGCGAGCAGGTAGTAACCAGCGGACAGATCAACCTGGACAATGGTTCTAAAGTAAACATTATAAAGTAGTAGGTTTATGAAGTTAGCAGAAATATCGATTAAAAGACCATCGTTGGTTATTGTATTATTTACAATTCTGACGTTGGGGGTATCCTGAGTTATACGCTCATGGGATACGAATTGATTCCGAAGTTTGAAACCAATATGGTAACAATTTCTACGGTGTATCCGGGAGCTTCACCGGCAGAGGTGGAAACCTCCGTCACCCGGAAGATTGAAGATGCCGTGGGATCTTTGGAAAACGTAAAAAAAGTAGAATCTTCTTCATATGAAAGTTTGTCTGTTATCATGGTTCAGCTGAACGATGGGGCAGATGTAGACTACGCTTTGAATGATGCCCAGAGAAAGGTAAATGCTATTCTGGCAGACCTTCCGGAAGATGTGAAAGCACCGTCCTTGAATAAGTTCTCTTTAGACGACTTACCAATTATTACGATGAGTATCTCATCTGATAAACTGAACAGTAAAGATCTTTATGATCTATTAGATAAGAAAATAGAACCGATCTTTTCCCGTGTTAACGGAGTCGCACAGGTAGACCTTGTAGGTGGACAGGAAAGAGAAATCCAGGTGAATCTGGATGAAAAGAAATTGCAGGGGTACGGACTTTCAATAGCAGATGTACAACAGTCTATTCTTTCATCAAACCTTGATTTCCCTACAGGTAGTTTGAAAACCAGAACTGCAAAATCTACCATCAGACTATCCGGAAAATACAAGTCAATTGAGGAAATGAACAATCTTGTAGTTTCTAATAAAAATGGAGCTCAGGTTCGTTTATCTGATGTAGCAACCGTTTTTGACGCTCAGAAAGACGTTGAAAAAGTAGCAAGATTCAATCAGTTTCCGACCATTTTGATGCAGGTTAAAAAACAGTCTGATGCCAATGCCGTTGCAGTGTCTGAAAGTGTTCAGAAGACGATTAAAACGGTAGAAGAAGCGTATAAAGTTCAGGGAGTGAAAGTGAAAATCGTAAATGATACAACAGAGTTCACCCTGGAATCAGCCAACCACGTAATTTTCGACTTATTCCTTGCGATTATTCTTGTGGCCATTGTGATGCTATTATTCCTTCACAGTATCAGAAACGCATTTATTGTAATGGTTTCTATCCCGGCTTCCCTGATAGCTGCATTCATTGGAATGAACTTAATGGGGTATACTCTGAACCTTATGAGTTTACTGGGACTGTCGCTGGTAGTAGGTATCCTTGTGGATGATGCCATCGTAGTACTGGAAAACATCTACCGTCACATGGAGATGGGGAAAAGTAAGATCAGAGCAGCTTATGACGGAGCTTCAGAAATCGGGTTTACCGTTGCTGCGATTACTTTAGTAATTGTAGTGGTATTCCTGCCAATTGCGATGAGCTCAGGGCTTGTAGCGAACATTCTTGCCCAGTTCTGCGTCACCGTAGTAATTGCAACCTTATTATCATTGTTAGCTTCATTTACCATCATTCCTTGGTTATCATCAAGATTCGGTAAACTAGAACACTTAACAGGTAAGAACTGGTTTGAGAAATTTATCCTTTGGTTTGAAGGATTAATTGATAAGTTTACACACTGGATTACCGGTATTCTTGAATGGTGTTTGAAAACTACCTTAAGAAGAGTTTCAACGGTGATTATCACATTCATTGTTTTGATCAGTTCATTCATGCTGGTAGCATTCGGTTTCATTGGGGGTGAATTCTTCCCGCCAATTGACCGTGGTCAGTTCCTGGTACAGATGGAGCTTTCGAAAGATGCAACAGTTGAAAAAACAAATCAGTTAACATTAGATGTTGAGAAGTTTTTAAGAAACGATAAAGATGTTGTGGATTTGATTACCACAGTAGGACAGCAGTCAACAGGTTTTGGAGGAGCTCAGGCAACTACATACCAGTCTGAGGTTCAGGTAAACCTGACAGATAAATCTGAACGTTCTGAAAGTACCAACATCAAAGCTGCGAAAATAAAAAGACAGTTAGAAGAGAAGTTCACAGGAGTTGAGTTCAAAACAGCTCCAATCGGTATTATGGGTGCAGAAAATGCTCCAATCGAAATGGTGGTAACCGCTCCGGATAATGCAACAGCAGTAAAAGAAGCAACCAGAATTTTAGAATTACTGAAAAAAGTTCCGGGAGCAGTAGATGCAGAATTATCTACAGATTCAGGAAACCCTGAAGTACAGGTAAGTATTGACAGAGATAAAATGGCTTCTTTAGGCTTAAATCTTTCAAGTGTAGGACAGACAATGCAGACAGCATTTAACGGAAATACCGATGGGAAATTCAGAGCCGGAGAATATGAATATGATATCAACATCCGTTTTGGAGATGTCAACAGACAATCTATTGATGATGTGAAAAATCTTATGTTTACAAACCCTCAGGGGCAGCAGGTTCGTCTGAGCCAGTTTGCTGATGTGAAGATGGGTTCAGGACCAAGTTTACTTGAACGTAGAGATAAATCTCCATCCGTAAAAGTAAGAGCAAAAGCGGTAGGTAGACCGGTAGGTGATGTGGCTAACGAGTGGGCTAAGCAGTTCATGGACAGCAAGAAGAAACCTGTAGGTGTAGACTACATCTGGAGTGGTGATATGGAAAACCAGCAGGAAGGTTTCGGTACGTTAGGTATTGCGTTATTGGCAGCTATCGTATTGGTATACCTGGTAATGGTTTCCCTGTATGACAGTTTCGTTTATCCGTTCGTGGTATTATTCTCAATTCCATTGGCGATGATCGGGGTAATGGTAATCCTTGCTTTAACAGCTAACTCATTGAACATCTTTACCATGTTGGGTATGATTATGTTGATTGGTCTGGTAGCCAAGAACGCGATCCTTATCGTTGACTTTACCAATGCCAGAAAAGCAGCGGGATCCAACACTCACGATGCTTTGATTCAGGCCAACCACGCACGTCTTCGTCCGATTTTGATGACAACCATTGCCATGATCTTCGGTATGTTACCAATCGCATTGGCATCAGGAGCAGGAGCGGAAATGAACAAAGGTCTTGCATGGGTAGTAATCGGTGGTTTGACATCGTCACTATTCCTTACCCTGATCATTGTACCAGTAGTATACTCTTTATTTGACTCTATTCTACGCAGAATGGGGAAAGATACCAAAGTTGACTATGAAGCTGAAATGAAGGCTGAATATGACCACAGAGAACTAAGTGAGGACGGATATACTCCTAAACATTTAGACTAAAAATAACAACCTTTAATTAACCGAAAGCGCTTCAGAATTTCTGAGGCGCTTTTTTAGTTTTAAATAAGCTTATCTGAGGAAAAAATACAGAGAGGAAAATAAGCGTAAATTTCGTCAGCCTATAATACGCAATAAAATTAAACATTCTCATCTGCTAAGTGTGAAATTTTATTACATATAATGTTGCATCTTTCATCCCATTTTTCCATTGTAATTTGAGCCTTTTCGATTTTCCAATAAAACAAAAAAAGACTTCCGGAATATGCCGAAAGTCTTTATATATTTCTATTTGAAAAAAATTAATCTGCCATGGCCTCTCCGGACTTTCTGTAGATAAAGTTTCCGTAGATATGTCTTCTTGCAAAACGGCTTGGAGAATCAGCATTTACCATTTTGATATAGGTATTTCTTGGAACACCAATATATTCGTACATATTGCCGTTCAAATGCTGAACCTTCAACACTGCTTTTTCAAGATAAAAATCCTGAATATTAGATTTTGTGATGGTTTCAGTATATTCCTCTTTATATTTTTCCTGTGTTTCAGGATTAATGCTTACCAAAAAATGATAGGCTTCAATCACAGATTTACTTTTTTCTTCGGCTTCCAGTTTTCCGGATTCATCATTGATAAACTTATCAGGATGTGTATCTTTCATCACATTTCTGTAAATCGTTTTTAATTCTTTTAAAGTAGCATTTTTGTCTACCCCAAGAAGCGTTCTGTGCTCACCAATTTTTTTCATAGGTATTCCTTATTTTCGGGGTGCAAAATTAAGAAATTAAATCCATAAAATCATAACTTATTCATTATTAATTTATTTGAGGCTTACGGGAGTGCTTTTATAATGTAGGTATATGATTGTGAACACTGAAGTTATGTTCTTTTTTTACTTATATTTTTTTAGTTGCTTACCGCATAATCCCTGGAAGGATCTCTTCTTAACACTGCGAAGACCGTCTTTCCAGTGTTAAGAAGACTGTCTTTCCCGCCCGAAGAAGAATCACTTCTTAAATAACTGGAAAAACAGTTAACTCTACTGTGTATAATGAAGTGTATACCATGTTCTATTGTCAGAGGTTAGCAGTAGTAATACTAGTTAAATTCTGAGTATAGGTTTTTATTCAGCTTAAAATAAATATACTTATTCTTAAAATCGATAATGGTATTGAACCGTTTTAAGAATTTATTTCCAAAAAAACCTGCCATCTTTTCAGTGGAATCCATTCCTTCTGTGGAACCGGAAAGGGTAATCGGGACATTGTACAGATATTTCTGAGCAAATTTGACAGAGGGGCAAAGGACAACAGGCATTTCGTATACAGATCCGTCTGAACCCTGAGCTGTAGCTTTTCCCACTTTTTTCATCACATTGGCCAGGTCGTTTTTCTTTGCAAAGGGGGCAGCCATAGTGAGTGCATCATCTGCTCCGCTGTCCAGACCGAAAAATCCGGAATATTCCTTGCCGTTTGCCGTGATACTGCTTTCTATGCATGGATACTTGTCAATCAGATGTAGTTTCATTTTTTCATATCCTGAGAAATTGACAGAAGGATCATTTTCATCATAAAACCGAATTTCTTTTTGATGATAATCAATTTCAATAATTTTCCCTATCATCATGTCTGTTCCGAAAACACCGTCAAAATTAGCGTTGTTATAAGGAATCATGGTAAGTTGTATATTGGTTTTCTGTATATTTCCGAACTCTACAGTATTGTTGGAGCTGTATTCAACGGTATTCATTCCGTTTGACCCTCTGTTTTCAGATTTCCCGTCAATTTTCAACGGTATTTTTTTCTTTGAATTGATGTTGATCACAGAACCGTCTGCACCGGTATCAAAAAGAAACCTGATGCTATCGGTTTTATTAACTTTACAATACATATAAATCGAATTTTTTTCCAGAGAAAAAGGAATCACTGTAGGCATTTTTTGTGCTATTACTCCTATACTAAACAGGAATGTCAGAAAAATACAAATAGGTTTCATGAGACTGTGTTATTAGATTCACGAAAATAGGTGGAATTGTAACTTTCACAAAGAAATAACGGAGCGTTAACCGATGATTAACCGTTCCTTAACTGTTCTGGGGGGAGTTCGACCTCTCATTATTAAATAAAAAAACAGCGCCCAAACCGGACACTGTTATTATTATATATTTTTATTAATAAGCTCTATGGTTCATCACAATTCCTTTTCAGCTTTGTGAAGATCTTGTCAAAATCCTTATAAACTACTTCTTCATCTTCACGTTTCTGCCTGAAGCTGCTGTTGGCACAGTTATGAAAACCCAGACCAATCATATCAATCATTGCATAATCCTCTTTCTGCGGATCATTCATTTTAATATTGAATCGGGCCATTACCCCTTTAGGGTCAGAATTGTTTTTGCTTTTAAGCTCAGTATAATTTTTCCATGCTGCAAACATGGCTTCTCTGTCCGGAGATGAGATGGCATCAATATGCTCTCTGCATGTTGTATAATACTTGCTGTTTTTAAGAGTGGAGGGATCAGAATACGCCATGATTTCCTCTTTATTCAGCTGGTATTCGTTCTCAAAAGACTGAATGGTTTCTTCCTGAAGTTTTTTCCACATAGGAAGGTCTATTACCTTCAGGCTGTATAGTTCCTTTTTCTTTTCCTGATACTGTTTTTCCAGGTCTTCTAAGTAAGTTTCTCTGTTTTTACGGATTTCTTCAAGTTGAGAAAGCTTAAAAACAGGACGGATGTCAAACTGAACGCCGTTGAATTGATATAAAAGTTTATTAACGCCGTCTATTTCCTCTTTTTTATACTTAATAGAATCAAAATATCCTTTGTTGTCACAATTGAAAGTCTGATAGCTATAAGGTGCCAGATTGCTTGTTTTTGCAGGAGTCTTTTGCCCCCATATACCAATGGATAAGGCCAAAGAAAGCCCGATCATCATTTTTTTCATGCGCATAGTTGTTGAAAGAATCCGAATTTTCTGAATTTCTATGCAAAATTAAGGCTTTAAATTTGAAATCTAAAGAATTAAATAGATTTTCTCAATTGATTTTCCATTTTTTATAAAGATTTTGTAGCGAAGCTTTTATGTTTTGTAGAACACTTCCGGTTAAAGCCTTTAACTATCGGAGATACAGGAAACACCAGGATGGAATTACATAATAAAAAAGCAAGACAGTACCGGAATTTTGGGCACTTTATTTACAACGTTTTTAAAGATAATTGCTCACTTCAATAAGATTCTGATCCGGATCACGGAAATAGACCGATTTTATTTTTCCCACAGCACCGGTTCGGTCTACAATTCCCTCAATGATCTCTACATTTTTCTGCTTTAGCTCTTTCATTATTTCATGAATATCTGTTCTGGCAATAAAACAAAGGTCCGCAGAACCACAGGTGGGTGTTTCTGCTTTAGGTTCAAATTCCTGCCCT